>NZ_CP127385.1:4649625-4955954 GCF_030378205.1 Bradyrhizobium sp. NP1
GCATCGATCGCTGACTTCGCACAGCGGATGCACGTCCGGCAGTCCCTTGATCTCCTGATCAACAATGCGGGAGTGATGGCGCTGCCCCGCCGGCAAACAACGGCGGATGGTTTTGAGATGCAATTAGGAACAAACTATCTGGGTCACTTCGCTCTCACGGCTCGGCTGATGCCATTGTTGCGCCGGGCAGGCGAACCAAGAGTTGTCAGCGTCAGCAGCCTTGCGCACCGGACCGCGCGCATCGATTTCGGCGATCTGCAGGGTGCACGCCTGTACTCGCCATGGAAGGCATACGGCCAATCCAAGCTCGCGTGTTTGATATTTGCGCTCGAACTGCAGCGGCGCAGTGACGCGGCCCGCGGGAACCTGATCAGTAACGCCGCCCATCCTGGATTTTCCCGAACCAACCTGTTCGCGAGCGGCCCGGGCGGCTTTATTTCTCTTGCGACCGCTTTCGCAGCGCCATTGTTAGGTCAGTCCGCGGCAGACGGCGCGAGGCCGATCCTGTTCGCAGCGACAAGCCCGCAAGCAAGGCCGGGCGCCTATTACGGACCCGGTGGAATCGGCGAATTGCGAGGCGCGCCAGCGCCCGCCCTGATCATGCCTCAAGCCCGCGACGCAACGACAGCTGCAAGACTTTGGGATGTGTCCGAAAAGCTGGTCGGTACGTCATTCGCTTGAGGTACGACAGATGCAACTCGCCAAGCAGATCATCGACGTCGGACTTTCGACCAACGATCTGGAGTCGATGCTGCGGTTCTGGCAGGAGGATGTCGGTCTGCGCTTCGATCATGTGCAGCCGATTCGCCGCGGACAGAAACAGTACAGGCACAATGAGCAAGGCTCGGTCATCAAGCTCAACCATCATGCGGAGCCCCTGCCCGAGGCCGCACCGAGCGGTTACCGCGAACTGATTATCGCGCGAGAGGGTCTGCAGAAACCGCGACGGATGGCCGATCCCGACGGCAATCGCGTTCAGCTGGTGCCGCCGGGATACGATGGTGTCACCCAGATAGCCGTCACCGTGGCGGTCCGCAGCCTCAGCGAACATCGCAGGTTCTATGGCGACATCCTCGGCTTCAGCGAACAGTCATGGTCGGACGGTCCGGCCTTTCGCCTGGGCGACAGCTTTGTTCTTCTCCAGGAAGACCGTGCGGCGACCGTCGATCCGATTCGTCAGGCACGCGGCTGGCGCTACATCACCCTGCAGATATCAGATATCGACGCCGTGCATGACGAACTGCGAAGCAAGGGCGTGCGCGAAGGTCTTGCACCGATCACGCTTGGAGACGTGGCGCGGATCTCGATGATCCTCGATCCGGACGGCAATTGGATCGAGCTGTCCCGCCGCGCCTCGATCGTCGGAAGCCTGTCTTGAGGAGAAATACTGTGGCCACCCATCCAAACCGGGCAGCGAAGATAGCCGCGACCGTTCCAACTGGAGCTTCGGAGGCGGGAGGGGGAATGCTGTCGGGCCCGTCCGAGGCCGGGTTCAGGTCGGATCAACAGAGCACGTAAAACCTCGGATGCCCGGAGTGCCTCCACGATCTTCTTGGAAAGTGGGCATCTTCGCCCTGTCGGTGGCCGCCATGTTCGCCGGTCCCTTACCGGCCCAAAATGCCGGGCTCGATGCCGACGAAGTGATCCGCAAAGCTCAAGCCGCCATCGGGGGGCCTTCGGTGCATTCCATTCAAGTGATCGGTGTCGGTTCAGGCTCGTTGTTCGGCCAAGCGCTCGAACCCGATTTCGTATGGCCGAAATTGACGTACACCAGATTCATTCGAGCGATGGATTTCGAAAATAATTCTTATCGGGAGGATGTGATTCGGGCCCGCGGCGAGTTGCTGGGAGGCGGAGCGACCCCTCCGTTCGGTCTCGGCGGCCTCCTGACCATCGGATTGCTCAAGGATGATCTCTGCTGGAACACAGCAAGACCGTTCGTCGGCCCCGCGCCCGGACAGCTCGAGGCTCGGGTCAACGATCTATGGACCACATCGCCGCAAGGAGTGCTCCTGGCTGCGAAACGCTACGGCGCCGTCGCCGCGAACAAGGTCGTGAATGGAGAGACTTTCACGACTCTCAGTTTCGCCATCCCGCGCACATTGATGGCCGTCGTATGGCTCAACAAGGCGGGTTTCGTCGTCAGAATCGCTTCCAGAGTACCCGATGCGGTCCTTGGCGATACTGACATCGTCACCAGATTCGAAGATTACCGCGACGTTGAAGGACTGAAATTTCCCATGCGACTGCGGCAATCTCAGGCTGGGACGGAAGTGTTCGATATCGCGATTCAGAATGTGAAGGTCGATTTGCCCTTGCGGGTCGACGTACCTGCCGGCATTCGTGGAGCGAAGCCTTCGATCAACGTTCAGAATGTGGGCTCGGGAGTTTGGTTTCTCGAGGGACCGACCCACAATAGCGTAGCGATCGAGATGAAGGACCAGATCGTGCTGGTCGAAAGTCCGATATCCGGCGGCTATGCCGAGCAGATGTTCCTCGCAGCCAACGCGTTGGTCGCCAGAAAGAAGGTGGGGACCGTGATCGCAACGCACCATCATTTCGATCACGCGGGCGGGTTGAGATACGCCGCAGCGGAAGGAGCCAAGCTGATGGTGAGTTCGTTGGCGCTGCCCTTTTACGAAAAGGTCTTCGCGAATCCGAACACCATCCATCCCGATCAACTCGCTGGGAGCGGCCGCAAGCCAGTTTTAGTCGGCGTCGACGAAGGCACGGTTCTCTCTGACGGTACGCAGAAGATCGAAATTCATGAAGTGCACGACAGCTCTCATTCCCGCGGGTTCCTGATGGCCTATATTCCCGAGGGCCGGATCCTGATCGAGGCAGACGAGTTCCAAATCCCGCCCGCGGCCGCGTCTCTGCCCTTGCCCGTCGGCAGCGAGATCAACCTGGTCGAAAATCTGAATCGGCTCAAACTGCAGGTCGACACGATCTTGCCGCTTTACTCTCATGCCCTCACAGGAAGAGAGCTTATAGTCCGTACCGAGAGGCCGCTGCAGAGGTAGGCTACCCGCGGAAGAAGACCGGCGGGACGACAGCGCGTCCTGCCGTGGGGGCGTTCAAATCGAACAGAGCTTGAGCCGTCAGGAGACGGCGTCGCCAGCGATCTGGATACACGCCCCGGCCGACCCGCCAGATACTGCTAGCAGCAGCGCGCCCCGTTCACAGCATATCCGGGACAGCCCGGCGCGCGTATTGCTACACAATCAAGCGCCTGATAGATTAGTGATTGTCTTTTGAAGCTGGCATGGCCGTTTGACCTTGGTTCTTGCCCGAAAGTCGATCACGATGCCGACTGCGTGCCCGAGGGCGCTCCAAAGGATCAGGAACCATGCGCGCGGCGCGACCGGGTTCGATCCCGGGCGGACCTCGTCCAACATTCAGATTCTTATTGTGCGGAACGTCAACCGCCGTGGTTATCGCGGCGCACCCGGCGTCAAGGAGTAAGACGGCAAAATACGTTCCAACTCGGAGCAAAAGACTCCGAGGGAATACAAATGAGGGGAGTAAACAAATGGCTATTCACGCAACCGGCGTCCGTACAATTCCTTCCGCTGAAAAGGAGCCGATCGCCGTCACAAAGCTGTTCTCCAAGATCGGCTGGCGGATTCTACCCTTCCTGATTGTTTGTTACATGATCGCGTTTCTGGATCGCATCAACATCGGATATGCCCAGCTTCAGATGAAGCAGACGCTGACTTTCAGCGATGCGACATACGGCTTCGGCGCCGGCATATTCTTCGTCGGCTACTTCCTGTTCGAAGTACCCAGCAACCTGCTGCTCGAGCGCATCGGCGTTCGCAAGACGTTGCTGCGCATCATGTTCACATGGGGCATTGTTGCGTGCGCCATGGCGTTCGTGCAGACGCCGCTGCAATTCTATGTTGCCCGGTTCCTGCTCGGCGCACTCGAAGCGGGCTTCTTCCCCGGCATCATTCTCTATCTGACGTACTGGTACCCTTCAGCACGGCGCGGCCAGATTATCGCGATGTTCATGACCGCAACAGCCATCGCGTCCGTGATTGCCGGTCCGCTTTCCGGCGCAACGATGAAGTATCTTAACGACATCCAAGGCTGGCATGGCTGGCAGTGGCTCTTCATTTCCCAAGGCCTGCCCGCGTCAATCCTCGGTCTTGCCGCCTACTTCTATCTTCAGGATAAACCCGAAGACGCCAAGTGGCTGAGTCCCGAGGAAAAAACCGCGCTGCGCTTCCAGCTCGATCACGATCACAAGGACGTCGAGTCCGCGCATCACGCCGGATTCTTCCAGATGCTGAAGGATCCGAAGGTCTACGGCCTTGCGTTCACCTACTTTCTGCTGCTGGGCGCGACCTACACCATGGTGTTCTGGATTCCCTCGCTGATCAAGAGCTGGGGCGTGGCCGATCTGTTGCACGTAGGTCTGCTTGCCACCTTGCCGCAGATCGCAGGCATCATCGGCACGATTCTGATGGGGCGTCACTCGGACAAGACCAGAGAGCGGCGGTGGCACTACGCCACCTGCGTAGCCGTCGCGGCAGTCGGCCTGTTGGCCATCACATTTTCCAACGGCAATTTGGTTGCGTCGATCGTAGGCCTGACGCTCGCCGGCCTCGGGTTCATCTCGGCGACGCCATTGTTCTTCACCACCACGACTGAGTACCTGTCCAAGGCAAGCGCCGCCGGCGGCATCGCGCTCATCAGCAGCCTCGGCAATCTCGGCCCGGCTGTCGCACCTTCCCTCACCGGCTACATTACCGCAACGACCGGCAACTCGCTCTTCAGCACCTATCTTATCGTGGCAGCCTACCTGCTGTCCGGCCTGCTGTTGCTGATCATCGTAAAGGCTGCGGACCCAAACGAGGTCCTGAACGAACCAGCTATCGAGGCCGGATTGACATCTTGAAGGCAGCCGTCCGATGGTCCTGATAATTCAAGGTCCAAAAAGGGCGCCGCATCAAGCGGCGCCTTTTTCGAGGTTCTTGAGGTCCATACGCTCAAGTCTTGCCTTCGAGCGCGAGCCTTAGGCCGTCGTGGCCAATCCGCCGTCGACCGGAATGACCGCACCGCAGACAAAACCGCTCGCCCTCGAGGCGAGGTAGATGGCAATGCCCGCGAGGTCGTCCGCATGTCCCATACGTTTCATGGGCGCATCGTCGATGACTTCCTTCGCACCATGCTCATCGATCGCATCGGTCATTTTCGACGGGAAGTAGCCGGGCGCGATCGCATTGACCGCAATGTGCTTTGGGGCAAGAAACTTTGCCATGATGCGCGTTAGATGGTTCACGCCTGCCTTCGACGCAGCATATGAGTAGGCTTCGAGATGCGACGTTCTGATGCCCTCGATCGAGCCGATGTTGATCACTCGCGAGTAGGAATTCGCCGATCCCGCCGCTTCCAACAGATCGAGCAGACTCTGGGTCAGGAAGAACACCGACTTCACGTTGAGGTCCATCACCTTGTCCCACCCATTTTCGGGGAACTCGGCGAAGGTCGCGCCCCAGCTTGCACCTGCATTGTTGACCAGAATATCGAGCTTCTTCTCCCGCTTGTGAAGCTCGCCGGACAGGCGCGCAATCTCCTCCATGCGTGAAAGATCCGCCGGGATGGCGATACATTCGCCGAACTGCGACAGCTCTTTTGCAAGCGCCTCGCAGGCTTCGGCGCGCCGCGCGGTGATATAGACCTTGGCGCCGTTTTCGACGTAGGCGCGGGCGATCATTTCGCCAAGACCTCGACTACCTCCGGTGACGAGAGCGACCTTTCCCCGGACCGAGAACAGCTCTTCGATTTTCATGCGACGCTCCTGATGAACTGGAAATGCGTTGTCGTTACTCAGCCAATGGCGCCGACGGCGCGCATCTGGGCGATCGTCGCCGCATCGAAACCTGCCTCCTTCAGCACCTCATCGCTGTGCTGGCCCACCGAAGGCGGCATCCTTGGTTGGACCTTGTCTGCGCCACGCAGCGCAATCGGGCTATTGATCGTCCTTGTTTCGCTGCCGGCGAAGGGAACGAGAATGTCGTTGTCGATGAGCTGCTGGTCTGACGGAATATCCTCCGGCGTGGCCACAACGTCGAACACGATCCCCCTTTCCGTCAGGCGCTTGCGCAATTCCGCACGATCCACCTTCTCGAATTCCTTGTCGAGCAATGCGATCAGTTCGCGCGATCGCGTCAATCGATCCACCTTCTTGGCAAAACGCGGGTCATCGATCAGATCCTCGCGACCGAGACATTTCATGAACTCCGGCCACTGCTTTTCTTCATTGAGAATGGTCAGGATCAGCCAACGACCGTCACGGCACTTGTAATAGTTTGTCAGCGCGTTGAATGCGACCTCGCGTGCCGGACGGTCTGTGAAGGTCGCGCCGCACAATGCTGCTTGCGCGTTATAGCCGTTGGCCCAAAGTCCGTTCGCCACCAGCGACGACGACACCTCCGTGCCCTTGCCCGTGTTCTGGCGCTGATAAAGGGCCATCACGATGCCGGAATAGAGCGTGAAACCGGCGGAGTGATCGCCCATGCCGTTCGCGGGTCGCACCGGCACTGCCTCCGATGACGCGCGAACTGTGTCCATCAAGCCCGACCGCGCCCACCATGCCGTGACATCGAAGCCTGGCTTGGTCGCCTCGGCGCCGTTTTCGCCATAACCGGAGAACGAAGCGTAGATCAGCCTGTCGTTCAGCGACGACAGGGCTTCATAGCCGATGCCGAGCTTTTTGCGGACGGCGGCGGGATAGTTGGTGATGAAGACATCTGCCTGCGAGGCTAGACGCTGGATCGCGATCTTGCCCTCGGGTTTCGCCATATCGACCGCGAGGCTGCGCTTGTTGCGCGAACCGAGCATCCACGCGTAATTCTGATCGCTCCTGGGATGGCCGGGAAGCTTCGTAAGATGCCGGTAGGGATCCCCTGCTCCCGGCGGCTCGATTTTGATGACATCGGCGCCGAAGTCCGACAGAATCGTGGCCGCCGCCGGCGCTGCGATGAAGCTGCCGCAATCGATCACCTTCAGGCCCTCGAACAAAAGTCCCATTTCGTCCTCCCGTTGATCGCGCCTCAGGCCCCGACGCCGCGATTGCAGCGCATGTTATTTGCCAGCCTTCACCGCTTTAAGCGCGCGGATGATGGCCAGTTGTTTGGCGTCGCGTTCACTTTCGAGCTGCTCAGGAGGTTGCGCCGCAAAGGATGCCTCGGCCTGCGCGATGATCTTGTCCTGCGCGGCCTCATCCAGATTGACCGACGCCATGTTCTTCCAGGCCTCGTTGAGACCCGGACCGAACTGCTTGAAGAACGATTTGAACCCACCCGCGCCGCCACCGAGATGGAACGAGCGGAACGGACCGTCCGCCGCCCATCGCAGGCCGATCGAACTCGTCACGATGTCGTCGAGTTCGTCGACTTTGACGACGCCCTGAATGACCAGGTAGCAGCATTCCCTGAAAATCGCCCGTTGCAGGCGGTTCGCGACGAAGCCGGGCATTTCCTTGTGCACCACGCGGGGCACCTTGCCAAGCGCCGCGTAGAACGCGACCGCGTCATCCAGCGCCTCCGGGCTCGTTTTCTCGCCGGGAACGACTTCGACCAATGGAATCAAATGGGGCGGGTTGAAGGGGTGCCCCACCAGCAGCCGCTCGGGTCGGGACGTCTTCAGCGCCTGCTCCGTCGCGGTCTTGGCAGAGCTCGACGAAAGCATCAGCGCGTGCGCGCCCGCGACCTTGCCGATGCGCGCCCATAGATCCTGCTTGAACTCGATCCGCTCCGGTCCGTTTTCCTGAACAAGATCGGCGCCCGTCACCGACCGCTCGAGATCGGCCTCGAAGCTCAGCCTCTTTTCCAGATTGTCCGTCGGCAGCCCAAGCTCCTTGAGCGTCGACAGATTGTTGCGAATATAGTCTCGGACGATGGTCTCGACGTCCGGGCGCGGATCGTTGACGACCACCGCCAGCCCGTGCGCGAGAAAGAGCGCCGTCCACGATGCGCCGATGACGCCGGCGCCGACCACCGTAACTTTCGAATACCGATTGAGAATATCCCGCTGGGTTGTGGCCATCACATCCGCCTTACTTCTTATCTGAACTGGTCGAAGGCGCACTGTCGGTGAGATAGTCGTAGATGACGGTGGCCGGCGAAAGCGTGAGATCCGTCAGGATGTGCGTGGCCGAAATGATCTCACGGACGGGAAGATCCGCAAGCGGCGCCAGCACATGTTCGAACAGTTGCAGCCGCGCCGGACCCCGCCACGCACCCTTCACCGAGATATTGGTGATTTCGGTGCGCACCAGTTCGCAAATGCGCGGGCGCCTTTCGTAGCTCGGGAGAATTTTCAACATGAACGTGGGCACGCAGATTTCTTGCCGCGCCTTTTCCAGATCCATCGGCTTGTGCTTGTAGCCCATCGTCGCGCGGGCGACGCTGAGCGTACCGTAGTCCAGCGTGCCTACCAGCGTATCGGAATCGACGAACAGCTTTGCCGAGCCGAGCTTCTTCGGAAACGCACTGAGCTCGCGGCCCGCGGCAATCGCCGGCAGATTGTCGAGATACATGCCTATGATGTATTCGCCGCGTTCTTCCTTGTGTCGCACGACCGCGGCCTGCCCACACTCAACATACGAACCGTATCCCGTGGTGTCGGGCATGTTCATCACTTCGAAGCGTACCAGCGGTTCGTCGACTTCAAGCGGCTCGGGCACTTGCTTGACGAGAGCTTCCCGATCTGTCCGGTAGGTGATGTTCAGATATTCGCGCGATGTGAAGCGATGCGGGCCTGGAACAAACGCCGGAGCTCCGGTCGGCGTGGTGTATTGCCTGAGCACATCCTCTTTTTTCATCTTGACGCTCACCCTTGAGTTAGACGTTTCAGCGTTCGGTATCGGCGCCACCCTCACAACATATTCGCGGCGTTCCGCACCGGCCGCCAGTACGGACCTTTAGGCCCGTCACTGCAAGGCGGATCATTGTGAAATCGCAGGGCCTTGTCCCGGAGACGTGCCGCGCCAATATTCTTTCGCGTTGCAGCAGAGCCTGTCGGTACCGTCCCTCATACGAGGCGGATCTCGCGTATCAGACCTTCCTGGACTCGATGGCCGCCCGCGCTTCGGCAAAGCTATCGCGCATTCGATCAAGAATGATCCTGGGCGCTTCGCTGTTCGATTTCTGGACCAGTTCAGCGAGGTCCCTGGTATTCTTGACTGTCGCTTCGAACACTCGCTTGGCCAGCTCAGCCTGCTTGGTCGCAACTTCCTGAGGAGAACCGCCTGGCCTGAAGTCAGCGATCAGTTGCCGTGCCTCGCGGCCAACCTCCGCCAGGATTTCCTGTTGCTTCGCGAGAACCGCACGGCCCCCCTCCGACGCCACCGCAGTGGACTTCTGCATCGCCTCGATGTTCTTGCGGTGGATATCGACAAACGCCTCGTAGTCGATCTTCGGCAGGCTAATCTGCTTCGCCATATCGGCGAACATATCGATGACTGTCTTCTCGGCCATTTTTCCCTCCCGGTTGATTCATGCGTGGAGCTGTTTGCATTGCCCACATCGCTGTTTGGCTCTCATCATCGTCAGACCTACTTCGCCCAATTAAGCAAATAATCGATCAAATAAGATACCAGCCCGGGTATCTTCCTTCAGGCTAACCGTCCCCGTATTTCGCGCGCAGCACCTTTTTGTCGATCTTGCCGACGCTTGTCTTGTCGAGCGCTTCGACAAACTTGATCCTGTCCGGAATGGCAAAACGCGAGATCACGCCCTTTTCTGCATAGGCTTTAACGTGCTTCTGAACAGCCGCATCATCCACGTTGCCGCCGGGACGGACGACAAGAATGGCGAGCGGACGCTCACCCCATTTGGCATCCGTAACGCCGATGATCGCGGCCTCGCTCAGACCTGGCATCTGGAGCAGGATGTCCTCCAACTCGATCGACGAAATCCATTCGCCTCCGGTCTTGATCACATCCTTGATCCGGTCGGTGATCTGGACGACGCCGTGCGCGGTCATGGTGCCGATGTCGCCGGTGTGAAGATAGCCGCCCTCCCAGAGCTTTTCCGACGACGCCGGATTATTGAGGTATCCCATCGTCAGCCACGGCGCGCGGACGACGATTTCTCCAGCGGTGCGGCCGTCGTGAGCGACGTCCTTCATCTCGGCATCCACGATGCGGAAGTCGACGAGCGGCACCGGCGTTCCGGTCTTGGTGCGAAGCTCGACCTCCTCATCGAGGTTTCCGGTCAGCTCATGCTCCTTGAGCTGAGCGATCGTCAAGATGGGACCGGACTCCGACATGCCATAGCCCGCGAAGATGTCGATGCCACGCTGCATCGCCGCCTTGGCCAGCGCTTTGGTCAGTGCCGCGCCGCCGATCACCATTTTCAATCTGGAAAGATCGACGTCCTTGCTGTTGGGCGCCGACAGCAACATTTGCAGGATCGTCGGAACGCAATGGCTAAACGTCACGCCCTCGGTCTTGATCAGCTTCAAGAGAAGTTCGGGTTGATACCGACCGGGATAGACCTGCTTTACGCCCGCTGCGGTCGCGGCATAGGGCAATCCCCAGCCGTGGACGTGAAACATCGGCGTGATCGGCATGTACACGTCTTCACGGTGAAACCGCCCTTGCCGCCCCGGCGAGCCGAATCCGACCAGATCGATCAGCGTGTGAAGCACAAGCTGGCGATGGCTGAAGTAGACGCCTTTGGGCGCGCCGGTTGTTCCCGTGGTGTAAAACATGGTCGCACGAGTGTTCTCGTCGAAATCCTCGAACGTGAAATCGGGTGAACTCTTTGCCAGGATCTCCTCATATTGACCGACGGCCTTGATCGGGCAGTTCGGAAACACGCCGTCATCCGACATCAGAATGATGCCTTCGACGGATTCAAGCTGCCCTTGCAACTGCTCGATCAACGGAAGAAACTCTACGTTCACCAACAGCAGCTTCGGACGCGCATGATTGAGCGTGAACAGAATCTGCTCGGGCGACAGCCGTATATTGACAGTTTGAAGCGTGGCGCCGAGCATCGGGATCGCAAAATAGCATTCCAGATAGCGGTGACTGTCCCAATCCAGTACGCCGACCACATCGCCGCGACGGACGCCCTTCGAAGTGAGACCATCCGCAAGACGCCCGATTCGTTCGCGCAGGTCGCTATAGGTGTAGCTGCTGAGATCGCGGTAGACGATCTCCTGATCGGCCGACTGTGCCATCGGCGCGTGAAGAAGGTGTTTGATCAGCAGCGGGTACTTGTAGGCCGACGGCGTATGCTCGATCAGGAAATCAGACATTGATTTCTCCCTGGGTCTAGAGGACGTCGGCACCCATGTCGGCGGAACTGTTTCGCCTGCTTTTGCCCGCTCGGCTTGTCGTCCCTTCCGCGCCCTGTCGGAAGCAGCTAGGCCGATCCGATTTCTTATTCTATCGTTCGCTTGGTTGAATAGAAAGTCAAGCCAAATCCAAGACCGGGCAGAGTGCGGGCTTGTCCCAGCGCGCGCGTATCGATGCACCGCATGATCAATGAAAGGCTTTGCTCACTGGGCGCTCCAGGTCCGCCTCACGCCAGCAGAGATGCCGGCGAATCGGCGTTAGCGCGAAGGTCCTGCGAACCGGCCGGCTAACGGATCGTTTTCGCCTATCGGTCGCTTGATCGATTCTCGACAATACCTCTGCAAAAGTGTAGAGGTCGGCGATCCATTGAAACGGTTTCTGCGGGCCTCGCCGAAGCGAACGGAAGCCAGGAGTTTGCCAGGTCTCATGTTAGCGGCCGGGTTCTTCATCATTGACGGAATGAGAAGAAAATGACGAAGCCCTTGGCGCGTGCGAAGGCGCGTACGAAAAAGCCGAAATCGTTACGAAAAGGCCCCGACCGCCGCCGGCAGATCATTGCCGCAGCGTCCGAACTGTTTGCGCGGAATGGATTTGAAGGCACGTCGATCCGCGATATCGCAGCCGCGTCAGGCGTTTTGTCCGGTTCGCTGTACTATCACTTCCCGTCCAAGGAAGATCTGCTCTTCACGGTGCACCAGGAGAGCCTTACGGCGATGCGCCAGGAGGTCGAGACCGCCATTGCCGGAATCAACGAGCCCTGGCGGCGGCTCGACGAGGCCATCGTTGCGCACTGCCGGATATTGCTCGGCGGCAGCGTGACTCGCGCGATCCTCACGCCGCCACGCTACTACAATCTCAAAGGTGTTCGAAAACTCGTCCGCCAGCGCGACGAATACGAGCAGATTTTCGCGAGGCTCATCGACGAATTGCCTCTGCGTGCCGATTGCGACCGGCATGTGTTCCGGCTGTCGATCCTTGGCGCCATGAACTGGACCGTGTTCTGGTACACCGCAGGCGGCCGCTTAAGCGTCGACGATGTCGGCCGGCAGATCGCCCTAATGGTGCGAGGCGCCACCAGCAGCGCCACGACAAAAAAATAGCGATCGCGTTCGTTCGCAAATCGGTATCCGGGAAAGCTGTATCCGAAGTACGGATGTGATCAGTTGTTGGAATGCATTCGCTGGAAGACGCTCCTCAACGGCGCGATACTGCATTTGGCACAGCATGGCCGACCACAACCCCCGTTTAAATGCTGATCGCGCTTCGCTTTTCGCGCTCAGTCAGTCCAGTCCATCAAGGTTGCAGAGTCCATAGAGGCCTACGCGCCAGCCGGCCGTCTCTTCTCGGCCTCTTCCGCGAGCTTGATCCAGTCGTCTTCCAGCCGCAGCCACGCCTCCTGATCGATGGGGCTGGTCGCCCGTTCCGCCAGTTGCTGACATTCCTTGGCTTCGCGGCGGAACCGTTCCACGTCGGTTTCGGTCGTGACGACACCGGAAACTGAGGGAAATCTCATACAAAGCCCCGCCGACGCGCGAATCTTCACGGGCCAGCCACCGGGTACACGGGCCCGAACGAATTTTTCCGCAAAGATGGGCCCCGTCGTCTCGCCGTCGGCGCGGCCGCCGCCAACGCGAAAGCCCGGTGCCTCCGCGAGTGTCCTAACTAGGACAGCACCCGCGCCTCGGAAGCGGGGGTCGCGAGAAGCGTAGCGCCGTCAGAGCCGCTGACGTTGCCAACCGTTTCCTGGATTTCAGGACCGTTCGTCTGGATCAGGGATAGCTGTTTCCGCATCTCGGCGAGGCGAGCACGGCAATATTCACGGTACAGAAAATCGAAAATGGCGGGCATGGTCGAACCCTCCGTCGTTTTGAACAAGCCGCCGGCTAGGGGGAGCGGTACCACCCTTCTGCGGCCCCAGATGTGAACAGGATCACACTTACGAGTATAAATTCCCGCCGAGCCCGAACCGCCTCGGAGGTGGAGGCGGCGAAGGGCGCGACCAGCGCGGGCGTGCGTCAATCGAGGCCGGCCACCACACCAAGAAGGAGAAAGCCTCTCTACGGCAGCGACCCTCTCAGGCCTGCGACACTCTCAGAGGTGTGGGTGCTGGGCTCACTGTGTTTGGGCACAGCGATGAGCCGTTCACCTCTCTCAACCGGTACCTCACTTCGAACGAGGACCGCGCCAAGCAAGAGCATCGTGACCAGCAGCCCACTCAGGGCCGCACCCAGCCATAGATCGGACCCATGGCGCATCATTGCAGCACCCACGCGCATCGCCCCCGGCCCGCTGCAACAAGCGTTGTTGAGTCGTTAGGCGCTTTGGTGGCGGGATTTTGCCGGATCGATGCGTGCACGCCCATCCGGGTGCCCGCCGAAGCGGACCTTTTAGATCACAATAAGCGTTGAGACGGTAACGCCGGGGCAGGACCGCGAGCCCTGGAGTGTGGGTTATGGGTACGATCCCTCTGGACCTTTAAAGAAAGTGCGAACAGCGGTGGGCTGCTAGATTTGCCCGGCGCGTTCCGCCGTCGGCGCCGCCCGAGCACATGGTTGAAAAGCCGGATCAGCAGCAAGCTCCGCCTGGCACAACAAAGAAGAAGGCCGGCCGGGCGAAAGCGGCAGGCTTGAAGTCCGCACCGGCGGTGTGAGCGCGGGACCGAAGCCCCGCCCCGCTCTCTTCACCGTCTAAGCCCTCCGCGGCTTCAAGAGCCAATTCCCGCTCAATCATTTTCAGCCGTTTTCTAAGAGCGCGATCTATAATGCTGGCCTCTCTTGGCGCGATTCTTCCACTGGTGATATCGGTCAGCATCCTGCACTGAAACGCCGCGATCTGGTCCAGCGTCATCTGCTCTATTTGAGCTAGCCGAATGGGCGGTGCGCTCTTTGGAACACCGAACGTCCCACGGCGACACGAATAGCCATAGATGAGGTTTTCTGTGTGGGGTTACGCAACGAGACCGCTCGGATGCACGGGCAGATCCGCGCCCAGGAGCGCGAGGTCCGCATGCTGCAGCGCGCTGGCGTCACGACAGCGTCGGCGGAGCTATTGCTCGTTCGCATGCGGGGCAAGATCGACGACCTCTGCCGCGAGCGGGAAGCGCTCCGAAAGGCGGTCGACTAGGTCTCGGCCGGCGGCTTCAGCGGGCTGGCGGCCCACCTTCTGACGGTGTCGTCGTGCAGCGGATCCCCATCGCAACGGAAGCAGACATAGTGCTCGCGACCGGCCGTCTCGTCGCGGACGAGCTTCATCGGCCTTCCGCAGACCGGGCACGGCTCTCGGACCGGATGCAGCACCGACATTTTGTCTTTCCTGCCACGATCAGCTTAGTTCCCTGTGTTGCTCGAGCACAAGCGTCGTCGCAAACTTGTCCGTGAACGTTCGACGGCGTAGGCGCCGATCGGCTTGCCGACGGGTCAATACGGAAGCTCGACGCCCTCGGGAAGATCGTCCGGGTCCAGCTTCATCTCCAACCTATAGCCATGGAGCGTCGCCCGCCGGTGGCTTCGTGCCGTGCATCACGACGAACTTGAAGCGCTCCCCGATCATCATTTGCAGGATCGGCGGCAGCGCATCCATGGGCACCGGAAGGAGCCCGGTGATAGGGTCGCCGTACCCATCGAGAGATCCGACGCCGAGCGGCCGCAGCGCCTTCCGCTCCTCCGGATCCAGGTCCCTCGAAGGCAGCAAGGTCAGGTCGATCCGGTCAGTCCTCAGCCCCTTCGGATGCAGCAGCCTGCCCCGGACCTGCAGATGGCGGAATTCATGGTAGGGGTCGATCGGCTGCCGGTCCGTGTTGAGACTGAGCGAATAGCCCCAACCCCAGTCCTCGATCGCCACAACGTAGTAGACGTCCAGTTCGCGCGGGCTGCGCCGGCGCTTCTTCCCGGTCGGCTTCGGATCGGCAGCCATGATCCCGCTCTCTGCCCAGAGGCGCCAGGCTATCCGAGTCGGGCCCCACCGAAAATCAGTCGAATCCGTGAGCCGCGCCCACGATCGCCTGCGTCGCCGCGAACGCGCCGCCCGGCTTGAGAAACGCCTCGACTTCAGCCTCGAAGTCGGCGCGCGGCATCCGAGCCAGGTCGCGCCAGCGCTCGGAAGCATGCGGCTCAAAGAACTCGTTGCCGAGAACCAACATGAACTGGGTCTGCACCAGCTCGTTCTCGCGAAGGCGATCCCGCAGCACGGGCACGGCGCCGGCGGCCTCGTTGACGGCACCGACCCTTGAGGTCTCGTCCCGCAGCGCCTCCCGGAGCTTCTCCTCCGTGAAGTCCAACACGTCGAGTACGAAGTCGGCGAAGTCAGTACGTCGTGGTGTCATGGCAATGGCTCCGTTCTATGAAGGTACGGGACGGAGTAACTGCCGAAGGTTTCACAGGAGTCTCATCCGCAGTCGTTGCGGCAATATTTTGTCGACGAAAATGAAGCTTAGTTTCCCATCGATCTTCAAGAGATACTGTAGAAGCGCCTCCGACGCTCTGCATGATCACAGACGGCTCCGCCGAGCTACCCTCAAAGCGCGCTCAATCCGCCATCGACGACGAGATCGGCGCCGGCAACGTAACTGCTCTCGTCGGAAGCCAGGAACAGCGCGGCGGCAGCGATCTCCTCGGGTCGGCCAAGCCGGTCGAGCGGAGTTGCAGCCCTGAAGCTCGCCCTGATCGCGTCGGCGCCTTCTTTCGTTGCCGCCTGAGCATCGATGATGGGCGTGTCAATCGCGCCGGGACTGATCGCGTTGATACGGATGCCGCGGTCCTTCAGTTCGGCCGTCCACGTGCGCACAAAGGAACGAACGCTGGCCTTGGTTGCGCTGTAGGCGGTGTAGCGCGGAATGCCCTTGAACGCGGCGATGGACGAAATCAGGACGATGGCGCCTCCGTCACGGAAGAGAGGCAGCGCCTTCTGAACCGTGAAGAGAAGCCCGCGTACATTGATGCCGAAGGTCTGGTCGAAATTCTTCTCCGTGACCTCGACGAGCGGCTCCGGATCGATGAAACCCGCGTTCGCGACCAGGATATCGATCTTCCCGTTCTCACTCTTGATCCTGTCGTAAAGCCGATCGAGATCCTGCAAGTTCTGCACGTCCCCTCGAACGGCCGCAGCACGATCTCCAATGAGAGAAATCGCCATGTCGAGTTCGTCCTGTCGGCGGCCGGTGATGTAGACGAATGCCCCCTCCCTCGCAAACCGCTGGGCCGTCGCGAGCCCCAGGCCACTGCTGCCGCCTGTAACCACCGCCACTTTACCCTGTAGCCTGAGCATCATTCTTCTCCTTTCAGATCAGCTCCCTTCAGATCAGAGATTTTCGCGACCAGTGTGCCGCGCACAAACCCCGCATCATTTGGACGCCGGAGGCAGGAATTTGCGGTCGATCAGAGACTGTAGCGCGTTGCGGAACGAGATCTCGGTGTCAACCGTCTTTGCGAACCCGGCCTGGCGCAGCTTGATGGTACTCACGAAGGCTCGCGGTCCCGCCGGGGCGCCATAGGCGAACGCGAAGTCAGCATGCTGGTCTCCTTGACCGACCAGCTCCCGCAAGCTCCGCGAGCGAAGACCATACTTCGCGGCGATCTTGTCCCAGATCGCGGCGTTTTCGGCGAGGTAGGCCGTCACGCTCGTCGGCATGTCCGGTCCGGCCTTGACGCCAAGGGTCTCGGCGATACCCGGCCACACATTGCGCCACTCAAACACGTCTCCGTTGGTGATGTTGAAAGCCTCATTCGCTGCCTGAGGCGATTGCGCGGCCCAGACCGCCACGTCTGCAACGAGATCGGCATCGGCGGCTTCCCAAACGAACGACGGACCTCCCGGGAAGCCGAGCGGCTCCCCCTTCTCGCGGCGGATCGCCGCGTAGACTCCGATGGCAGGGAGAACATTCAACGCGCCTGGGGTGGGACCGGTGACGAGCTGCGGACGCAGAGCCGTGTAGTTGAAACCGCGCTTGGCACCCATCTCGCCGACATAGGCTTCCTGGTCGAAGAAGAAGTTCGGGTGATCCTTGCGGGCATCACGTTCGCGAGCCGGGATGGGAATGGGATGCAGGTGGACGCCGTAGACCTTCGTCCCCTGCAGAATGCTGATGTGCTGGAAATTCCTGGCGCCGCGGACGATCGGCTCGACCACGTTGCGCAGCATGGCATTGTTGGCCTCGATCTGATCCTTGCTCGACCAGCCGGCGACCAGCTCGGGCTTTTCGTGGAGAGCCGTATAGGCGATGTGTGTGACGTCGGTCAGCGGTTCGAATGCGGCGCGGGTCTTGTCCTGGTCACGCAAATCGACCGACAGAAAGTCGACGTTGCGGCCGCTCGGCAGCGCTGGCTTGCGGCGCGAGACGCCGACGACCTCCCAACCCGCGTCAAGAAACCTCTCGATGGCCGCGACGCCCAGCAGGCCGCTAGCACCTGTGATCAAGACCTTCTTCGGAATGTCTTTGCTCTGATTGGCCGTGCTCATGATTTCAATCCTCGTTGTCTAGTAAGTGTTTGTCGCGCGTGAGGACGGGTTACGCAGCCGCGGCGTTGGCCTCGAGCCACTTCGTGATGTTGGCTGCGGCATCGCCGTAGAAGGTCCGATAGAGATCTTCGGTCACGTAGCCGATGTGAGGGGTCGCCAGGAGGTTCTGCAGCTTCCGGAACGGATGATCCGGGGGCAGTGGCTCCACGTCGAATACGTCGACCGCCGCGCCGGCAATCCGGTGCGACTGCAGCGCTTCGATCAGAGCTGCTTCGTCCACTATCGGACCACGCGACGTGTTGATGAGCCTTGCCGTCGGCTTCATCAGGGCGAGTTCGGGCGCCCCAATCAACCCCTTGGTACGATGGCTCAGGACGAGATGGACTGTCACGATGTCCGCTTCGCGGAACAGCGTCGGCTTGTCCACGAGGGTGGCACCAGCGGCGCTGGCTTTCTCCTGCGTGAGGTTTTGGCTCCAGGCGATCACCTTCATGCCAAAGGCAAGACCGATCCGCGCGATTTCTTTTCCTATGTTTCCCAACCCGACGACCGCGAGCGTCTTGCCTCGCAGGTTCGAGCCGAGCCCGATCTGCCAGCCGCCCGCCTTGAGCGACGCCGCCTCCCGGTCGATGCCCCGCATGTTCGCCAGGATCAGCGACCAGGTGAACTCGATGGTCGGGGTAGAATCGTAGCCCGTCGCGGTGACCGCGATGCCGAGATCGGTCGCGGCCTGGCTGTCGATGGACGCGTTTCGCGGTCCCGTCGAAGCAATCAGCTTGAGGTTCGGTAGCTGCTGCAGAATCTCCCTTGGAAGCGGCGTACGTTCGCGCATCACGCACACCACATCGAACGGTCGCAACTGTTCGATGACCGCCGAGGCCTCGACCACGTGGTCGTTGAACACGACGATCTCGGCGTACCGACGGACGTCAGACCAGTCAGCGAGCCGCAGCGCCACGTTCTGGTAGTCGTCTAGGATAGCAATCTTCATTGCACCCCTCCCTCAGCGTTCGGCGACGAAGAACTCGGCCAGAGATCCCGCGACCGCCTTGGGATTGTTCTCCATCGGAATGTGTCCGGCCGACTTGATCCGGACGAGCCGCGTTTCTGGGATCTCCCGTGCGTAGCGTTCGGCATAGTCGATGGTCTGAAACGGGTCGTCCTCGCCCCACACCAAGAGCTTTGACTTCCTGGACTGCAGTAATGCCGGCAGCATCTCCATGGTGTAGCGATGGTCGGCAGCGCCCGCGAGCGCCAGCCAGGATCGGGCGACCCGTGGATCCGTCCAAGGATCGAGATACTCCGCGATCTCGGCCTCGCTGGCCGGTCGTCCGAGCGCCTTCACGACCGATACGCGACGCGCAGCCAGAATATCGTCGCGCGTCGTTGCCGCAGCGACCGCCGGATCCCGGAAGCGGGCAACGCCTGGCACCGGCCACGAGTCGTACATGATTCCGTTCACGACCGCCACGCGCGGCACCTTCACCTCCTTTGCGAGCATAAGATGCTGCGCAACGCCTCCACCGATGTCGTGGCCGGCCACCATAACAGGGCCCTTATGCCCGAGCGCCTGGAGGAAACGTATCAGCCAAGCCGAGAGACGCGGCACCGAAGCCTCGCTAATAGTGAGTTCACCTCCGGATCGGCCGAAGCCGGGGAAATCGACCGCCACTGGGCGGAGACCGGCGGAAGCGATGCCCTCGAGCACAGGCTGCCAGACGCGGCTCCAATAGGTTCCGTGAAGCAGGAGAACCAAGGGTCCGCCTTTGCCGGCGGTCAGATAGCTGATCGGCACGCCATCCACATCGACAGTCTCTCGCCTCGTCATCGCACGATCCTCTTCACATGGTCCTTGCCGAGCCCGACGGCTTCGTAGTGCTGCATGGCGTGTTCGAGCTTGGTGAAGACATCTTCGTATCCGAGCGCCTCGCCGTAAGGATCGACGTACGTGTACCCGCCCGTCACGTGGAAAAGCGTGGCCATCTCCTTGACGTCATCGGGAACAACAAGCGTGTGCGTCTCGCCGGGCGGCTCGAACGCATAGTCCCCAGGGGACGCGACCCAGTCGTGCTCGAGGTACCGCCAGCTTCCTCGCAACGTGAAGGCATGCACCGGTCCGGAATGCCGGTGGCGCGACAACACGCCCGAGGATCGGACTCGAAGGATGTTGATGTAGTAGCCTTGGCTCACATTGAGCACGAGCGGCCTGAAGGCGACGGTCGGCGATTGCGGGACCCATTCCCGCTCGTCCCCGTTAAGCTCCAGCGCAGAGCCGATGAATACATCCGGCACCATGCCAATGGGCTGCGGTTTCTGGTAAGCGATCTTCCTTTGATCGATGGACCTGCTTTCGGACGCCTGCATGTTTTCCGACGAGGACTTCATCGCTGTTCTCCTTCCATCGCGTGAAACGAGGTTCTATCCCTCCGTCAGGCCACCGACGCCCTGCTCGCTGTTTGCCCGAAAAGGATCTTCTTTCCCTCTTCCGTAACCGCAGGGCGGCTCGAGTATGGTTCGCCTTTCGCGTAGGCCCGTTGCGTGCCGGGGCGCTGGCGCACCGCATGGAACCAGCGCCCCAGGTTCGGGAAGTCGTCCAGATTCTGCTGCTGGCGCTTCCAGGGCACGACCCAGGGATATGAAGCCATGTCGGCGATGCTGTAGGTGTCGCCGACGATGAACGCGCGGTTTTCGAGGTGCCGATCGAGCACGCCGTAAAGACGGTTCGTCTCCTTGACGTAGCGGTCGATCGCGTAGGGGATCTTGGTCGGCGCGTAGACTCCGAAATGGTGGTTCTGACCGGCCATCGGCCCAAGGCCACCGACCTGCCAAAACAACCATTCCGTCGCGGTCTTGCGGCCACGCACGTCCTTGGGCAGGAAGCGGCCGGTCTTCTCAGCTAGGTACAGCAGAACGGCCCCCGACTCGAATACGCTGATTACCTCGCCACGGTCGGCAGGCGCGGTATCGATGATCGCCGGCATGCGGTTGTTCGGCGAGATCGCGAGAAATTCGGGCTTGAACTGATCGCCGGCGCTGATGTCGACCGGATGGATCGCGTACTCTAGCCCGGCTTCTTCCAGGAACATCGTGATCTTGTGGCCGTTCGGCGTGGGCCAGTAGTAGAGCTCGATCATCTCCGGTCTCCTTGTGCGCCAGGTGCAAAGGCTGCCCCCGCGCAATAGCGAGGGCAGCCTTCGGTGTCGTCAGGCGGCCGGCTTCAGTTTGCCGGGCGCATTCCACTCGGCGCCCTTCATGAACGAATCGTTCGGGGTCTCGGCGAGATGATTGGTGTAGTTGGAGATGAGCTTGGTCGCGGCGAGGACGAGCACGTCCAGCACCGACTGATTGTCGTAGCCCGCGGCCTTGAAGGCGGCGACGTCGGCCTGGCTCACGACGCCGCGCTGCCGGGTGACCTTGGTCGCGAACTGGCGCAAGGCCTCGAGCTTCGCGTCGGCGATGGGGCGGCCCTCGCGGACGGCGGAGATCGCCTCCGGCTCTACCTTGGCCATGCGCGACAGATTGGTGTGACCGGCCATGCAATAAGTGCACTCGTTCTCGTAGATGATAGCGAGATAGACGATGTTGCGCTCTTGCGGGGTGAAACTCGTCTTTTCGGCGATCCCCCAAAGGGTGCTGTAGGCCTCAAGTGCTGCCGGACTTTGTGCGAGGACGCGGTGCAGGTTGGGCACGAAACCCCAAGACTTCTGAACGCCGTTGAGGATTTCAGTGGAAGCCGCCGGCGCGGTGTTCGTGTCGTGAAGCGTGAAGCCGTTGATCATTTTTCTCTCCCTTCTCGAGGTCACAACGTGGGACCGCACCCTCACCCATTCCTCGGCGCTGCGGCAGACGCGATCTGGCGATATTATTTATTCCGATGGGGAATGGGTCTCCTTCTGCAAATGAGCCATCAATTCCCTTGAGCAGCGGCGATGGGCCGCGGAGCGCTCCCGAGACGTCCTCCCGATTGCTCTCCGTTCCTCTCCTTGCGCGGAGTGTCTAGCTTCGTCCGCTCCCTCTTCGGATCGCGTGGCGAAAATGGAAAAGCGCTGACGCTAACGTCGCGCGACTTCTTGTCGGAGGCGAGTTAAACGTTCTAAGATTTTGTAAATCGTGACGGGCGAGCAAACATTGCTGGAAATTGGGGAACCCGACGGCTGGTGAACGTCAGATATCGTGACGATTGCGCAGAATGATCAATTGGACGATGAGTTCGTTGTGGGGCGTGAAGTAAAAGGCCAGGGCAAGAGGGTCCGGCAAGCCGCGCTTGTCGAAGTTTCCATCAACATTGGCAGTGACAATGAAATTGCCGTAGTGACTCACAACTTTTGTAACCGCGATCGATAATTTCTCGCCGATGATGTCCCGCTCCGCCCAGTTCCTAACGGCCGTCTCACCCCAGTAGTCGCGCAGTTGATCGTTGACGAGCGCGTCATGGGCAAATGTGGCCATCAACCGATCCAGATCGAAGCTATTCGCAGCCCCCACAAACTCCGAAATTAGGGGTGGAAGCGTAGTCGGTCCATTCGTCGAAGAACGGGGGCTTGGCATATGAATCAGCGACCGTCGGGATTGACATCATTCCCAACAACATGCCCCAGTTGCCGAACCTTTGCTCATTGTATGATGTAAAAACTTGTAAATCGGACCCTTACACCTGTAGGTCTCTGCTTAACCTACGCAAGCTGCATCGATTTAGGGCTATGCCGTTATGATCGCATGCGCCAATTTTAGATCCGCAGTATCGAAACCTTCCGTAAATCGGTCGTACACACCAGCCACGCATTGACGCGCTTCCGCACCCTCGCCTCCGTCCTGAAAAAGACGTGCGAGTGTCATGGCGGATCTGAGCTCAAGACTGAGCGCATGTTGAGTCTGAGCTTTAGCAATCGACTCCCTCACACATGTCGTCGCCGCAAGGTGGTCCTTTCGCGCTGCGAAGATTTGCCCTTTGATGCGCAACAATTCGGGCAAGTCAAATTCGGCGCCCGTTTCGATCGATCGAGAAATTGCACTATTCACCGTGAAGAGCGCGTCTTCCAACTCCCCCACCTTTAGAAGGCCGCCTGCGAGCGCCCCCATGAGGGTGCCGCGAACCACATTGTACTGCTCAACCTGCATGATTTCCAAAGCCTCCCTCAATGACTTTATTCCCGCCCGCACCTCATCGCTCGCGACCTGCAGTTCGCCCTTCAGCCCAATCCCCGCGGCACGATAGGGTCCCAACGAGTGTCGTCCGGCAAACCCGATCAACTGCTCGACCAATTTCCAAGTTCTAGAGAAATCACCTGTCCAGAACATCACCGAACCGCCATAGAGAAGTGAGGTGCAAACAGAGACTGGATGATTTCGACCGCAGCTCATTTCTTCAATCGCCTTCAGCGCAGTTCCTGTTGCCCGGTCGGGAAACCCGCGCAGCCACAGAACTCGAGCAAGAGCCACGATAGCTCCTATTCGATTGACAGTTCCGAAGTAGTTGGCGTGATGCGAGCCGAGTTCGGCTGCAAGCGACATTCCTCTTTCGAGATGGGACTGCGCCGCGGCTTGATCTCCACTCACGTGGTGCGAGACACCTATCATCCACTCGGCCCAGATGAGGCCCGCAGGGTCTGAAATTGCCTGTGCTACGCTCCTTCCACGCTCGACAGCCGCCCTGGCGCCCTGAAGGTCACCTTTTCGGACGAGAAGGAGATTCAAGCTTGCGAGGAGTTGCAATTGGCGGGGCCTGTCCTCGAGCGCTTCGGCCAGCGCGAGCCCGCGATCGATCGCGGCGCGAACCGTGCCGTGGTTCCCACGGGTGTACATCGACGCCAGCGCCAGCGACTCCTGGAGAATCATCTCCGTTCTCGAGCAATCGCCGGTATCGTTGATAATGGCCAGGGCCCTTTCGCAGAAGCGCCTGCACTCTTCCAACAGAGATAGGCCGAGCAGAAGCGGCGCCGCCTGCGCAACAAGAGCCACTCCAAAGGCCGAATCGCGGCGATCGGACAGGGCCCACTCCAGCGCCGCACGCACGTTGCTGACGTGTGGTGCGTATACGGATAGATCGTGCTTACCTATCCTTGAGCGGAGGATCTCGTCGCTTTGGAGAAACTTGAAATAGAATTCCGCGTGAAGTCGGGCAACGTGAGCGACTTCCCCTCGTTCGTCGAGTTTTGCTCTGGCATATGCGCGTGTCGTGTCGAGCAGCCGGTGGAGTACGGACCCGACCACCTGAGTGGTCGATAGCAGCGACTTCTCAAGTAGGCTTTGGATGGTCTCCGCAACGCGCGCCTCATCCAGGTCTGTTCCCGACGCAACAGCGCAGGCTGCCTCAATCGTGAAATCTCCCGCGAAGACCGAGAGCCGCCGAAAGACAGCCTTTTCGTGATCGGGAAGGAGGTTGTAACTCCAATCGAGCATCGCGTTCAGCGTCTGATGTCGAGGGAGCGCGGTTCGGCGTCCATGCCAAAGCATACTGAAGCGATTGTCGAGCAATTCCGCGATTCCACGAATCCCGAGAGAGCCTGCGCGACCGCCGGCGAGTTCGATGGCGAGGGCGATCCCATCGAGCCGACGACAGATCATTGCGACGGTCGGTGCGTCTACGTCGCTCAACGCTGCGCGATAGCCACTCGCTATAGCCCGTTCCATGAAAAGTTGAGCTGCCGGAAATCTCAGCACTTCCGCGGCAGTGAGATCGGCATTCTCCGCGGGCGGACAATCGAGTGAATACAACAAATGGACGCGTTCACCCTCAACGCGCAGCGCTTCGCGGCTGGTCGCCAGGATATGCGCTTGTGGTGCTTCGCCGACGACCCGTTCAGCCAATTTCGCCGCCGCATCGATCACGTGCTCGCAGTTGTCGAGAACGAGGAGGATCTTCCTGTCGCCCAGGAACGCCACAAGGCTGCCGTAGGGATCGTGAGCCTGGATCATGAAGCCGAGTGCCGAGGCGACTGCGGCTGGAACGAGCTGGGCATTCGTCAACGCGCTCAGATCGACAAAGGAAACGGCACCACTGAAACCGCTCAACAATGCGTGCGCCACCGAAATGGCCACGGTGGTCTTGCCTATGCCGCCTGGACCGACGATGCTCACGAAACGGTCCGTGACGAGCTGCTCCGATACGGCTCGAACAGCTTCATCTCGACCGACCATCCGCGCCAACGGCGGCGGCAGTTTTCTGGGCTGCTCGCCGTCCGGAGATCCTCCCGCAACGGTCAGCTGCTCCGTCGAACACGACACGGGCGCGACAAAACAATAGCCGCGACCGGCAACGTTCGATATGTAGCGAGCCCCCTCCTCTCCGCCGAGCGCTTTCCGCAAGGTGGCAATTTGAACGCGGAGATTGGCCTCATCCACTGTCACATTTGACCACGCGAGCGAGATCAGTTCGCTGTAGCTGACGACCTGGCCCGCCCGTTCCATCAGGGCGATCAGGACGTCGAGGGCGCGTCCGCCAAGCGGTATCGTCTCGTCAGCCCTCTTAAGCAGCCTGCCCGCCACGGACAGACTGAACGGACCAAAGGAAAACACGTCACCGGGCTGGATGTTGCGACGAGCGTTCATACAAGCATTCCGCGGTGTTAGCTCGCTATCGCGGCTCTCTTTGCGCAAGGCAACTGCCCGCGCCGGACCCGCCGTATTCTAGCGCGCGTTCCCTCCCTTGGGCGACTCGGCCGCCAGCGCGTCCACTCATCGGAGCGTCTGTCGAATACGGCCGAAATTGCAGTACAAACAAGGAGGTACAGCATACGCCGACGGTGCGAGGTCGACAAGTTTGGAGCCTGGCGACGCACGATTTCGATGAGAAAAGGCGCTCTCTGGGAAGCGCGCATCGTATATTCCTAGCAGGAATAGACGTTATTGCGATAAGCGCTCTGCCGAGATCGTCGCCGGCGCCGCAATTTGGTCGGCACGCGTTCCCTGCGCGTCATCTCGGCGGAGGCCTTTTTTCATGACATCGAAGCACTCGGTAGTGATCGTTGAGCCGGTTCGAACGGCCATCGGAACATTCGGCGGCACCTTGAAGGATATTCCGGCCGTCGAACTGGGCGCGGCGGCCATCAATGCCGCTCTTCAGCGTTCCAACCTGCGGCCTGACGAGATAGGCACGGTCGTCATGGGAAACACGGTGCAGGCCGGCAACAAGATGAATCCCGCGCGCCAGGCCGCGATCCACGGGGGACTTCCGGTGCAGGTACCTGCCATGACGGTGAATCGCGTCTGCGGCTCCGGCGCGCAGGCAATCGTTTCCGCGGCACACGAAATCCTGATGGGTTCGGTGGATGCAGCCATCGCCGGCGGCATGGAGAACATGGACGCAGCTCCGTACCTGGTCGCGCACGGCCGATGGGGCCACCGCTTGGGGGACGGCTCCATCTACGACAGCGTGTTGCGCGACGGCCTCAACGATGCCTTCTCAGACGCGCACTCGGGCTGGCACACGGAAGACCTGGTCACAAAGTTTCAGATCAGCCGCGCGCAGCAAGACGAATGGGCCTTGCGTTCTCACAGGCGCTTCTCTGCAGCGCAGAGCGCCGGTAAATTCGACGGCGAGATCGTGCCCGTCGAAGTTCGCGTGCGAAAGGGACCGAGCACGTTCCGGGTCGACGAGCATAACCGTCCGGACGCGACGATCGAGGCGCTGGCCAAGCTGAAGCCGGCTTTCCGCGATGGCGGTACGATCACCGCCGGCAATGCGCCGGGCTTGAATACGGCCGCTGCGGCGATGGTGCTGGCAGGAGAGGATTGGGCGGACAAACGCGGTCTGACGCCGATTGCCCGACTGGTGTCGTACGGCATCGCTGCGGTGGAACCGGGTATGTTCGGGCTCGGCCCGATCCCCGCCGTCAGACAGGCGCTGGCGCGCGCAGGCTGGAGCAATGATGACGTCGAGCGCTTCGAGATCAACGAAGCGTTTGGCGCCATAGCGCTTGCAGTCATGCAGGAGCTCAAGCTGCCGCCCGAGATCGTGAACGTCGAGGGTGGCGCCATCGCGCACGGGCATCCGATCGGTGCGACCGGCGCTGTGCTGACGACCCGCCTCCTCCATTCGATGCGTCGGGACGGTCTCAAGAAAGGTATCGTCACGATGTGCATCGGCGGTGGCCAGGGGATCGCTCTGGCCCTCGAGATGATCGCTTGAGGATAAGCACAGGAGGCTTCGATGGTCCTTCTTGTGACGAGCGCCTCGGGCGCGAATGGCCCGGGTTACGGCAAGCTCCTGGCATTCGATCCGGACGGCGAGTTGCTTGGCCCGTTCAGTGAGGACGCCCGGATCATCGACCCGCGCGGACTCGGCGTCGACGGTTCGCTGCTCTTCCTCAATAGCGGCGCAAACCGCATTCTGGCGCTCGATGGCAAAGGCCGTGTGGTGCGCGAGACGGGCGCGATACCCGGACTGAACCCAGGCGGCGGCAATTTCGGACCCGACGGCCGGTATTATGTCGGATTGCGCGCTGCGCGGACGATCATGGCCTTTACCCCCACTCTCGATGGAGCCGGCGAAGCTGTGCTTCCGAGCGCGGTGGTCCCATTCCCACGCGGATTTGCCTTCGGGCAGGATGGCACTCTCTTTCTCGCGTCCGGTATCGGCCCGGGCGGCGAAGGCGACAACACGATTCTGGCGTTCGATCCGGCGCGAACGGTCAAGTCTTCCTGGAAGGTCCAAGATCCGGATCTCGGCCCTCTCGACCTTACGATCGCACCGAACGGAAACGTGGTCGTCAGCAGCGAACATCCCTTCGGTGCTCCGGACTCGGCGACGACCATCCGCGAATATGACCGATCCGACGGCCGTCTCGTTCGCGTCCTGACTCCGGATCGTGGGATCGGATTCCGGAAACCCCGCGGGCTACGCTTCGGGCTGGACGGAAAGCTGTATTGCGTCGCCCAGGATGAAGTCGTCGCGTTCGATTTCGCGACCGGCAAATCCCTGGGCCCGGTCGTTAGACTACCAGGTCTCAACGGCCAGGCCGTGATCTTCTTTGGATAGGGAGGAAAGGAATGCAGACATCGGGAGAAGAGCATCGGTTCGCGCACGGCCAATGGCCGTACGAGCCGAGATTCAAGCAAGTCAACGGCTGGCGCATGCACTACGTCGACGAGGGCATCGGCGATCCGGTCGTTCTCCTGCACGGCAATCCGGCTTGGGGATTTCTGTACCGGAAATTTATCAAACCGCTGACTGCGGCGGGTAGGCGCGTGATCGTGCCGGACATGGTCGGCTTCGGGCTGTCCGAGAAGCCCACCCGCGAACAGGCCCACACGCTCGACGGCCACATCGCCAATCTAACCGGCCTCCTGCGACAGCTCGACGTGCGCAACGCGACCATCGTCTGTCACGATTGGGGCGGCCCCACTGGCCTCGGGTTCGCCCTGTCCAGTCCGGACCGCGTCCGCGCTCTGGTCATCATGAGCACCTGGGCCTGGCCGCTGCCTCCGGCCGAGTTCCACAAGCGGATTTTCCCATGGCGCATGATGCATGCGCCCCTCGTCGGACCCTATCTTCTCGGACGTCACAACGCGCTTGCAGGTCGCGGAATGTATCTTTCCGTGGTCGACCGCAAGAAGTTCAGGGCGGAGGCCCAGAGCGTCTATGAGAACATCCTGCCAGATCCCGCATCGCGTCTACTCACATGGACCTGGCCGCGCTGGATCCCGCTCGACAAAAGCGCGCGCGCCTTGGCCCGCTTCGAATGGCTCGAACGCGAGCTGAAGAAGTCGAAATTTCCGACGCTGCTGGTCTGGGGGCGGGAAGACGAGGTCTTCGACCACAAGACGTTCGCAACACGCTTCAAAGAGCTTTTGCCGCACGCCGAGGGACCCGAGCTGGTGACGGGCCGGCATTTTCTGCAGGAGGACTCAGGCGAGGAGATCGCCGGCAAGATCAACCGTTTCCTGGACCGTATCGAGGGAAGGCAGTCATGACACCTATTCAAGTCATCGAAAATCCGACGCTCGAAGGCAAGAGGAGAGCGTTCGTGCTCGCGGAAGACCGCGTCGGACACTACCCGGAATTCCGCGAATTCTTCGTCAAGCAGTTCTCTCTGGAGACGAACGCCCTATCGCGCCCCGGCTACGTGCGGGCGCCCTCGGGAATGGTCTACGCGCTCGTCTTCATCGGCCGCAGCGGGGAACCATTTCCCGACGGGATCGAGATCTACGCCCTGCCCGACGCGTTGGAGCCGTTGAACGATCCGGAGATCGACGCCGATCTTTGGGCGCTGCTCAGGTGGATGATGGCCGGCGTCGGCGGCGACTGGCGCGTGGAGGACCTGGATGCGACCGGGCGGCTATACCAGTTGAGCGTGGCCGCAAGCGCGTGATGGCTCGTGGTCGCTCATTCGGCGACGAGCGCTGTCAGGTCCTTGGCTTCGTGAAGGATAACACCCGACAGTGGGTCGAAATGGTCCGTCCAGGGCTTACGCGCGAGCACGGCTTTGGTGTGCGTATAGCCTGCTTCCCAACGCTGCTCGATTGCGGTCTGGCTGAAATCGATGTCCTTGGTGTGATCTTCATACTCCAACTGCGGCGCGAGCAATTGGACCACATGCATTCGGGTCTGGCAGCCATAGCCCAGCAATTCCCTGACCTCCGGGTTGCTGCGCTCGCTTTCGGGCAGCCGCGATGCGAGTTCGTTGATGACGTGACGCAACCGATGCGTCTGCCGGTGGCGCGCGATCTGACTCGCAATGCGGCTCGAATACTGGACGTCCTTGTGGCGGTTGAGAACATCGGCCATCGTCATCGGCTCGGGTCCCACCGAATTCCACAAATGGACGGAGAAGATCACCGAGTCCCTTCTCGGATTGTCATCGAACACCGCCTCGGTGGGTGTATTGGAAAGGATGCCGCCGTCCCAGTAGAGTTCGCCGTCGATACGCACGGGCGGAAAGGCAGGCGGAAGAGCCCCAGAAGCCATGATATGCCTCACGTCGAGCCTGCCATCGCGGCTGTCGAAATTGCGCATCCGGCTGGTTCGCACATGCGCCGCGCCCACAGTCAGGCGCGGCCTTCCCTGATTGATCAGGTCGAAGTTCACCAGCTCGGCGAGAGTGTGTTCGAGCGGCGCCGTCGAGTAGTAGCCGGCGTGGTCGGCGCCCAGCGGAAAGGCGTCTCCGGCATGGGCAAGCGGGTTCGGCGTGAAAAATCCGGGGATGCCCTGGGTCAGCGTGCTCCAGTGCGACCAGCGTCCGTCCAGTCCAGGGAAAGCGCCCTCAAAGCCCCAATGCGGGACGCGCTGCACGCGGCTCCAGAACGCATGCAGCCGCTCCAGCCGGCGCTGCGGCTCGTTTCCGGCAATCAGACTTGCGTTGATGGCGCCGATCGAGGTGCCGATGATCCAGTCCGGCTCGATTCCGACTTCCTGCAGCCCTTGATAGACACCGGCCTGATAGGATCCCAGTGCGCCGCCGCCTTGCAGAACGAGCACCACCTGTCCCGGGAGGTCAGCGCGATCCGCCCGGCGCTGCGAACGATCCGCGGCTTCAGGCCGTTCAGTCGGTCGGTTCATGCGGGCCCTCCTACTTTCAAGTAACTCTTCGCCGATTCAAGGCCGGAACGGCGTTCTGTCGATCTGTCCACCGGCCACCACGATGGTCGATATCGGTACGTCCTAGCCGCGTCCGTGGGCGGCGCAGCGAAGCAACATCTCGAGATGGGGCGCGACGAGGATGGCCAGGCTCGCCACCGCACTGCCCGTCATCGCATAGGCGAACAAGGCATCCCTTGCCGTCGCTCTCAGGATCGGAACCGCTTCGCTTGGGACCGCCTTCGCGCGGATCGAACGGATCCGGTCGGCGCCGGCGGCCCGGACGAGGCTCGCGATCGGGTGTTCGTTCGTGCCCATTGCGTCTCTCCTTTGCGTGGAGAGTGGCCAGTTCTTTTCAGTCATGGCAGACAGGACGGAGCGATATCGCTCATTCCTGCGGAGAATAGGATGGATCGTCTAGCTTCAATGGAGACGTTCGTGCGGGTCGTTGAAACGGGCTCCTTCTCCGGAGCGGCCCGACAGCTTCGGGTGGGGCAGCCAGCCGTCTCCAAATCGGTCGCCCAACTGGAGGAATACCTCGGGGTCAAGCTGCTGACGCGTTCGACGCGCGGCCTCACCCCGACGGAAGCCGGGCTCGGTTATCTCGAGCGCGCCAGGCGGGCTCTCGAGGAAGCGGCCGAGGCCGAGCTCGCCGCACGCGGAGCCGGAGCAGGTCTTAAAGGACGATTGCGCGTCTGCGCCGCCGTCACGTTCGCACGCATCCATCTCATTCCGATGTTGCCGCAGTTCATGGCTCAGCATCCCGAATTGGATCTCGAGGTGGTCCTGGACGACCGTCAGATCGACCTCGTCCAGGAGGGCATCGATGTGGCGCTCCGGATGGGAAAGATGATGGATTCGACACTGACCGTTCGCCGCGTCGCAAGGTGCAAGCGGCTCGTCCTCGGGACGCCCACCTACTTCGATCGGGCGGGCATACCCTCGACTCCGAGCGAGCTGAGCAAGCACCAGGCCGTGGTCTATCTGCAGGGAGAAGGCAGTGTGTGGTCCTTCAGGCGCGAAAGCACGGAATTGTCCGTTAACGTTCAAAGCAGATTGCGGGTGACCGCCGCGGAAGGCGTAAGAGCCGCAGTGCTCTCTCATGCAGGCCTAACCATCGCGTCGGAGTGGATGTTCAGTCCGGAACTGCAATCGGGCGCCGTTCGCACCGTCCTATCCGAATGGAGTCTCCCGCCGCTCGACCTGTGGGCGGTGCTTCCGACCGGCCGTGCGGCGACAGCCAAGGCGCGAGCCTTCGTCGGGTTCTTCGAACGTTCGTTCAACGCCTAAGTTCGGAGAAGATCGGACCCTACTGCCGCTCGCGAGGCGGTTCGGTCTCGGCGGTCGCCGGAATGGTTCTCGTCGATGCTGGCGGGGCATGAGGCGGAGATCCCGGTCAACCACGGAGGCTTCGTCGGGCAAGATCTCGGAAGTGCCCATATGACCGTTCTCTCCGACGAGAGCGCGATCTAGCCGTCCCGCATCACGTCAGACGACCGCAAGCGCTCGGCGACCGCGCAGCGTGCGACCGCAGCCATGGGGCGCATCTCGGGAGTTCGTGAGACGAACAAGCATGTCTTCGAGCCCCACCGACATTCAACATCTCAAGCAGATCAGTACGGTGACACGCATGGAGTTGCTCATCTCGAGCCTCCTGCAAAGGAGTGTCATCATGTCCCGCACCTCGACCTTGAAGCGCTCACTCAGCGCAGCCGCTGCCGTGGCCGTCTTTGTCGCTCTGCTGTCGCCGGCGAACGCAACCGACCGGCAAGATACGGCTGCTGTTTACCCCGATGTGTCGATCAGGGCCGCCACGGATCGTGCGCCGATCGTGTTGACCTCACGCTTGCCCTGGCTTGCTCCGGTCGGCCATCGGCAGCCCCGCCAGGCAGACGTCCCCCGTCATGAAGCCGTCTCAACATGGGAACGCCAGCAACAGCAGGTGGACCAGGAGTTGGACCGCAAGCTGATCATCTGCCGTGGCTGCTGAGATTGGGCGGTTCTCATTCCGGGCCGGAATAAGCGCTAGTCCGTCGTGCCCGCTACCTCATACGGCGGCCTCCTTTAGCTTTCTGCACGTGAGTTCAACCAAACGGGCGGCGCCGCCGTCCTCCACGCCGACGCCAACGGAGAACCGTCATGTCGCTTCAAGCCAAGCTCGATGCCTTCAAAGCCGATTTCGAGGCTGGAAAGCCGCCCTATAGCGTTCCTCGCTCCGTCATCGAGACGATGCACCGCGCCACCGCAGAACTGATCGAATCGGGCGCGGCCAAGCGCGCCAAGAAGGCCGGCGACCTCGCTCCAACCTTCTCGCTCAAGGATCCGGAGGGCAATGTCGTGAGCTCGGCCGACCTGCTGAAGCGCGGCCCGCTGATGCTCAGCTTCTACCGCGGTGTCTGGTGCCCCTACTGCAACATGGAGCTGCAGGCGCTCGAAGCCGCCAAGCCGGAGTTCGACAAGTACGGCGCTTCGCTCGTCGCGATCTCGCCGCAGACCGCTCCGAACAGCCGCAAGTCGGTGCGCCAGAACAAGCTGTCCTTTCCAATCCTGTCGGACGCGAAGGGCAAGGTCGGCGCCGCGTTCGGCCTGCGCTTCAACCTGCCCGACTATCTGGTCGAGCTCTACAAGCAGCTCAAGAACGATCTGCCGACGTTCAACGACGACCCGAGTTGGACCCTGCCAATGCCGGCCCGCTACGTCATCGGACAGGACGGCGTCATCCTCTATTCCGAAGTGAACCCCGACTACACCCGCCGGCCGGAGCCTGAAGACATGGTCCCGGTCCTCCAGCGGGCGGCGGCCGTCAAGGTGTGACGGCACATGAGGCGGCCGGTGGGGCGCAATGACCACCGGCCGCTGTCCTTCCACTCAAGCACCCGAAAGGAATGTACCCGTGGCCAAGCTCTTCACCCCGACCCAGGTCGGCCCCTATCGTTTGTCCCATCGCGTCGCCATGGCGCCGTTGACGCGGATGCGCTCCGACCCCGGCGACATCCCGAGCGAGCTGATGGTCGAATACTACAAGCAGCGCACGACCAAGGACGGCCTGATCATCTCCGAAGCGTCGCCGGTCTCGATCCGCGGCAACGGTTATGCCGGTGCGCCCGGCATCTACTCGGACACTCAGATCGCGGGATGGCAGCGCGTCACCGAGACGGTCCACGCCAGGGGCGGCCGCATCTTCCAGCAGTTGTGGCACGTCGGCCGGCAGTCGCATGTCGACCTGCAGCCGAACGGGGACGCGCCGGTCGCGCCCTCCGCCATCGCGGCCGAGGGCCACGCGTACTCCACGCGCGGCGAGGTCCCGTTCTCGATGCCGCGCGCACTCGCGCTGCATGAGATCCCCGCCATCATCGAGGAGTTTCGGTCGGGCGCCGAGCGGGCGCTGCGGGCGGGCTTCGACGGCGTCGAAATCCATGGCGCGAACGGCTACCTGCCCGACCAGTTCCTGCAGGACGGAACGAACAAGAGGACTGACGAATACGGCGGCCCCATCGAAAACCGCGCCCGCTTCATGCTGGAGGTGACGCAGGCCGCCATCTCGGTCTGGGGAGCCGATCGCGTCGGCGTGCGCATCGCACCGAGCGGCACCTACGGATCCATGTCGGACAGCGATCCGGCGGCGACCTTCGGCTACGTGACGACGCAGCTTGACCGCCTGGGCATCGCCTACCTCCACGTCGTCGAGCCGCGCATCAAGGGCACCGAGGAGCTCTCGCATGGCCGGGCGCCGATCGCCGCTCAGCATCTGCGGCCGAAGTTCTCGCGAACTTTGATCGCGGCTGGCGGCTTCACCCCGGCTTCCGCGGAAGCCATCGTCACCTTCGGCGACGCCGACCTCGTCGCCTTCGGTCGCCATTTCATCTCGAATCCGGATCTGCCGGAGCGGATCCGCCAGGGCTTGCCGCTCACCCGTTACGACCGGTCGACCTTCTACGGCGGCGACGCGCGCGGCTACACCGACTACCCGACCGCAGAGGCGGCGGCAGCAGCCTGAACCCTGCTCGCGTCTGTCATCTCTCGGCCAGCGAGGGTGCATCGCCGCCCTTCGCTGGCCTACGCTCGTCAACCGCATCGGCTTCAATGACCTTCGCCGGATTCGCATCGGCAGGAGCTGCCGGCCTTGCGAAGATGTCCTGACCCGACGGCTCCTGCATCTTGCGCCACTGCGCCGGAGTGACGCCCATGTGGCTCTTTGAAGGCGCGTTGGAAAGCGGCTTCGGATTGGTAGCCAACCGCCTCCGCCACGGCGCCCGTCGAAAGAGACGACCTCCTCAACTCGTTCGCCGCGAGCGTCATCCGGACGTCAGTCAGAAGATCGGAGGCCGAGCGCCCGAGCTTCTCCTGGAATTGCCGGGCGAGCGTGGCGCGCGACATATTGCACAGGCGCGCGAGGTCGGGCAGCGACCATGCGCGCGCAGGCTCGTTGAAGAGAGCCGCCACGGCCGGCGACAGGCGCGGATGACCGGCAAGCGCGAGGAGACCACGCGGTGCGTCGTCGGCCTCGCTTGCGAGCCGCAGCACCAGCGCGAACATTGCGGTCGACAGCGCATTCAGCATCGCGCGACCGCCGAGATGATCGTCCGCCGACTCCCCGCGCATCAGGGCGACCAGGCCGGCGAGCTGTGCGGCGTTCTCTCCTCCGTCCTGACCACGGGTATGTACCACCAGGTGAGGCGGCAGATAGGCGCGCAGCAGGCGATCGTGCGGAGGCGCGATCGCGAAATGCCCGCAAAGCAAGTCGAGTCGGTCTCCCCTGCCGGCGTTCTCGCTGATGATGAAATTGAGCTCCCGGCGATCTCGCGCCGGCCTGGGCCGAGCGCCGCCGCCGTCATGCATGACGTGGCGCGGATTGCCCGGCAGCAGCAGGATATCCCCGGTCTCCAGCCGGAGCGGCTTGCCGCCGGCCGGGTCTTCCAACACGGCCGAACCACCGACGACCGCGTGATAGGGCATCTCATTCGCCTCGCCCGGCCCCTGATCGATCCGCCATGGCGCGCCATAGGAGCAGCGCAGATCGAGCCGCCCGCGCACCGGCATCATCTCGAACAGCCTGCTGAGCCGGTCCATGGCGACCTCCCGAACGGACGAAGGGATTGAGACGATAGAGCATATAGTCGAGTATTCGCGACATTCAAAGTCTCGCCCACTGCTCATACTGTCACTCCGCAATCGTTCACCATCCCAACAAAGGAGTGCCATCATGTCCCGTCTTGCCGTCCCCAATCTCGAATCCGATGCCGGTCCGTCCGGCCAGGTCTACGCGCAGATCAAGAAGGCGATCGGCAGCGTGCCGAACACCTTTGCGGCCATCGCTGCCCACGGTCCGGCTGCGCTCAAGTCGGTTCTCGCCGCTGATGCGGTGCTCGCATCTGGCTCGCTTAGCAAGCGCGACCAGGAAACCATCAAGCTGATCATCAGCGGTGTCGCTGGCTGCGACTACTGCGTGGCTGCACACAGCCTGCTCGGCAAGCTCGCAGGATTGAAGCCCGACGAGCTCAAGAACATCCGCGATGGCAGGCCCACAGGCGATTCCAAGCGCGATGCATTGGCCCGCTTCGTCCGCAAGCTCGCGGAAACCAGCGGCACCGTCAGCGACGAGGAGTTCGCGGCGATCAAGGCCGCCGGCTACAGCGACGCCCAGCTGGTCGAGATCAGCCTGGCTTTCGCGACCACCGTCTTCACCAACGTCTTCAACAACATCAATGACACCGAGATCGACTTCCCCGCCGTCGCGTGAGGCGACCGTGCGATCCGTCAGATCTCAAACATGAAAGGATCACGACCATGACTACGCTGTCCACCACCGTTCACAATCCGCTCGTCCGCGCGCTGCACAGCTCCGGCCTGCTGGCCGAGGACCTCGACTACCACCTGCTCCGCGCCGCAATGGTGATCATCTTCGCGTGGTTCGGGTACGACAAATGGTTCGAAGCGGAGATCAGAGGACTGCTGCCCATAATTACCCACGGCCCGTTTATCTTCTGGACGATTCCGGTTTTGGGCATTCGCGGCACCGCCATTTTTCTCGGCACCTCAGAATGGACCTTTGGCACGTTGCTGCTTCTGGGTTTCTGGAACAAGAAAGCCGGCATGCTCGGCGCCCTCGGTTCGACCTTCACCTTCATCGCTACCTTCACGGTCCTGCCGTTCGTTCCTGACGCGTGGGATGCTGGCGCCGGAGGCTTTCCAGCGATGACGATTAATTCGGCCTTCCTTCTGAAGGATCTCGTGCTGCTCGCCGTCTCGCTCTACCTGCTGAGACAGGATGTGGTTCGCCTGACGCGGCAATAGGGTGGCACCCTGCTGACGGCGATGCGTCGCCGGTGAGCTTCACGCTCGCCGGCGATTGCGCGTTCCAAAAATGCCGAAGGAGTGCTGCGGAAAATTCCGCGGCAATCAAACTGTTTGTGCGCCCGACGGTCTGATGCACCTGGCGGGCCAAGGCGCAAACAGAAAACTGACGAGGATACGAGCGATCGGCCATGTGAGGCGTGTCCGCTTTGTTCCGCCACAAGCGGCCTCGCGCCAAGTCACATTCTGGATCCTTCTGAGACGAGCGGCTTCGGCCGAATGTCCGCTTTGCCGCCAAAACCTCGCGGTGCTTGAAGCTGGAGCTTTGGACGCCCCGCCCCTCTGTACGATCAAGTACGCTGCAATGCTCCGTTAGCGAAAACGCGTTGGATTACCGACCTCAACCGGGATAAGCTAGCTCACTACTTCGGTCGGCGTCCTCAATGCGAAAGGAAGCGAGAACAACTCCACCAGACTACGCAAAACTGCGATAGCAGCCGGCCGCACTACCCCCACTCGATTGTCAATTGATCGACTAAACCCGCCCCAGCATTGAGGTTTGCGGCATCGCGTTTACGCCGTACCGTCACGCGTACCGTCAAGATTTTTGTCAGGCACCGCTGCGGTAGCGATCTAGCCAATGGCGCAGGTCGAGATAGTCCTTCAGGGAAACCTGGTAGCGAAGGTCACTGGCGAATTCACGGGCCGGCGCAGTGAAGTAGGACGTCGTCATGACCATCGCCGCGTTGACACGCTCGTGCTGAGCCACGCCGTGCAGCGCACGCACGACGCCAACGCCGACAGGACGGTCGGGTGCATGCCGCTTATATTCAACCACATAGAGGAACGATCCAACATCATCCCGCCGGGCTGCGTACATGTCCTTGCCGCCGTCGCGCGTCTGTGGGGTAAGCGTCACTGTGTAGCCATGGCGCTCTAAGAGCTCGGCGACGAATTCTTCGAAACGGCGTGGCGGCATCTCAAACAAGAGCCGAGGATCGTCAGCGACTTGGCGACGAAGGCATCGCTGATGACGCGGACATCGGTGATGATCCGGCGTTCCCTCTCACCGCCGGGGCGAAGCGGCCGCCCGTCCGTCCCGACCAGCCCCGGGGTGTGCCAAGGAGACAGCAGCGCCGCAAGCGCGCCAACATCCGGCACATGACCCGCGCGCCACTGATCCTCCAAGACTCGCGCCAAGCGTGGATTGCCACCTGTCGCGGTCAAGAGCCTTTTCATCGTCTCCGTGTCTAGTTTCCCGTCGAAGACGCGGTCGAGGAATGCGACGAAAGATTCTGCGTTTAGTGGCGGGAGTCGGATGGGCGTGCCGAGTCCGAGCTCGCGATGACTTGCGACAGTGGAAAACCGCCACGGACCCGTCTCCAGCTGTTTGATACCCTCCAGCGTCTGTTTTGGGTCGACCAGGTCCGCTCCATCGATGATGGTCCTTGTCATCCGGCCCGAAACGCTCGTGCGTTGGCACAGAGCCGGTTTTCGCTGCTACTGGCGCTGGAAGTCACGATCTTTGGGAGGCCGGCCGCAGATTGAGGCCAGGCTGCGTGCGTTGATCCGGCGGATGAGCATGGACAACCCTCTTTGGGGCGCGCCCCCCATCCACGGCGAACTGCTCAAGCTTGGGTTTGGGATCGCGCAATCGAGCGTTGCCAAATACATGGTCAAACGGCAGCAGCCACCCAGCCAGGGATGGCGGACCTTCTTGCGCAACCACGCGCCGGACATTGCCGCCATGGACCTGTTCGTTGTTCCAACGCTCGGGTTCGACCTGCTTTATGCCTTCGTCGTGGTCCGGCTCGACCGCAGAGAGCTCGTCTGGATCAACGTCACCGCAAATCCAACGGCTGAATGGGTTGCACGTCAAATAACGGAGGCATTTCCTTGGGATGAGGCTCCGGGCTACATGATCCGCGATCGGGACCGGGTCTATGGCAGCGTTGTCACACGAAGATTGCGCGCGCTGCGCATCCGGGACAGGCCTACCGCACCAGCGGCGCCTTGGCAGAATGGCTTTGCCGAACGGCTGATCGGATCGATGCAGTCTCTCTCTCGACCTCAAGAGACCAGAGGCGATTGACGTAGCTTGCAAGCTGGCCGAGAAAGTGATGTCTTGATCGAACGGTTCCGGCCAGGCGTAATGGCGCGGCTCGGTTTAGGCTACGAAAGGCTCAGCAAAGACAACCCTCGTCTGATTTACCTGTCGATCAGCGGCTTCGGACAAGAGGGTCCCTATTCTCAGCGCCCATGCTCGGATTCCGTGGCACAGGCGTTTTCCGGATTGGTATCGGTCAATGTCGGAGCCGACAACATCCCGCATCGGGTTGGCGCCACTCTCTCCGACGTTTGCACCGGCCTGTACGCCTTCCAGGCCGTCTCAACCGCCCTGTTTGCAGCGGGCAAAGGTAGCGGGGGAGCGCTACCTACGTTCCACCCGACCGTTCTCCGCTGAGTTTTTGGTGTCCGTGGCCTAAACGGCACGCTCTTGGGCCTTCCGGCGCCTCAAATGAGCGTCGGGCCGATGCCAGCGGTGAACGCCCCCTAAGCGAGCCCAGTTGACATCGATTATCATGGCATATTGCGCCCAAGGCATACCCGGGCTTGCGCTGCACGCGTTTCACAGTTTGATCTATGGGCTGTGAAATTCTCGCACTGAGCCCCGCCCCGGTTCGGACACCCGCACGACGTGTCTTTTTTGGCCAAGGCTCGGGACGAGCGCCGCCGGCCTATTCGTTCAATTGAACAGCATCAGCAGGGTTGCTGCCACCCCAGCAAATCCAGAGGCGGCGACGAAAAGGAAGCAGACTTCAGTACGGTCCATGTCCAGCGTCCGTATCAGTCCCTGCCAGACCTTCAACATCGGTCCCACCCGGCCGGTTCCTCAAATGAAACACGGCGGGGCGGCGACGGTGGTAGGCTCAAACGAGAAGCCGCCCAACGTTTGCGTTGCCGCATTCTGGTGCCATTGGGACCCCGGCCGGTTCCGAAAAAAGGACCTTTCGCAACCGTTTGTGGAACATTAGTAGCCATCACCGGCAAATTCCTTGTCGTAGGCGGCCCGGTGGCTGACAGACCAATTGCGCTCCGTCTGAAAAAAGAAGGAGGAGTGCCATGCTCGAAGGGCGCCGTTTCAAGCAGCTCACCACATTCAAAGACAGGTTGCAGGTGCGGGCAAAAGAGGTCCACGACCAAGCCGAAAAACTACCGGCCGGTCCCGAACGGGACGCGCTTCTGAAGAAGGCACGTCAGGCCGACACCGCTGCTCATTTAAACGACTGGGCTAACTCGCGGGGATTGCAGCCTCCAAAGTAGCGATAGGGCGGGTAGGCTGCCGCGCGGCCCCAAGCCGGCGCTTGGCGCATCTCTTGCGGCCTCGGGAAACCTGTTGCCACTGGCCTCCTAGATTGGGAAAAATGGCTAACGCACACGGGTGTGAGGCGTGAAGCTGATGAGGGAGTACCGGGTCTAGGTCATCGGCCGGCACGGCCGCATCATCAATCGTATCGACGCGCATTGCACCACTGAGGGCGACGCCAAGGAGCGGGCGGAGCAGCTCGCCGAAGGTCAGGTGGTAGAGCTTTGGGAAGGCACCCGCATGATCGAACGATTTGATTTGAACCGAAGAAGTAAAGCCGTCCCTTTAAATGGGCCAGCACAGGATTGCGGTCGCTTGTGCCCGCCGCGTGGACAAACGCGGCACCTGGCTAGGGTAAGCAGCGCAGCCGCGCCCCGTCGGCAGCATCGTGGCCGTTTCACCTTTACCGAGGAACCGCCATCGTCATGATTGATCGTACAGCATGTGTGCAAAGTGCTGAGAGATCACGAACGAATTGGGCATCTTAGAAGTCTGGCTAGTCGCCTCACGGATCAGCGGACGCATGACGGCATCGCGGTCCTGATTGCGGATCTCGAAGCGCAAAGGGCTGCTCTGCACCCGGATTGAAAGGAGCGGCCCCAATCTGATCCGCGTCAACCCGATGATTTCCCCGGAGCACCGGCAGCATTTTCTTCGACCAATTTGACTGTCGAGATCGGCCATTGGCCTTCATGGCCTTGCCACGGAAACGCGCAGGCCATGCAGCTCATCGAGAAAGACCCTATCGATTGTTCCGGCTTTGCCGTCGGAGAAGACCACGGCTTTGCCGACAAGCTCGACCCGTGCGAAAAGCGCGGGACCGAAGCCCCGCGCCCCTATCATGTGCTTACTCCACCGACTGGCCAGTGCTGGCAACCAAGCTTCGCGCACGCGCAAGCAACTGCGCGTTAATGGCGACGATGATCGTGCTTGCCGACATGAGGGCGGCGCCAACGGCTGGACTTATGACGATCCCCCACGGATAGGCCACGCCGGCGGCCAGCGGAATAGCAACAATATTGTAACCCGTCGCCCACAAGAGATTTTGAACTATCTTTCGATAAGTCGCACGCGAGAGCGCCACGATGGCGAAAACGTCGCGGGGATCGCTGCGCACCAATACGACGTCCGCTGACTCAACCGCGATTTCGGTTCCGGCGCCAATCGCAATGCCGAGATCGGACTCGACCAAGGCTGGCGCATCATTGACACCATCGCCGATCATCGCAACGGTCACGCCGCGTGCCTTCACCTCGCGGACTTTCTCAAGCTTTTGGTGCGGCAAGACTTCAGCGAAGTAGTCGTCGAGACCAAGCCGAGCGGCGACCGACTTGGCAACCGCCGTGGCGTCGCCTGTGATCATCAGGCAGCTGATCCCCATGGCTTTGAGACGTGCGATGGCATCGAAGGACTCTTTGCGAATCACGTCGGCAAGAGCGATCGCGCCGACTGGCTTGTCATCGATCAGCAGGTAGACGACGGTATTGCCTTCGTCGGCCAATTCCTTGATACGCTCGTGCCGCGTGTCCAGTCCTCGCTTGCGGACATAGTCGGGGCTCACGACTCTGACGCTATGTCCTTCGATCACGGCCTCAGCACCTTGGCCCGGCAGGTTTTTGAAATCCCGGACCGGCTTCGGCGTGACGCTGCGCTGCTTGGCACCTCGCATGAGGCCCTGCGCAATCGGATGCTCTGATTGACTTTCAAGCCCTGCGGCCCACGCGAGTATCTCGCTCTCGCACAAATCAGACAGCGTCACGACTTCGACAATTCCAAACCGACCTTCTGTCAAGGTTCCCGTCTTGTCGAATAGCGCGGTGCCCAGATTGTGGGCGCGTTCGAACGCGGCGCGGTCGCGGATAAGAAGGCCATTCTGAGCCGTAAGCCGCGTGCTCACTGCAACGACCAGAGGCACTGCGAGACCGAGCGCGTGCGGACAGGCGATGACCATGACAGTTGCCATCCGCTCGATCGCATAGTCAAAGCCGAAGCCAAAGCCGAGCCACGCCACGAGGGTTGCGCCGCCGACGGATAGAGCAATGTAGGTCAGCCACAAGGCGGCGCGATTGGCCAAATCCTGGGTCCGCGAGCGGGTCTCCTGTGCCTGTTGGACCAGCGCAATGACCTGGGCCAGATACGTCTGATCCCCGGTCTTGCGCACAACAACGGTCACGGCACCCTCGCCGTTCACCGCCCCGCCGACAACCTCTTGGCCTTCAGTCTTCTCAACAGGCCGCGACTCTCCGGTCAGCATCGATTCATTGAAGCTGGAGTAACCCTTGGTGATCACACCATCGATCGGTACCCTCTCGCCGGGCTTGACCAAAACGCGGTCGCCCGGGCGCAATTCGGCGATTGGGACATCTTCGGCGTCTTCATTGGGTTTGAGCCGGTGCGCGGTCGCCGGCAGAAGCTGAACCAGCGCCTCCAAGGCGCGTGAAGCTCCCAAGACGGATTTCATTTCAAGCCAATGTCCAAGGAGCATGACATCGACCAGCGTCGCCAACTCCCAAAAGAACACCGTTCCAGGAAGGCCGAAGACCACCGCGCTCGAATAGAAAAAGGCGGTCGAAATAGCGACCCCAATGAGCGTCATCATTCCGGGCTGGCGTGCCGTCAGTTCGTTGCGGATTCCCTTGAGGAAAGGCCAGCCGCAGTAGAGATAGACCACGGCAGAAAGACCGAAGAGGACGTAAGACTCTCCCCTAAAGGCAAGACGCTCGCGCAGGCCGAGCGAGTCCTGCATGAGCGGCGACAAAGCGAGGATCGGAACGGTCAGGATCATCGAGATCCAGAATCGATTCCGGAAATCTGTAACCATCGCCGCGTGGCCGTTTCTGACATGCCCATGACCCATGTTCATGTGATGGTGCGCGATCGGACCCATATGGCCCATATTCCCATGAGGCATTGGTCACCCCCCAGCGTGAGCAGGATTGTTGTGACGTTCGGCGTTTGCGCTACCGTTGCGCGCACGTCTCCTGCGACCTTCGCGCCTGTCGATCGGAATCGTTCTTGAGTTGGACATCAGCTTCAGTGAGCCGGACTGCTTGGGGCAGGCAATTCATGCCGACCCTGCTTCCGAGATGATCTCGCGATTCAACTCCGTGTTATCTTCGCCGCACGTGTCAGATCCCACTTGAACAGATAGAATGAAGCGACGAGGAACAGAACGTCCTTCATCAGGAAGCCGAGTGGCAGGGTCATGATCGGGAATCCGCCCGCCTCACGGGCCCAGCCATCGGGCAGGAAAGGAATAATGCTGATGGTGCCGATGAAGGTTACGATCGACCCAAGCGCGCCCAGGATGCCAAGCCTGGGGCTCCAATAGCCAAGGAAAATGAGAGTGCCGAAGATCGTCTCGGTCGTCCCGAGGAAGAAACCCGCGCCGCGAACGCCGAAGGCCGGGAGCAGCCAAAAGACGATGGGGCTATGGCTGATCAAGGGGACCAGCATCTCGGCGGTGTACTGGCTCCACTTTTGGATGCTGAAGGCGAAGAACGTAAAGATCATCGCGGCACGAATCAGATGACGGTCAAGATCGCTTCGGAACGGGGCGGTCTTCGAAACATAAAGCATAAGCTGGTTCAACCGATTCATAATGTCGTTCCTCATTGCGCTTTTACGGTCCTCTGATTAATCGCGATCTAAAATTTGGTGGGTTGCGCAACGGGCAGATCTGCTGGCTTTGCGCCGTTCAGAATCTGGCCGGCGTAGATACCTACCTGACGATATCCAGCGGCGAGGCTCGCTCCGTAGCTCACCAAAAATCGGACCGTCACCAGTCATGGAATGTTGGTTCAATGCACCCTCCGCATACCCAAGGAAAGGTCCAATCGGCCGTGCGCCTTGCGCTCTCGGGGAGATACCTGCTCCAGGGCTCGGCTCGGACCGGATTGATTGACTGCCAAATGACGTCAAAAGTCCCGGAAGAATTTATTTTGCCTATCATGATTGGCTTGGAAAGATGATGATTCGTGTTCATCACAACCTCGAAGCCGCTCGGCGCCTTGATTCTCTGACCGTACATGGCCTGCCGGACCGCATCCACATCGGTGGTGCCCGCTTGGACAACGGCTTGCGCCCACATTCTGAAGCCAATAAAGGTCGCTTCCATCGGGTCATTTGTCATTTTGTCTCCTTGCTCGTTGAACTCAGCCCACATTTTCACGAACACTTTGTTTTCTGGTGAGTTGACCGCGTGGAAATAGTTCCAGGCTGCCAAGTGCCCGACTGGGACGATGCCTACGCCGAGCAATTCGCGCTCGCCGACAGAGAAAGCCATGACTGGAATCTCGTTGGCGTCCCCATGTTGGGCTGCGAGCTCCGCATAGAAGTGGGTATTAGCATCTCCGTTAATGGTTGATATCACTGCGGTCTTTTTTCCCTCCGAACCAAAGGCTTTGATCCTATCGACGATCCCTCGCCATTCGGAATAGCCGAACGGTGTGTAAATGGTCATAATGTCGTCTGGCGATACGCCCTTCTCGGCGAGATACGCGCTCAGGATTCGGTTGATCGTGCGCGGATAGACGTAGTCAGTGCCGAGCAGAACCCATCTGCGGATCTCGCCTCCTTCCTTGCTCATCAGATATCGAACAGCCGGAATTGCCTGCTGATTTGGCGCTGCTCCCGTATAGAAAATGTTTCGCGAGCTCTCTTCGCCTTCGTATTGTACTGGGTAGAAGAGTAAGCCGTTCAGCTGCTCGAAGATCGGCAGAACGGCTTTGCGGGACGCAGAGGTCCAGCAGCCGAACACAACCGCGACTTTTTTCTCCGAAAGTAATTCCCTGGCTTCTTTCGCAAACATGTCCGGATCAGACGCGGGATCAACTACTACCGGTTCCAACTTCCGTCCCAGCAGCCCCCCCTTTTTGTTTTGGTCTTCTATCAACATGAGAACGCTGTCCTTAAGTACCGGCTCGCTAATCGCCATGGTGCCCGACAAAGAATGTAGAATTCCGACCTTGATGGTGTCTTCGCTTGCGTGACCCGTTGAAACGAGAGACACAAGCCACAGACCGAACAATCCCGGTAGGACACCTCGCAGCATCGAAGTTGATTTCACGTCGCTGCCCCGATCAGCTCGAAAATGCGGGTTGCCTTTGTCATGCCCTTGGCAATGACCGACTCGATGGATCTGAACAGGAAACAATGACGAACTCGCAAGTAAACGCCTTCACTCACAAGGATAGCAGTCCCAAACTGCTTGTTCAGACCTTCGAGGCGCGCTGCGAGATTCACCGTATTCCCGAGAGCCGTGTAGTTCATGCGCTCGGCGGAGCCGAGGTTGCCGACCACGGCATCCCCGACATGAATGCCAAACCGTGTGAAGAATGGCTTCAGACCTTCACTTTCGAACTGAGCGTTGAGCTTTTCGCAAGCCAATCTGGCCGCAACAGCTGCCCGGCAGGCTCGCTCAACATGGTCGGGCTGTGGATTAGGTGCGTTCCAGAACACCATCATGGCGTCACCAATGAACTTGTCGATTGTTCCGCCTTCAGCGAGGACCGCCTCTGCAAGCACCGAAAAATAGCGCGACATCTGGTGCATGAGAGTGTCGGGGTCGACGGACTCGGCGATGGTCGTAAAATCCCGAACATCAGTGAAAAGGACTGTAATCTCCTCCCGAACTCCGCCAAGCTCTGTAGCGATGGAGTTATCGATGACCCGCTGGACGAGTTTTTTGGGAACGAAGCGAGCGAACGACCAAATGGCACGTTGCGCGAGACTCATCGCACTACCAAGCTCGTGAATTTCCCTGATACGTGATACGACCAGCTTGGGTGCGGGCTCAGCCAGATTTTGGAGCTTAACGGCTTCAGCCGTTAAGGCTTTCAGGGATAAAGACATTCGGCTGCCAAATATCCAAACGGCGGGAATGAAGACAGCGGCGGCAATAGTTGCAAGTATTAGTCCCGTGAACTGGAGCCTCCGAATATTTTGGGCAAAGTCTCCTTGGGCTCCCACTAACAGTATGCTGACGTTGTAGGGCTCGCCGAGAGGGAATTTCGCCAACCTAAACAGGTAGTCATTGCCTTGGTCGTCACGGATATTTCCATCGTAATGTTCGCGGCCGTGTGCCCCCCGCAGCACAGCCGCTGCGACCCCCGAGTTGATCTCCTTGATGTTGGGCAATTGTGGTTGAGATGGATGTGTCATCGCGCTGGTAACGAGTTGTGCAAAATCGGGGTCGGCGATGAGGGAGCCGGTGGAGTCGAAGATCAAGACGGTACCGTGCTTTCCTGGCCGTTGCGTTTGGACGAAATCGCTGAAAGTATCGAGCTTGAGATTGGCGGCAAGGACGCCCGGCACCTTGCCCCGCAGGGGTGCGCTAATCGTGATCACCGGTGCGCCAATGCTGGACGAAAGATAGGGCAAGGAGACAAGCAACTGGTCGGCTTTCATCGTGTCGTGATACCAGGGCTGCTTGCGGTCGTCGTATCCGTATTTCCATAGATCCAGTTGTCCGACATCATTGCCCTGCCGATCTTCAAAAATGCGTCGCATGGGCAGTTCGCCGCCCGGGCCAGGATGGATCGAATTGATGGCAATATCGGCCTGAGGTGTCGCGCGTAACTTCGCACGCTGCTCCTCGTTCAGGTCACTAGTGCGCCGGACCTGCAACCAAGCGCCATTTTCAAAGGCGACACAGATACTGTCAATTTGGGGCAGTTCCTGCAGTGCGGCTTTGAATAGTGCGATCGCCGGGTCGGTCTCGGTACTCTCATTTGATTCGGCTACGCTGGAACTGGTCGCCAGCACACGCACCAACGATGCTATAGCGGTCATCTCCGTCTGAAGACGTCCCGATGCCTTCGCGCTCGTCGCGTCCATATAGGCGGATGCAGCTTCCTTCGTTGCCCAATGAAGAGCCTGGACCTGAATAGCAATCAGCAGCGCGGCTAAAGCAATGATAAACGCCATCACCGCGACGGTGATTGAGGTTCGAAATGTCAACGTCAACCGATCACTTGGCCGCACCAGCTCTTTGAGTTGAACCTCCTGGGTCGCCATACCTGCTCTATCTCTGTTAACTCGTGCGCCCGGCCGGTTAGGTTAGAGTCGACCGTGCTGTTGGCGAAAAACGCGAGATGAATCGTCAGATGAGTCTCGCCAGCGGCCGACGCCTCTTGCCGGATACCTGGCGACGGGCCCATTCCTACGTTAATGCGAAAGCGCGAAACTGTCTGTTTTGGGAATGACGTGATTTAGGGGGCTTTGCGTCAATCACCCTTATTACTTTTCCGAACTGCTTCGCCTTGCTCTCGATGGCGACTACGACAGGACGTTGCGCTTCTGTCCGTGGCTGTTAGAGCGGCTACCACTCCTTTCGCGCGAATGCGGCATCATTCGTTCGTGACCGCTCGCCGATCAACGAGACAATCGATCGCCATCTTCGCCACGACGATCCCTAAGCTCATGGCCAATACAACCTCGAGTGCGGTCATCCCATCGGCAATTGTAGCGCCGACTAACTCAGACGTTGCCTGCGCCATGTCAGCAATTTGCATAAGGCCGCTCATCATCCTGAACGCGTAGACGCCGGGTATCATCGACACCACTGAGGCAAAGGCGATGGCTGCGAACGGCCAATGCCTGCGGCGCGAAACCGGGGCCAGCAGCAACCCGACGATAAGACAGGCCACGAGAGCGCCTGTTACGACTCCGAAGCCGAATTTGGTGATCGCAACCCACCGGACACCGTGGGCCAGCATACCGACGGCGACCGGCCATGCCAGCATGTTCATAGGGGTCGAGAAAAATACGCTGTAGCAAGCTACAGCGACGCCGGCCGCTATTACATCCAGCCATAGAGGCACCGCCGTGGCGGGCGGATCAACCGGCAACGACGCCTGGAACACCGTGAGGCCCAGCAGCAAACCGGCCGAGATCGCGACCACGACGAGCCCGGCATAGATCAGGCGTGCCGCACCGAGATGGATGCGGCCGCGGATCAAGTCAATCGCACCATTGAGAAAGTGCGGACCCGGCACAAGCACCATGCAGGGGCAGACCACGACCAACCGCAGCGCCGTGCTGAGTTGATAGCGCACCGCCAGTCCGCCGATGAGACCCGCAAGAAGTGCGGCGCAGAAGGGCTGAACGAAGATGTTCGCGCTCACCCTGGCGATGGCGCGGCGGAGCACGGCGCCCGCGCCCGCGCTCGCGAAGATCAGCGACGTGGCAAGCTGGTGCTGAATTCCGAAGATGATTGCTAGTGCGGCCGCGCCGACTGCTGCGACCAGGGCAAAGAGCCACGTCGGCACCGGCGGTGCTTTGGCGATGGTGACGATCCTTTCGTGCGCTTTGTCTGCTGAAAGCCGGCCCGCCTCTATTTCGGTGATCAATTGGATTGCCGACGCGACGCGCTCCATATTGACACCAGTTGGATCCGCCACGACGCTCGGGATCGATGTCAATCCTCCACCGGCTTGCCGCAACTGCAGCTCGCCCCAACGTGGCAACAGGTCGGCTGCGATCCCGAACTTGTCGCCGAGCCGCTGGCCTGCGACTATCACCTGATCCGTTGCCTGGCCGTTGACATAAAGGACCCTTGTGATCGCGAGGATGAGCCCGGAATGCTCTTCATTTGTCATGGCCCATTCTCCGGGATTGAAATACAGCCCTTTCAAGCGTCGGCTTGGCGCTTGGACAGATCGTCGCGCGTTAATTTCTCCTTTTAGCCAACGGCAGATGGCGTCCCTGCGGTAGCGACGTAGGGTTTCACCATCTTGGCAGGATCAACGACGTGGTCGAACTCGGCCTCGCTGACGAAGCCGAGCTTGAGAGCGGCAGCCTTCAAGGTCAGGTCGTTATCGATGGCATAATGCGCGATCTTCGAGGCGCGATCGTAGCCGATCACCGGCGCAAGCGCTGTCACCAGCATCAACGAACGTTCAACATATTCGTTGATCTTCCTCAGGTTTGGCTTGGTCCCTTCCACCAGGAACTTGCGGAAGTTGACGCAGCCGTCACTCAGGATCGTAACCGAGTGAGCGATGTTGAAGATCATCAGCGGCTTGTAGACGTTCATCTCGAGATAGCCGCCGGCGCCGCCAAAACCGACCGCAACGTCGTTCGCCATGACCTGCACGGCAATCATGGTGAGCGCCTCGCATTGGGTTGGATTGACCTTGCCCGGCATGATGGAGGAGCCCGGCTCGTTCTCCGGGATATTCAGCTCGGCAAAGCCGGCCCGCGGCCCGCAGGACATCAGGCGGATGTCGTTCGCGATCTTGTACAAGGACACCGCCAGCGTGCGCATCGTGCCGGACAGCTGCACCAATGCGTCATGGGCGCCCTGCACGGTGAACTTGTTCGGCGCGGTGACGAAGGGCAGGCCCGTCAGCTTGCCGATTTCGCGCGCGGCCGCCTCGGCAAAGCCGGGCGCCGAATTGATGCCGGTGCCGACCGCGGTGCCGCCGAGCGCCAGCCGGTAGACGCCCGAGAGCGAAGTTTCCAGCCGCTCCAGATCATCCGACAGCATGCCGGCATAGCCCGACCATTCCTGGCCCAGCGTCAGCGGGGTCGCATCCTGCATATGCGTGCGGCCGATCTTGACGATGTTGTCCCATTCCTTGGACTTGGCGGCGATGGCGTCGCGCAGCGCGGTGACCGCCGGGAGCAGCCGCTGCTTGACGTTCACGGCGGCCGCGATGTTCATGGTCGAAGGAAACGAGTCGTTCGACGACTGCGCCATGTTGACGTGATCGTTGGGATGCACGGGCTTGTGGCTGCCGAGCGGCGTGCCCGCGATATGGCTGCAACGATTTGAAATCACCTCGTTGACGTTCATGTTGAACTGCGTGCCGCTGCCGGTCATCCAGACGTGCAGCGGGAACATGTCGTGGTGCTGGCCCGCCAGGATTTCGTCGCAGACCTGGACGATCAGCTTGTATCGCGTGTCGTCCAGCCGCCCGCTCGCATGGTTGGCGATCGCGGCGCCTTTCTTCAGGATTGCGTAGCCCGTGATCATCTCACGCGGAATCAGATCTTTGCCGATGCTGAAATGCTCCAGCGAGCGCTGGGTCTGCGCTCCCCACAGCTTGTCCGAGGGGACCTCGACCACGCCGAGGCTGTCACTTTCTCTCCTGAAATTGGTCATCCGGTTTCTCCTTGCTTGGCCATTCACTCGAGCGCAAATGAATAGGTTCGTACTGCTCTTTGCTGGTGACGCTCTTGCGAACCACGCTAGCCGACCCGCAGGGTTCCCTAACTCCGATCAATTCCCGACAGCGTTCGGCTCTCTCGACGTTCGATCGACGTACCCATCAAGTCATGCTTCCGGGCATACGCGCTAATCGATGCGACTGTAAGCGGGGACGTAAGCCTTGTCGGCTATTAGGCGGCTGACATCTTTCGGGCGGGCAATTCGGGCGAGTCCATGATCGAATATGTATTCCGCGATCCGTGCCGCAACGTGCAGCGAAGCCGTCAATATCTTGTTCTGCGGCGGATAGATCAGGCCGACGTCGAGACTGTCTTGGTCGACTTGCTCGGCAACAGCGTTGGCGGCGACGATGAACATCTCGTCCGTCACCCGCTTGGCTTCGGTCGCATAGACTGCCATTCCCATGGCGGGGAAGATGTAGACGTTGTTGCCCTGGCCTGGCGCGAAGTGCTGGCCGCCGACGGTCAATGGAGGAAACGGACTGCCGCTCGCAAAGATCGCGCGACCCTTCGACCAAGTGTACGCTTCCTCCGCCGTGCATTCCGACCTAGACGTCGGGTTGGAGTACGGGAAGATGATCGGCCGCTCGTTGATCTCGGAAATGGCCTCGATGACTTTCTGGTTGAACAGTTTCGGGACTGTGCTTACGCCAATAATGCCGGTCGGTCTCAGTGCTTTGATCGCTTCGGCAAAGCTGCCTATCGGCGCGTGCTCGATCGCGAACGGCTTCTGAAAGTCCAAAAGCTTTCTCGATGACGTCAACAAGCCGTTGATGTCGAACAAATTGTTCCGGGTTCTCGCCTCCTGCAGGGCGAGCCCTTCCTTAGCCATCGCCTGCGAGATCAACTCGGCTATGCCGGTTGCGGCAGAACCGGCACCGAGAAAGAGGAATCTTTGATCGGCGAGCTTTTGGCGGCTGATCCGCAACGCCGCGTAAATGCCGGCCAAGGCCACCGAGGCCGTGCCCTGGATGTCGTCATTGTAGGTGCAGATTCTGTCGCGATACTTCGCCAAGATTGGGACAGCGTTGGTGTTGGCGAAATCTTCCCACTGGATGCAGCTTTTCGGGAAGAGCTCTTGTACCGCTTCGACGAATTCATCGATAAAGGCGTAGTACGGTTCGCCGCGCACGCGCGATTGGCGTAGGCCGAGATAGAGCGGATCTTCGAGCAGAGCTGCATTATTCGTTCCAACGTCGATCGTGATTGGGAGACAAAATTCCGGCGGGACACCTGCGCAAGCGGTATAGAGCGCAAGCTTTCCGACTGGAATACCCATGCCGCCGACGCCGAGATCGCCAAGGCCGAGTATCCGTTCGCCATCGGTCACCACAATGAACCGTACGTCCTTCTCTGGCCAATTGGAAAGCAATTGCTTGACGCGGCCCCTGGCCGAAATCGGCACGTAAACTCCACGGGCGGCATGGAAGATATGGTCGAACTTCTGGGAGGCCTCGCCAACGGTCGGCGTGTAGACAAGCGGCATAAACCCGGCGGGATCGGACATCAAGACCGCGTAGTAAAGAGTCTCATTTCGCGCCTGCAAGTCTGACAAGAACAAATACTTCTGTAGATCATTGTCCAACATAGCAAGCTGCGTGTGTATCCGGGCCATCTGGTGGTCGAGCGACGTGGGTACCGGCGGCAGCAAACCTTCAACACCAAGACTTCGCCGTTCTTCATCGGAGAAGGCCGTTCCCTTGTTGGTGTGTGGGTTGCGCAACAATGCATAACCTTTGCTACCAATATTCAAGGTCATGAACAGCTCCTAGTCGTTCAATGAGAGGTGACGTCGCTTCCCTTGAGACGCGCCGTCGGGTGATGCTCAGCCCAGCATGAGTTTGCGATGGACTTTATGGTTTGCCTGACCATCAGGCCCAGGTGACAACTCGCTGCTCGAGCCTTTACCAGGTTTCATTGCTTGCGGTCGCTTCGATATGCCCTTCAGTCTCACACGCGCGTGCTCTCTGAAATTGCGCCCATTCAGAACGCGTAGAGGATCATTGCGTAATCCTCCCAGCCGAGCGAGTTTAAAGTTGTAAGATGGCGTTAATCGTCGATGCTGAGAGGCCGTGTGCGAGGCACCCGATCCCGGTCCTGCAGATCCCAAAGTGGCGGTTCGAGCGCCTCGGACATTGTGGCGTTGGAGCAATGTCTGCGGCATGTGTATGGTCGATAGCCGACGCCACCGCCACCAACACATACACAACTGGCGACCGAGATTCAGTTCTGCCCGTCAACGAGGGGACGTCGTCGACTATTCGGTATCCTTACCAAGGACGTCGACCGACGCGATCGCTCACTTTGCTCGAATGGCGGCGACCCACATGTCAATAGGCCTCTTCTCGTTCAGCATCTCCGACAGATGATCAATTTACCATCCAGTTCTGCGTCCAGTCGTCGTTCTTGACGCTCCCACGTTGAGAGGACCTCGGTTGAAGGCACATCGGCCTTTCGAGGTTGGCGATGGCCGATCGGCGCCCGCCACGGCAATTGCGATGTCAGATCCAACGCGCGGTTTCGGGCCGAGACGGGTATCGCGACGTCGTTCTTCTCATTCTCTGCGCTGGCACTGACCTGGAGATCAGGGAAGACATCGACGTTTTCGTGCTTCTCAGCGGCAAAAACCGGCGCAAGCGAACCGAGGAGAGCAACGCCAGCCGCCACGAGTACACCATTGATGGCCGACTGTTTCATGATCGAGATTGAAGACATGACGACGATCCTTGTGTCGAGACTCTCTACGACTGACCCCAGTCTGGTGTCACCGTACTCATCCAGCCAAACCGCTTAATGCCGCCACAGATCGAGGATGTGCTCATCCATCTCACCATCCCCGATCGGTGTACCTGATTGAGGCGTCGCTATTCCTGAAGCAGAATTGATTCGGCAATACGCCAAACGGCCAGATGCGGTGGCTTGGCATTGCTGGTAGCTCGTGAAACTACAGTCGCCGCGCCCGCCACCACACTCGTCGCGTTGGATACAAAACGGATAGTCGCGAGCCGCGATCTGGTTGTCGACCGCGAAAGCGACCGCGGACGTCAGCGGCGCAAATAGGAACGTACGCATTGTTCTCCCCGCGTGAGACTGTCTCGACTGCGCGGCCATGGTGCATCTGACTTTTTTCAGCGGCTCGGTGCGATTTTCGTCCATCCGAATTCGCTCCCTCACCCGCCGGTAACTGCAAGTATCGTTTCCTTGATCTTTGCTTTGGCGTAATTGCCGGCCTGTTCCAGCTCAACATGCGGGAAGTTAGGCAATTCGTTAGCCGCAACCACACAGTCGATAACGGCCGGGCAATCGGCCTTGAGCGCTTTATCGATAACATCACGCAACTCGGCGGGCCTTTCGGCCTTGAAGCCTACCCCGCCGCAGGCCCGCGCTAGCGCCACATAGTCCGGATTGGGGAAGTCGATCCCGTGTTTCCAGGCCGGCACCCCGATCGCTTCGGCCTCAAGCGTGATCAGTCCGAAAGCCGAATTGTTATAGACGAAGCACTTCACCGGCAGCTTATGATGCACGGCAGTGAGGAATTCGCACATCAGCATGTTGAAACCGCCGTCGCCGCAGAGTGCGATGACTTGGCGCGAACGGTCGAGCGCCTGAATGCCGTTAGCCTGACCAAGCGCGGTGCCAACGGCGCCATTGTTGAACGAGCCGATGATCCGCTGCTCGCCACTCTGGCGGATCCAGTTACCGGACCAGAGCGTATTGAGCCCGGTGTCGATGACGAACACGGCATTGCGCGCGGCGAGGTCACTCACCGCACGCGCCACAGCCTGCGGGTGAACAAGGTTCTTGCTGCGCGCAAGATCGGATTGTTTGTCTAGCATCTCGTCCCAGGCCTTGCGCCGATCTGTGATGAAATCGAAGAATTCGCTGTCGCTCTTCGGCTTTACCCGACTGAGCAGTGATCTGATCGTCGGTCGCACAGACCCATTGACACCGAGCGCAGTCGGGGTGCGGCGGCCGAGCACACGCGCCCGATCGTCAACCTGGATGACGGCTCCCTTGCGGGGCAAGAATTCGGAATACGGATAGTCTGTGCCGAGCATCAAAAACAAATCGCAGCGCATGGCGGCTTGATAGACCGGTTTCGTCCCGATCATGCCGATGCCACCCATCCACCGCGGGTCGTTGTAAGACATAATGTCCTTGCCTTTGAAGGAATGGATCAGCGGTGCCTTGAGGCGATCGGAAAGCGCACGTAATTCTTCCGCTGCGCCATTACATCCAGCACCGCACATGATGACGATACGGTCAGCTTCGTCGATGCGACGAGCCATCTCGGCAATATCTGCTTCGCCGGCGGATATTTCGGGTCGCTGCTTGAGCGTTGTAACGCTCGTAACGCTGCCTTCGGACGTCGCGCCAATGACATCTTGTGGGAGAGTCAAATGTGCGACGCCGCGGCCAGCATAGGCGGCGGCGATGGCCTGATGGATAACGGCCGGCGCCTGTGCGGGCGATGAAATCGTTTCGGTATAGAGCGAGACATCACGGAATAGCAGGTTTGACTCTGTCGCCTGAAAATAGTCAGTGCCCTGCTTCTGGCGCGGCATCTCTCCGGAGAGCGCAAGAACCGGCGCATGGTCGCGATTTGCTTCGTAGAGGCCGGCGACGAGATGCGTGCTGCCAGGTCCGGTTGTGCCGCAACAAACGCCGAGCCGACCCGTGAGCTTTGCCTGCCCCGCGGCCGCGAGCGCAGCTCCTTCCTCATGGCGGACGCCGATCCATTCAATTTCGCTGTGACGAACGGCGTCGGCGATCGGATTAAGCGAATCGCCAATTAGTCCAAATATCTGCCTGACACCAACCTTTTCGAGCACGTCGACCAAAGTACCGGCTACTGTCTGTGACATCTACGTCTCCTCCAATTTCAAATTGTCTCTATCGCGACGCACGTTCGACCGACAGGACTTTCTGCTTGGCCTTTGGCCGGGCGCGCAAGCGTCACTCACTTGTCTAAGGTAGAGAGCCATTCCTAAGCGCCTTAGCTCGATCTGCTAACGCGAAAACGCAAATCTTGCTGTTTCGGGACTGACGTAGTTTAGGGTGTTTTGCGTCAATCATCGCGTCGCCCTCTGCCAAGCGAGCAAAGCACACCTTTTGTTTGGTAACCGCGATAACCGAGCATGTCGTTAGTGTTGTTGCATGAGTTCTCTTTGATTGCGAACGACCTCAAGAAGAGGGCCGCCCGATGGGAGCAAAGTGACAAGTTGCGGGAAGGCAAACGCTTCACTGCTCCGCGACGCGAACGAGATCCTGCTTCAAGAGATAGAGTGAGACGGCAAGCAGCACGGTGTCCTTCATCAAGAACGGGACATTGCCAGTCATAGCCGGAAAACCGGCTGCGGGATCCCAGCCGTCCGGCATGAACGGAATGATCGTAACCGTTCCGACGAAGGTCGCGGTCGAACCGAGGGCACCGAGGATGCCGAGCCGCTTGTCCCAGAATCCTGCAAGCAACAGCGCGCCGAATGTCCATTCCGACACGCCGAGTAACCAGCTCGCACCCTGGTGGCTGAACACGACGTACAGCCAAGAGATCAGCGGACCGTTGCTGATGAAGGGAACAAGCCGCTCCGCCTCGTACGCCCACCACTTCTGGTAACCGAAGAGAAGAAATATGATTACCATCGAGACGCGGATAGCGTGGTAATCGAGATCTGACGTGAGCAGGATCGACCTACGTAGCTTTCCGACAAACGGATTAAGTGTGGTGTCCATAAGCGCGTTCATTGCTTACTCCTCTACGCGGCAACCGAGCGATGCCGGAAGTCGATTGGGTGTGTGCTTGTGAGATACGTCCAAGAAATTCGGGTGGTAGAGAGTCTCACGCAATCCTCATCGGTGCACGAGTTCAACGTTGTAAGAAAGTGTTAATTGTCGGGGAGCCACAGCCGCGTGCTGCTCGAAGATCGACCGTCTCGAACTCTTCAGGACAAACCACTCCACGACGGTTCGGGGAAGTCGTCAGGAGGAGATTTGTATGGATCGATATCAAGGACTCTACGCATTGCCCTGCAGGTGCAATTCAGTAACGACGATTAACACCATCTCACAACACTGAGCTCGCTTCTGTTGGGAGTTTGCTGGATGCTTGTCCCCAATCGGAAGGCAACAATGCAATTCCGCTTGAGGAGCGCCATGCGCGAGACAGAAGGACTGGTCAAGATAGCGGAACCCCGCGAGATTTTTGGTACAGCGCCGACGGCAAAGAGGCCCATCACTTGGAGCATGACGGCCAAGGCGGCTCCGCAAGAGCCTTCGGAGTTCGAGTCCTTGTTACTGGCAATAGCGGGACACGATCTCCGGCAGCCACTTCAAGTGATCCAAGGCGCTCACGATTTCCTCGGTCTTGGCGTTCGAACGGCGTCCGAGTTGCGTCTGCTGCGGGCCGGCCAGAGTGCTATCGATCGGCTGAAGGACCAGCTTGATCAGTTACTGGCCGCTATCCGGTTCCGCGAGCATGCGGAGGGAGTGAAGTTGACGCCGGTTCCAGTTGGGCCCCTGCTTCGACAAGCTCGTCACGAGCAAGAGATTGGCGCCCTACGCAAAGGAGTCAGCATTCGGACCGTCCAAACCACCGCCACGATACACGGCAACGCGCTGCTTCTCAGCACCGTCCTGCGCAACTTGGTTAGCAACGCTATCAGATACACAGAACCCGGTGGACGCATTCTCCTGGGTTGCCGTCACGTCGGCGAGAGCATTCGTATCGATGTCTATGACACTGGAATCGGCATGACCGCGGACCAAATGCCTAGAGTTTTCGAGGCTTTCACTAGGCTGGATCCGGCGCGACGCGATGGTTTGGGCGTCGGCCTCTTCATCGTGCGCCAGGCCGTCGGCATATTAGGGTATCGCGTCGATATCAACTCAGAGCCGTCGCAAGGGACCCGATTCTCGATCTTCGCACCAAGAGCCTAGAAAGCAGCAGTGCAACCGCGTCAAGCTGAGTCGCTTCGGGGAAACAATGTTCGGAGCGCAGCCATGAAGTTTGTGTTCGTGAATGACAGGGCGCCCCGCGCACCGTCTACATGCGCGCATTGTTCGACTTCGATAGCAAGGAGCTATCTCCGAGATCTGTCCTCTAAGACGCTGTACTGCGATCGCAAATGCTACCTTAGTGCAACTGTACCGTTTGCGGGGACAGGTAATGATGGCTTGTCAATACTTGGCCTCCAGTGGGCTGACGATTTTCAGCGCGCCCTTTTCGGCGGCTTGGACAATTAGGAGGAGCTCATGCTCCTGAGCAGCCTAATTGGGCGTCGCTCCAGTACCCGGCCCTTCCGCTAAGCGAATCGAGGGGCACCTTTGAGAGATTATCGGGCGACATGATTGCCGAGTGGACAACCAATCCCCACTGTCGATCAAAGACTGCCTCATTTCGCGTAGGAATGGGCGCGGCAGCCCCTCATTGCGATCTTCTCCCGACTGTTCGGAAATACAAATATGAAGCCACCCATTTGCCTCCAACCCCGATTCCGACTCCAACCACGGTATCAGCCAGACGCAGGACTGGTTGCTGCCAGGCATCTGTGGGACTAATCGCAGCAACAACCATGACGACCACGGTGGTTATTCCCGTAGTGACAATGTCGTCTTGTCGCCCCAAAAGCATCATTGCCAATGTGCCGATCCCAATTAGCGCAGCTAGGCCTGGTACGGTGAATGGGAAAACCCAAAGATAGGGCAAGCACAGTGCGAAGCTCACGCCCGTAGCTACCAACCGGCTCGCTCCTGCCGACAAACTGTCGTCCCGCGAGCCCCGAAACACAAAGAGGGTAGCCACCGCCGACCACATGCCTCCTAATAGATCAGAATCCATGCGGACCATTGAGGCTAACGCGTAGGTCATGGTCCAATAGGAGATCGCGCACACGATTCCCATATTTAGCGAATAGACGAGCTTCCAAGACGAGAGCCTTGCCCGAACAATCATACCATCACCTTTTTCGGCGCTGGAAGCCAAGCTATCCTACTCAACGACTTGTCTTCAGGATCAGAGAGCCTTGTGGTCGCGGGTAGCCGCTTCCAGCTCGGCCTTTATGCCGAAGAAACTCTCGTCAAGCGCAAGTGGATTTTCACGATTGAGGCCGATCAGCTTAGCCCTCGCATCGCCACCTCGCGCGACTTCGAGGGCGTTGGCCTCTATTCCCTCCACGATCGCAGCGGAGACATCGACCGCGGACTCGCGTGCGAAACCAAGATCCACCCCCGCCTTAGAAGTTGCCATCATCGGAGTTTCAGTGGCGATCGGATAGACCGTCAATACGTGCACGCCCTCGCCCTTGAGCTCACGGCGCAGCGCCTCACCGAAGCGGGCAAGCCCGGCTTTCGTGGCTGCATAGCTCCCATAGAAAGGCACGCCGGTCAGCGCAGCCGCAGATGTCACGTTGACAATCAGCCCATGGCCACTCACGCGCAAGTATGGTAGTGCCTCTCGCGTCAACAGGATTGGCGCCAGCAGATTGACCTCGACCATGGCCCGAATCTCGCCTTCGGAGATAGTCTCGATCCGTCCGGCCCGCACCGCGCCAGCATTGTTCACGAGGATGTCCATGCCGTCGAATTCTGCCTTCGCATAAGCCAGAATCTTCTGTCGATCCGGACCTCTGGTGACATCCGCCGCAATCGCTCCTATGCTCGCGCCGAGCACCTTGAGCTCAGCAACAGCCCGGTCTAGCTCCACTTGTCGCCGACCCACAATTGCCACGCGCGCTCCGCGCGCCAACATTGCCCGCGCTAGCGCCAAGCCGATGCCGCTGGAGCCGCCAGTGATCACAACGCGCTTCCCCTTCAAATGCATTGCTCAATCCTTCTGCTCAAGGCGCTCGGCTGTCGACTTCGCCATTTGCAACAGGGTTATGGCCCTAAGCTCGTTCTAGCGAGCATACCCTACTCCTGATCGAACAGCTAAGCCTCTATGGCTGACAGTCTTTCAGCTAGGCCAAAGACGCCAGAAGAGCTCTTGCATCTCGAAGATCCGGTGTCTCAAATTCTTCCGCAAAGCGGTCGTAAACGGGTGCCAAGATGCTCCTTGCCTCTTCCCGCTGGCCTCCCTCGGAAAGCAACCGCGCGAGTGTTGTGGCCGAGCGCAGCTCGTAAGCAAGAGCAGATTGATCTCGCGCAAACCTTAGCGACTGCCTAAGGCAATCCAGAGCAGCCGCAACGTCCTTTTGTGGCGCGGCCGCGAGCACCTCAGCTTTTAGGCGCAGCAGTTCGGCTATGTGAAAGGTCGCTCCTAAGCTCGTCGCCTGGCCTATCGCTCCGTTAACGGTCAATAGAGCTTCGCCGAACTGGCCCGCTTTCAATAGCCCCTGCGTCAGGGCGCCCGCAAATACAGTCAGGAGGATATTGTGGTGTTCGGAATGCAAGGCTCCAAGTGCGGTTCGTAGCAATTCGATACCAACGTCTGCTTGTCCACGTGCTGCTGCGATCTCATCTTTCAGACCGGTGCCGACGGCTTGACTGGCTTGCAGGGGAGCTTGCTCCAGCGGGGGACGCGCCACGGCGGCCACGAAGCAATAGCCTCGGCCCGCGACGTTAGAAATGTACCGGGCGCCGTCCAGACCATCGCGGAGCACTTTGCGAAGACTAGCGATATGCACACGGAGATTTGCTTTTTCCACAACGACGTCTGGCCAAGCCCGCGCGATGAGCTCCTTTTGGCTGATAACTTCGCCGGCGCGCTCTACCAAGACGGTCAAAAGATCGAGCGCACGACCGCCAATCGGAAGTGCTTCCTCCCCCCTCTTCAATAACCGCTCAGCTACGGAGAGTTTGAATGGGCCAAAGGCAAACACGTTGTTGACGCGCAAACCGTCGATCTCAGGAATGGGCTCAGATGCGCGCTCTTCCATCGGCGAAGTCCCAGCCTCAAAGCGCTGGAATCTAACTGGCATACGTGTGCGACCCCTTGTGTCGAGCTCTAGGAGCATGGCACGCTTCCATCTTGGCTTAGCTTCGAACAGATCCGCAGGTTTCGATAGCGTCCGCTACAACGTTTGGATCACAACCCGCGCGGACATCGGCACTTTACCGCTGATCATCGCACGCGCGTCCTCTCCAAGGATTCTGACCGTCGTATCTCGCGCTCCTCGTCTGAGAACTTGGAGCATAGCGACGTGTCGTTTGGTCGTCTTTATGGTTCCTGCGATAGTTTTCGCCAAAATGCCGTGTTTCTTTCGCGGACCGTATGCGTCTGCTACGCCGGTAACGTGAATTGAAATACGACCCCGCGCGGCTCTCACTAGCGAACCAGCGGGCAGCCTCCCTTAGAGAGGGGTCTCGTCACTTCCTCTCCAGGGATCGCGCGGACGAGCTTATAAAGATCCCAATCGGATGAAGATTCGCTCGGCGTCTTGACTTCGAATAGGTAGTTGTCCCGCACCACTCTGCCGTCGATCCGGAGTTTGCCTTTGTTGGTCATTGGATCTTCGATGGGAAGGTCGCGCATTTTGGCCATGATAGTATCCGGATCGCGCGTGCCGGCCGCCTTAACGGCCTTGAGATAGTGATTGACAGCGCTGTACACGAGCGCCTGATCCCAAGTCAGAGGACGTCCCATCCTATTCGCGAATTTGGCAGACCGCCCGCTCGTCTCATCATTCAGATTCCAGTAGAACTGGCGCCATATAGGCGAGTGTGCCCGCGATGAACTCGGGCGGCGCGGGCGCTTGTCGCTCACGTGGAAGGCGTGACGCAATGCCGAAGCCTGTAAGTTTGACCGATCTGGTGTCGTAGTTCACCAAGAGATTGACGGGCTTGATGTCCTTGTGGACGAGGCCGCGCTCGTGGAGCTTGCCCAACGCTACAGCGGTGCTGATCAAGCGAGGTGCAAAAAGCGTCCCACCTCCATCGGATTGGCCACGCGCAGGTCGAGCGGCTCGCCGCCGGAATCCTCGAGCAGCAATGTGGCCCGATCGCCTTCGCGGATGAGCTCCAGCGGTCGGGCCGCCCATGTTCCGTCCAAATCGTCCTTCAACCCATATTCGTGAATGAGGCGATCAAGGATGGCTGGACGCGGATGCTCGGCTGCGGGCGAGACCGCTGGCCCGGTGCTGCGGTTTCCGTCGGCGTCCAGGCGCCATCCTCGGGAGAAGACACAATCCCCGTCCTCCCACACGACCTGGAAGTTGCTATTCCTATCGGTATCAAACCGAGTAGATGGACTCACTGTCGACTCCATCACTCCGCCAATCAAGGCCCTGCGATCCCGCGCACCCGACTGGCCGGTCCGAGATTAATCCGAGCTAACTTGCCACGTACGGTGCGCTTTGACAATTTCACCCCTTGTCCAGCAATCGGCTGAACGGGACACCGGGTTCTACGCAGACATGTTCTCGCTCGCTTCGAAGGAATGCTTTCCAGTAGAGCTAGGTAAATTTGGCAGGATGGGCTTCTTGCCTCCTCTCACTGGCCATACTCGGAAGGCGACCCCGTAAGCTTGTGGCCGAGCTGCAGGGCTGAAACGGGCCAACGTATCGAGCGACCTTTCGGTGTGCATGGCCGCGCTCGGGTTAGCTTCGACCAGACTTGAAGCTTTGGACCGCGCGTCCGCTACGGCCTTTCAGATTACAACGTCGTGGATGTGGGCAGTTCATCGGTGATGGTGTGTACACAATTTCCTCCCGGATTCTAACCATCGTTTTCGCTTCTCTTTCGCGGGCCGTATGCGTCTGCTACGCCGTCAACGTGAATTGAAATACGGCCCCCCGCGGTTCATTGGCGCACGCCCACAAGCGTCCGCCATGCGCCTCAATAATCGAACGGCAGATCGATAAGCCCATCCCCAAGCCGTCTGGTTTGGTGGTGTAAAAGGCCTCAAACAACCGTTCGACCCCCTCAGGCATCAACCCCGGACCTGAATCCCGCACCGAAACGACAACCCCAGAGTCGGTCTTTGCGGTGCTGATCAGTAATTCCCTCGGTCCCCCGCTCATTCCGCTCATCGCCTCGATGGCGTTGATGAGCAAATTGAGAATTACTTGTTGCAGTCGGACGCGATCCCCCTGAATCGCCGGCAGGTTCTCCGCAAGCTGAGCTTGAACCGAAACGCCGTTCTTCTCCATTTCCCGGCTGGTCAACGCGATAACCTCCAGGATCACTTCGTTGATCTCCAAGCTAGCCTTCTGCGGGGGAGCCTTTCTGACGAGCGCGCGGATCCGGTCCATGACTTCACCGGCGCGAACGCCGCTCTCCAGGATGAGACCGAGCGCCTCCCGGACCTCCTGGAGGTTTGGCGGATTGGCGCCGAGCCACCGTAAAGCGGCATCGGCATAGGTGACCGCCGCCCCGATCGGCTGATTGATCTCGTGCGCAATCGAAGCTGATAATTGTCCCATCGTTGCGACGCGATTCGCGTGCGCGAGCTCCATTTGCATTTCGCGCGCCGCAGCTTCCGCCCGCTTGAGCTCAGTCAGATCAAGTACGAAGCCGACGCCCTCATTCGGCCTTCCCTCGAACACCGCGCGGCCGACCAGCACCGGCACGCGGCTACCATCCTTGCGGAAGTACTCTTTCTCTTCGGGTTGGACGGCCCCTTTAACGCTTGCGTCTACCAAGGCGCGTGTGGTGCGATCACGCCATTCCGGAGGCGTCAATTCCATCCAACTCAGATGGCCAGCCTTGAGATCCTCTCTGTCGTATCCCACAATACGGAGAAAGGCGTCGTTAGCATCGATGATCCGACCGTCCAAATTCCATATGACGATGCCGATGATGTTCGAGTCGACCAGCCGTCTTATCCTCGCCTCACGCTCTTGCAGATCATCATAGAGACGGATGTTCTCCAATGAAATCGCCGCCTGCGACGCCAGCAGTTTGAGGATGACGATCCGGTCTGGCGTGAAGACATGCGGAGCCAAATTGTTCTCGAGGTAGAGCGATCCAACCAGTCTGGCTTCCTTGAGCAGCGGCAGGCAGAGAATTGAACGCGCGTGATGCCGACGAATGTACTCGTCGGATAAAAACTGTTTCTCGCTTGACGCATCGTGCAATAGAATGCTGTCCTTTGTTCGGGCAACATAGTGAAGGACCGATTCTGGAAGGTCCGCAGCGGTCACGCTTGTTTGCCGTGGATCGACTGCCACCGTATCGCTGTCCGCCGTCGCTTCCGCCACCGTTCGATACTCATCACCTCGCGCAAGGATCAAGAGACCTCGCTCAGCGCCCGCGTGCTCAATTGCTGCACGCATGAGCGTGTCGATTAGCTTCTCCAAGACGATCTCGCCCGATATGGCTTGTGAGAGCTTTATTACAGCACCAAGATCCAGTTGCTCGGCGGGTGTAAGGATCGTGCTCGTCGGATCGGGTTGCGGCTTCCTATCTCTGAGGTGCGGATATAGCCCGTCGAGTTGACGTACCTTGCCATCGGCCCCCCATTGCAGATAGCAGTCGCGGGCGTCCCGCAAATACGTGTCTGCGATCTTATCGAAGCCACGTGCCTTGTAGAAGCGCGCGGCGAGCTCGTTGGCGAGCGCTTCATTGTGCACAAATCCGTTTGCGTGCGCCGAGCGGATGGCCTGCTCGTACAAACGCATCGCGTCCACCTCGCGACCGTTGATGCGGGCAATTTCGGCGGCAGCCAGCGCGGCGCGATTTTCGAAATTCTCTGGGCAATTTTCTGCCCAGACTTGGAGCTGCCTGTTGTGAGTTGCTAGAGCTTCAAAATGCTGCTGTCTCAGGTCGAGAGATGCAGAATCCCAAGATGCTGCGTACGCAAGCGCGCTATAAAAGTGAAATTCTGCCGTTTCGAATTGTGACGGCGATGTCCAAAGCAGCCGTTTCGCCGTCAATGAGGCATCGACGGCTGAGGCATAATCCCCGGCAAAGAAGCGGGCTTGCAGCTTTCGGATCGAATACCAGCACTCAGCTTCCGCCACAACCAGACCGCTTGAAAGATGTTGTTCATATTGAAGCTCATCGAATTTCTCATCGTCGAAAAAGCCGAATTTCGCTGTCAACCCACGGAGGCTTAGGATTAGTCTGAGCTGGGCTGTGATGTCATCGACTATGAGACCGAAGCCAAGCTTCCGCGCGAACTCCAGACCCTTCTCGGCTTCATATTGCACCTCTGCGAGCCGATCTCCCGCCGCCAAAAGATTTGTGACGAGGTGGTTACAGCTATAGGCCGCGAAAGTAAGGTCACCGGTTTCGTGTGCGATATCGAATGCGCGACGCACCAAATCGCGACCGGCCTGGACATGTTTCGCCCACGGTATGACCATGTTTCCGAAACACATATAGGTTCGAGCCTGAAATCGCTTCAGCCCATGTTTTTCGACAAGCTCATAGCCTAATCGACCGAAACGGAAGCCATCCTGGTAGTTGCCAAACCGCGGTCCAGAAATGACGGCAAGCCATACATATGCGAACCCTGATCCGTCGCTATTGCCGTGCTCGAGGCTGAGATTGACCATATGGCAAATGACAAGCGAAGATAGATTTTCGTCGGTAAAATACGCCGCCGACATTACTTTTGTCAGAACATCCATCGTCGATAGGGAGACAGCGTCGGTCATTAAAGGGAGTTCGGTAAGGGCATCGATCGCGCGCCTTCCGAGCAGCGACCAGATCCGATCGTATTCTTGTCGCACGTGCTCGTATGTTGGATGCGGCGACCATTCGACTCCTACATGTCGCAGATAGTTAAGACAGACCGCAACTGCGCGCCCGCTCTGATCAAGTATCGTATAGAGATCAACCTGCAGACACGTGATGATCGCTAGCTCGATCGTGCTTGCGGCGCGCGATGAAAGCATCGTCAGGCGACCCGCTGCTGCCGCCAACTGGCCAGATAGAAGCTCGCATTCAGCTCGATGCAATTCCAACGTGAAAGTGAGCTCTCGTCTTCGCTCCCAGGCGTCGTCGCCCAACAGTGCTTGGCCGGCGATGAGATATCCAAGCGCCGAGGCGTAGGCCGTGGATGCCTGAGCGCGCTTGCCTGCGATCAGGTTGAGCTCAGCCACATCCTCGCGTTCTTCTCGCGAAGTGATCATTGTCGTGCCGCGGTTGAACTGATTGACAATATCGAAGATTGCGTCCTTTCTCTGCTCTGGAGGAGTATGCATCAGCAGCAGCCTCCCTATTCGAAGGTGAGCTTCCGCGCGCGACCGTTCTGAGACTAGGGAGTATGCTGCTTCCTGAACGCGATCATGCAGGAATTTGTAGGAAATCTCCGAGCGGAAGATGAGGCCCGCTCTGACTGCTTCCCAAAGCTTGGCGTGAATTTCCTCGTCGGGGTCCTGATACACCATCCTCAGCGTGGCGAACTCTGCACTGTTGCCAAGACAGGCAAGTTGCCTCACGGCGTGCTGAGTTTCGACCGGCAGCCGGCTCAATTTTTCTACCATAAGGTCCACCACATTATCGGTGTAACCCTTGGCGCGAATCCGAGCCAAGTCCCAGGTCCATCGCGAAGCGCTATAATCGAAGTTGAGCAGCCCCTCTTCGGCAAGCGAAGAAATAAACTGAATAGTAAAAAATGGATTGCCATCAGTTTTTGCGTGAACCAACTGTGCTAACGGAGCTGCACGCTCTGGATCGCAGCGAAGAGAATCTCCAATCAGGTATTCCAGGTCCTCAAGGACCAGCGGCACGAGGACGATCTCCTGCGCGGTCGCTCCAGCTTTTCGAATCTTTTCTAGCTTGCGCGTCAGTGGATGTGTGGAATCGACGTCGTTGTCGCGATAGGCGCCAATCAACATCAGGTGCCGCACATCCGGCTGAGTCAGCAGGTCCTCGAATAAATCGAGCGTTGCCGCGTCGAGCCATTGCAAGTCGTCGAGGAAGAGAGCAAGCGGATGCTCCGGTCGCGCGAAGACGCTGATGAATCGCCGGAGGACCAACTGGAAGCGGCGCTGTGCATCCAATGGCGGAAGAATAGGGAGCGGCGGCTGTTCTCCTACGATAAGCTTCAATTCAGGGACAAGATCTACGATGAGCAATGCGTTCGGACCAAGCGCCTCTTGAAAGGAGTCGCGCCAGATGCGCAGCTCGGGTTCGCTTCTGCTCAGGAGGGGGCGGACAAGGCCCTGAAGCGCTTGTGCCAACGTGGCATACGGGATGTCACGCTTATACCGGTCGAACTTGCCCGAGGCAAAAAGGGCTCGCGGCGAAACGAGCACCTTGTGCAGCTCATTGACGACGGAGGACTTGCCGATCCCGGAATGACCAGAGACGAGCACCAATTCCGGCCTGCCACTCGCTACGACGCGGTCGAAGGCGGCAAGCAGAATCTCGGTTTCGGATGCTCGTCCATACAATTTCTCGGGAATCACTAGCCGGTCGGAGGAGTCATGCTCGCCAAGCGGAAATTCGTCGATGCGGCACTGGCTTTCCCATTGGACAAGGCAGCGTCGCAGATCATTCTCGACCCCGACCGCTGTCTGGTAGCGTTCCTCAGCCGTCTTGGCGAGTAGCTTCATGATGATTGCGGAGACAGGAGCCGGAACATTCTCCAACCGGTTGCTTGGCGGCGTCGGTTTTCTCGCGATATGGCAGTGAACCCATTCCATCGGATCGGAGGCCATGAACGGAAGACTGCCAGTCAGCATTTGGTAGAGCGTGATTCCGAGTGAATAGAGATCACTCCGGGAATCGATCGAGCGATTCATCCGCCCTGTCTGCTCCGGCGCCATGTAAGCGAGAGTTCCGGCGATGAACTCGGGCGCATCGGCCGACTGGCGTTCGCGCGGAAGACGCGAAGCGATGCCAAAGCCGGTCAGCCAAGCTTGACCGGTCGTGCAATCGACGAGGACATTGGTCGGCTTGATGTCCTTGTGAATGAGACCACAATGATGCAAGTGACCTAGCGCGGCCGACAAGGCAACTGCGAGGCGCAGGAATGTTCTAGTTTCCACGCGCGGAGCGATAAGGCGGTCAAGCGGCTCGCCCTGCGGGTCTTTGAGCACGAGTATGGTTCGCCCACGCTCGCGCACAAGCCCCAACGGTCGAGCCGCCCATGCATCGTCCAAGTCGTCCTTGATTTCATATTCATGCGTGAGACGATTGAGGCTGTTGGGCGTCGGGTGCTCCGTGACCGGAAGCACTACCAGGACAGATTGCCGATCGCCATTGGCACACGTACGCCATCTTCTGCAGAGGAGGCGTTCGGCGTCCTCCCACAACACCTCGGAGCCAATATCACGATTCTCGATGAACCAAGAGGATGGGTCCATGCCAAGCCACACGTCCTTACGAAACATGGAAACGCGGTTGCACGGTGCTGTCGCTAATATCAAGGCCTCAATATCAGGACCTCGCGGTTTTAGCCCTTCCCAGAGAGGTCGGGTGAGCCCCTGAAATTCCTTCTAGTTTTGGCGGTCCGTTGTGGGTGAGCAAGCCACGACGGTATCATAATATTGCAGCCCACTAGGCGCCAAACCCATCGAATTTCTGCCCGGCTAATTCATCCGACCTCTTCGGCGTCCCGTCCAAAAACCCGGGCTGTCAAAAACTGCGGACCTCCATGTCGATCGCCCCAATTTAGCCGCGCACTAGCGTCCAATTCTTTCCCCTTTCAGACTGAACGGTGCGCTCGCGCATCAGCGGGTTCGTCTGTATACCTGAAGCGCGATCACCGCGGTTGGCAAGTAGGAACACTTGGGGCGAGTCATTACGTTAGGTTCCCAGGCTCGTCTCCAATTTCCCGACAGGTGCCGGAGGCATGGAAAGCGCGCTGAACGCCACCTTCGAAGTTATGACATTCGGGGCCGTCCTTGTCCTCGTGGTGCTGGGCCTCGGCATCATCGCCGGAATGATGGGCATCTTCAACTTCGCCCATGGCGAGTTTGTACTGCTCGGCGCCTACACCACATATCTAGTTTACAGCTTCGGGCTGCCGGTTTGGCTCGGCATGCTCGCGGCCCCCCTTGTGGTGGCGGCGATCGGCTTTGTTCTCGAGCGCCTTGTTATCCGACGCTTCTATGCCGCTCCAGTTGCCGCCATGCTTGGGACCTACGCGCTTGGCCTTGTCATTCGGGAGGGCGTGCGCAGCCTCATCGGCGGTCTTTATATCTCGGTGCCGGAGCCGATCGCCGGCTCGCTAACTGTCGGAAACGTCCAACTCTCGCGTTGGCGGTGCGCCATCATCGTTATCACCGCCGTGGTGACGATCGCCACCTACCTACTGCTAACACGGACTTCCTTTGGGCTACGCGTGCGCGCGGCACTCGAGAATCCGTCTCTCGCCCGCGCCTCCGGCATCTCGACCAACGTCCTCTATGCCGTTATTTTTACTTACGGGACGGCTCTCGCCGGCCTCGCTGGCGCACTGGTAGTTCCCATGTTCTCGCTTTTCGCCGATCTCGGCATCCGCTTTCTCATTGAGGGCTTCTTCGCGATCATGTTGGGAGGCGTCGGCACGTTCGAAGGATCGGTTGCCGGCGCCGCTGTAGTCGGCGCGCTGAGCGCGGCGCTACCCTGGGCAGTAGCGCCCGTGCTGGCCGACGTCCTAATCCTCGTCATCGCTATTGTTTTCGTCAAACTTAAGCCGGGAGGACTGATAGCGGAAAGGAGAAGGTGAACCATGCGAAAGCAAATTAAGGTCAGCAGTATCCCTTCCTTGATGGACCGGCGGCGGTTTCTGCAGAGTACCGCCTGGATGAGCGGAGCGCTCGCGACCGGCATCAGCAGCTGGGCCATTCGGCCTAGCTGGGTGTATGCGGCGGCACCGATCAAGGTCGGTATCGCAACCGATCTCACTGGCGCCATAGCGTATGAAGGCACAGCTAATGCCAACGTCGCCAAAATGGTGGTCAAGGACATCAACAGTGCCGGCGGTATTCTGGGTCGCCCGATTGAACTCCTCATCGTAGACACAGCCTCCGACGAATCGGTCGCCGTCGCCAATGTTCGGAGACTCATCCAGCGCGACAAGGTTGACGTCGTGCTGGGTGGCATCACCAGTTCGATGCGTAATGCCATCAAGGACGTTATCGTCACACACGGGAAGAGGCTCTATATTTATCCAGAGCAATACGAGGGCAAGGAATGCACGCCCTACATCTTTTGCACTGGACCGACCCCCGCGCAGCAATGCGACCAATTCATCCCCTGGCTGATCAAGAACGGCGGCAAACGCTTTGCGCTCCCGTCCGCAAATTATGTGTGGCCGCATGTCCTCAATGAATATGCCCGCAAGATCATTGAAAACAACGGCGGTGAGGTGATCTTCGAGGAGTATTATCCGCTCGACCAAATCGAATACGGCGCTACGGTCAATAAGATCATGACCAATAGCGTCGAAGTGGTATTCAACACCATAATCGCGCCTGGCGTAGGACCTTTCTTCAAACAGCTCTACCAAGCCGGCTTCGGAAAACGCGGCGGCCGCCTCGCTTGCGTCTTTTTCGACGAGAACGCGTTCAACCTCAATGCACCCCACGAAATCGAAGGGCTGGCTAGTTGCCTCGACTATTTCCGCGCGGTGACATCTGAGGATCCGGCCAGTGCAAGAATTCAGGCGGAGTATGATGAAGAATTCCCCGGCAAAATCCTTTTTGCAGCCGGTAGCGCGGCGACCGGCATGTATCGCGGCCTGAAATTGTGGGAATTGGCCGTGAAGGAGGCGGGCAATCTCGAGCGCGAGAATGTCGCCGCAGCGCTTGACCATGCGAAGATCTACGAGGGACCTGGCGGACCTGCGCAAATGGTGCCGGGTAGGCGTCACTGCAAGATGAACATGTATATAGCCGTTGCCAAGAATGCAGATTTCGAGATTGTCGCGCGCAGCGAGGGTCTCGTCGATCCGAGGGAGTGCTGAAGGCTGGCCAAGAACACACCAGCGTCGTCGAGCATCACCGCCTCAGGTGGCAATCTCCGGAGGCAAGTGATTCCTGTACTAGAGATTGTGCTTTTCGTCGTGTTTGCGGCGGCTCCAATTGTCCTCGGGGACTATCTCACGGTCTTCGTTACGCGCGTTTTCATCCTTGCGCTGCTAGCGCTTAGCTTCGATCTTGCATGGGGATATTCCGGCATCTTGAGCTTCGGGCAGGCACTCTTCTTCGGCGCGGCGGGATACGGCGTTGCCCTTGTGGCTCGCGACCTCGAAATTGCATCGATTTTTATCGTCTTGCCAGCTGCGCTTGCCATCGGCCTGATTTCGTCGTTTGGCTTAGGCGCGCTTCTGCTGCTCGGGCGCAATCCGCCGACAAAGATCTTCGTCGCGTTGGGTACCCTCAGCGGCTCTTATGTGGCGGAGCGGCTCGCGCGGGGCTGGTATTACATCGGCGGGCAAAATGGCATTCCTTCCATCCCGCCGATGACCTTGGGTGGCTATGAATTTGTCGAAGGGCGCTACTACTACTATCTCGCCTTTAGCGTTCTTGCGATTGTCTATCTCGCTTGTCGCTTCGTTGTGCGTTCACAGTTCGGACTCGCGCTCGCTGGCGCGCGAGAGCACGAGACGCGCATCGCCTTCTTCGGCTACAACACGCCGGAGCTAAAGCTAATCGGGTTCTCTCTGGCGGGTGGTATCGCCGGACTCGCCGGCGGCCTCTACACCTTCCACGAGGGCTTCGTGTGGCCCAACATCCTGGGTGTGGTGCTATCGACGCAAATCGTACTCTCCGCTCTTTTGGGTGGCGCCGGTACGCTGATCGGCCCCGTTATCGGCGTCATGGCAATCGAGATCGCAGGGTTCTGGCTAGCCGACAGCTTTCCCAAAATCTGGCACATTATCCTCGGGTTGCTGCTGCTTCTCGTCGTCGTATTCTCGCCGACCGGGCTGATCGGGCTCGTGGTGTCCGACCGTGAACGGGTAGGCAGCTTCGGTTGCCCTCTTCCGCCCCGTCGCCATTCCGATGTGGGAGTTGATGATGGCACTACTTGAAGTGCGTGGGCTCACCAAGCTTTTTGGACGATTTGTGGCGCTAGGTGGCGTCGACCTAACCGTCGGCGAAAATGAATTTCACGGTCTCATCGGTCCCAACGGCTCCGGCAAGAGCACGCTGATGAAATGCGTGGCTGGCGCCGAATTCCCGACCGAAGGAACGATCCACTTCGTTGGCCGCGAGATCACCACGACCACACCTGCGGAGCGAGCACGCGCCGGCCTCAGCCTCAAATTCCAAATCACCAGTGTGCTCCCGGCGCTTACAGTGTACGACAACGTACTCCTCGCGCTACAGGCCCGAAGCTCAACCGTTAGCTTGATCTTCTCACGTACGCGCAGAGCACTCTATCAACGAGTTATGCACCTGCTCCAACAGTTCCACTTAACTGAATGGTGCTGGGAACGAGCAGCCGCACTATCGCACGGTCATCAGCAATGGCTCGAAATCGCCATGTCCGTCGCGTGCAAGCCGCAGCTACTCTTGCTCGACGAACCAACTGCTGGGATGAGTCTCGAAGAGCGACGCATCACGGGCGAGTTGCTGATGCCAATCAGGCGGCACTGCTCGCTGGTGATCGTCGAGCACGACCTCGACTTTATTCGCAATATTTGCGACGTTATCACTGTCCTCGACCAGGGAAAGGTGATCGACACTGGCACGGTCAAACACATACAGAACAGCCGGAGAGTGCAGGAGGTATATCTTATTCGTGTCTGAGTTGGCGTTTCTCCAAGTTAGCGAGCTTTGCGTCTCATACGGGCTTAGTCAGGTGCTGTTCGATGTAACTCTCGCGGCGCCAAGACATGGCGGCGTGGCGGTGCTTGGTCGAAACGGCGCTGGCAAATCGACACTGCTGAAGACAATTGTCGGCGAGCTCGGGCCTAGCAGCGGTAGCATCACGTTGAACCTTCAGGACATCACGCAACTGCCGACCGAACGTCGAATTCATGCGGGCCTGGGCTACGTGCCGCAGGAGTATTCCGTCTTTAACCGGCTGAGTGTACGTGAGAACCTTGAGGTGGGCGCACTCACGAAGCGAGACCGGTCAGCGATCGATCAGGTGCTCGCATGGTTCCCAAAGCTCGGTCGACGGCTCGATCAGACGGCAGGAACGCTTTCTGGTGGTGAGCGCAAAATGCTGGCGATCGGCCGTGCCGTCTTGTCGGGTCCCAAGCTCCTGCTGCTCGATGAGCCGACTGAGGGGGTGTGGATTGGCGTTGTGGAGGAGATCGCCGATTGCTTGCGGGACCTTGTCAAAAACATCGCCCTCGTTATTGTCGAGCAGCATCTTGAGCTTGCGCTCGGCGTAGCCGACTACGCTTACGTGCTCGATCGAGGTCGGGTCGCTCTTGAGGGCAAGTCGGCTGCTGTGCGCAAAGATTCAAGGCTTCTGCAGCTTCTCGCACCCTAGGCGGGTAAGGCGACGTCGAGGCTGGCAGCGCAAGTGATTTCACGAGCTTCTCTACAGCCGAGCGAAACAAATCGTCGTCTACGATCGATATGAGCGGAAGCTCTGCCAACCGTTCGTTTCACTATCGAGCCGCCGGCTTACTCCCGGCCGGGACAGAGTGCTGTGGATCGGTTATTCTAGACCTGGGCGTTGGCATTCCAATTTTTTCTTGTCCCCGAATGCCGAGATTCTCAGCAATGAGCACCAGATCGGCCAGTGATTTCATGCCCATCTTTCGCATCATGTGACCACGGTGAATTTTCACGGTCATTTCGCTTATGCCAATTCTGTGAGCCACCTCCTTGTTCATAAGACCGGCTGTCACTAGCGCCATAATTTGACGCTCGCGAGGGCTCAGCGTTTCAAACCGGGCTCGGATATCCAGATTGGACTGCTCTTCCCTACGACGTTTTAGATCGCGTTCAAGAGCCCTGGTTACTGCATCAAGCATCTCCTGATCGCGAAACGGCTTTGTTAGGAAGTCGACTGCGCCGGCCTTCATTGCCTTGACCGACATGGGAATATCCCCATGACCGGTGATGAAGATGATGGGTATGTTGACCCCTAAACGACTGAGTTCTGTTTGCAAATCAAACCCGCTCAGCCGAGGTAGTCTGACATCTAGGACCAAGCAGCTTGGGACGGCAGGAAATGGATGTTCCAGCAGTTCCGTTGCGGATGCGAACGTTCTTACGCTTAGTCCGACCGAACGAAATAGGCTGCTGAGTGCGCCGCGAGCGAGCGGATCATCGTCGATCACAATTACAGTTGAGTCGTCCGTAGTTGGGACGGCGGAGCCAGCAGGCGCGCTTTTTTTCATTGCGCGAACTTCCGTTTGACCCAGTGAAACTTCGAGTTTTCGACTGAAGTAATTCATTGTCATTGTACCACGACCATGTTGCTAAGCCGAACGCTTTGTCCAACGGAGTGAGCATCCCAAGAATGAACAGCCCCGTCTCGGAGGAATTTGATCCGGCCCGGAGGACCTTGCTTTTTTAGGTGGAATTTCGGCCTGTTGCGGGCTGACGGGAATAGGGGCGGCCTCAATTATCCTCGTCCGGGAGGAACGGCTGCGTCGGGATCGGCAGTTTGCCCGCACCTGGCGAGAACAGCTCCCTGGGTTCCCTCCCTTCGGAGCGATTGCGGGGGTACTCGGCGTGGTATACCCTTGATACCGCTTCAACAATGCCCTTTTGGGTGTCCGCGGTACCTTGAGGAGCTGCGGCACCGTTCTCCGCGACGACGCGTTTCGCCACGGCAGGAAGACTGGACGGCGCGCCGTCACTAAGAGCGCGTCCATCGTGAACCAGGTGCGGTGATGGGACTCTCAGAGCGGCCTGCAAGCTCGGTCATAACTATTGCGGGGCACGCTGAACACGTTTGTTCGGTCGCCGAGGGGGCGACGCCTCCCCCGGGAATAGAAGCGGTATCGAGCTCCTGGCAAAGATCAGCAAAAAAATACGGCCTCGATCCAGTCGATAGCAAGGCGCCAAGCATCCTCACGCCTGCTGAGTTGAAACATTTTCGCGAACCGCTGGATAAACTCATCTTCACCGCCCAAGAGGAGATAGATCAATTATACAAGGTGGTTTGCGAAGCCGGATATGCCGTCTTGTTCTGCGATAGCTCGGGCGTAGCAGTCGCCCATCGTGGCGAAGATGCACGGGCAAGCCAGTTCGAATATTGGGGAACTTGGCTCGGCGGGGTGTGGTCCGAGGAGGTGGAGGGCACGAACGGCATCGGTACCTGCATCGTCGAAGAGCGGCCTGTAACTGTTCACAGAAGTCAGCATTTTAGGTCCAGACACATTAATTTAAGCTGCTCCGGCGCGCCCGTATTCGGGGTCGATGGGCGACTGATGGCAGTCCTGGACGTCTCTGCCATCGATCCCGAACTCTCCGAGCGAGCGCACGCTCTGACTGGCGCACTCACAGTACGATCGGCGCGCGTGATAGAAGAGCGATTTTTTCGTGAGCAGTTCCGTCGAGAGTGGATCGTTGCGGTAGCGCCGCTGGAGGGAGGCGCTCAGGGCATGCTGCTGGCGATTGACGGCAACCAACGCATCATCGGCGCAAACCGCGTCGCGCGCACGTCCCTTCTGCTCGATGACCGCGGGCTCCGGACGGGTATCAGCTTGTGGTCGATCTTCGAGCGAAATGTGGACCTCTTCCGGCGCCAAGACCGACCCGATATCTCTGCGCGATTGCTCATCGTTGGCAGCAATGACAGTAGGCCCGTGCTTGTGACCCCACCCGATCACCCCACGAGTGGCTCGAGTAATCCAACGAACTGCAACCTGCACACGCGCCCGCGCCTAGGCTCGATTGATATCTCGAGGCCGCCCCCAACACCGCAAGCGCACGGCGGATTGTCGCCTAGTGCGATGCGCCGGGTACGGGAATACGTGGAAGTGCATTTAGGCGAAAATATCGATTTGTCGATGCTGGCCGGAGTCGCTGGACTTTCAGTGCATCATTTTGCGCGACAATTTAAGCAGTCCGCCGGGCTAACGCCGCATGTCTACCTCACGCAAAAGCGAATCGAACGCGCGCAGGAAATGTTGGTTCGGACGGATCTCCCGCTAGCGCAAATTGCGTTCGCTGTGGGGTTTTTCGATCAAGGTCATCTAGCGCGTCATTTCCGTCACATGCTAGGCACGACCCCTCGAGAGTTTCGCTGGTCGCAAGGATAGACGACCGATCCCTTATTCGCGCACTCCTCGAAGAACCATCAAAGAAGCCCACCCTAGCTCGAGCACAGCACCTGTCGCAGTCTATGGACGCCTAAAGGCGCGATCATCCATATCATCAACTCATCCACGAAAACCCCATCTAGAACTTCGAGCACATGCCGTCACGCTGACTCCTGCACTCCGATCCCCTAGCTGATGCGCTTCGATTTTTTCTGATAACTCAGTTTTCCCATTCCAGCAGTCTCCGACAACACGTCGCCGCATGACTGATAAGCGGCCGATTTCGGAACGCATCAGGAAGCCAGAACGGTGATCGGCGTTGAACGCGCGTCTCACAACGCAAATCTGAGGAGGAGGAAGCGGCATTACGCGCCAACGCGTAACACACTGCTGATGTATCTGCCCGCTTGAGAGCGCAAGCGACTCTAACAGACCTGCCTACGCGCTTCGATGTGTAAACGCGCCACACCCGACCGGAGGTTGGCGCGAAGTGCGACCGTTGGATGCGGAATTCTCGCCGCGTCTGGCATCAGAAAAATGATTCTTTTTCAACCGCGGGGTCGTAGGTCGTAGGCCGCGCCGGGGATCTGGTACAGTTACTTGTGGTGGTGGTGGCGTGAAAGCGTTCTTAGCCTCGGATAGAACGCGCTACTTGCAAAGGCACTCATGGGATAGATCGATTGAACCGATGGCCGGCCTGCATTCAACACATCAGCATTCGGGTGGTAAAATGCGTACGCGCCCGGCTCCTGCACTGCCGCCTGTGCCAACGCAGGAAATTCACCGCTGACCATCAGTAGGGCAACCGTTCCGATTATTCTAAACATGATCATCTCGCTCTCCTTGTCTAACACTCAGAATATCGCGGGCGCTCAAAACGTCTTGATCGGTCATGCTGTTTGTTTGCTGAAATTGCGTTGTTTCATTTGACTCTCAAAGACGCAGCTTCCTCACAAGGCAGCAGACAAAGAGCCATAAAGCTCCTGCGCGGCCACCACGTTTCAAACGAACGTCATGGCTGATTGCGCAAGGACCCGTCTATCCCTCACCAGAATCACCAGAACGGGTTGCGAGCAAAGGGCAATCGACGCAAACCTTTGTTTAGTACCTGCAACCATCTCGGCTATCACCGCGCACCCAAGTACGAATAGAGCTATCCAACCCATCGTTCTAGTCTCGCTGCCAGTTCTACTTGGTCGATTGCCTAGCCCGCCACGTCAACGATTTCGGCCAGCAGATCGAGCGCAGGTGTGAACGAAGCGCGACAACAGACAAGGAATGACAACGCGAACCAACACCAAGATCGGAGGAGAAAGAAATGCTCAAAAACTCCCAAACTGCACAGCATGGCGCGCCAAGGCGCTGCGCGGTCTGTGACGGACCGTTTGGTCTCATCCGGTACTATTCCTGGCGAACTCCCCTGTGTTCTAAGAAATGCGTCGAACACCTCAAGGCCCGCCGCGAGGAGGGCCGCAAATGGCTGCGCCGATTTGAGACCGCCTAGAAGGCGATGCACTCACAAAAAGGAATTGCAAGTTTCATACACCCTCGATCGGCCAGCCACACATCGACCGAGACTCATCCTGTCGCCAGTACCTAGGGCGCATTCTTTCAGATCGCTCGCAGCAGTCTAGCTGCTACGATCTTGCGAATGAAATGAGAAGAAAAGCTTGTCTTGGGCTCTGGCACGATGTCGAGTATAACTCATGACCGTTGACCGACCGCTAATTGCTATTATCGATAGTGACGATTCTTTGCGAGCGGAATTGCGGATCTTGCTCGGCGCGGCGGCCTTTGCGGTCGAGCTTTTCAATTCGGCCGAAGAATTCTTGAAAAGGAACAGGCCTCAATCACCCCAATGCATCGTGTTGGACGTGCGGCTGCCGGGAATGAGCGGTCTCGATCTTCAATCCCGACAAGCAAAGGTTGGATGCAAAACACCCTTGGTGTTTCTTACCGCTTATGATGAGGTAAGGACGTCCGTTCGGGCGATGAAAGCCGGGGCCATCGACTATCTTATCAAGCCCTTTCAGGATAAAGAGCTACTCGATGCGGTGAATCGCGGCATCGAGTCTGATCGCGCAAAGCGTTTGCAAAGACAGACCTTTGACGAGCTGCGCACTAGGCTCGTATCGCTGTCGCCTCGCGAAAGAGAGACGATGGTGTTGCTCTCAGCAGGACAGGGACCCAAGCAGATTGCGGGCAAATTGGGGGTCTGCACACACACGGCTCGCGTTCACAGTAGCCGGATTATGTACAAGATGGGGGCACGATCTATCGCCGATCTGGTGCGGATGGCGGACAAGCTGGGACATGTGCCGGGCAAAGAAGCAATTCGTTCCGACGACATCCCTGTGAGCAACTGCTGCGGAGCTCCCCGCCGAGATTCGAACGTCCGCAAGTCTTACGGCTCTTCAACGGATGGCAGCCGCGGTCAATCTATGGCGGCCGCCCCTTCACTATCCTGAGGTCACCACATTCCCGCCGGCGCGAGCCGGTTGTTCGCAGAGGCATTGGGGTCGCATGCACAGTGCTAGTGCACGCGACAGTACCATCATGGCAATGTCGATTCCGTCTATGATATGACTCCACACGCCAGCCCGCTGTCAGCGAACGAAGCGGCTGGAGCAAGAGGTGTACGGACCGAACGTATCCGGCAGATCGCCCCAGGGTGCTCCAGATCGCAGGCCCCGTTGAGAACACGATGGTCGTTCACCGGAACTCCACACGTTTTGTTGGGTGGCTTCTGCTTGATTGCGAACCATTCATAACACGACTAAGCGGACCGCCTGTATGGGCTTGACGATCTGCCGCTCGATCGTCGAGACCCATGGGGGACGGCCCTGAGCCACGGTGTGCGAACCACGCGGATACTTGCTTCGATTTACGATTCCTGCCCAGCAAGACGCGACGTCGTAATCATCCGGGAGCGTGCGCGCGACGCTGCATGTCACTGCCCGCCTAGTTTTTATGGCACGCGGGCCCAAGGACCGAGCGACGAAAGGTATCCTCTCCAGCGTGCTTCTGGCCTAAATTAACCACGAGCCGGCCCTGGGCGATCGCGTGAGACGTGACGCTTGTTGTCGCCCTATTTGAACTCCCTGCGATATTCGCTTGGCGTCCAGCCTGTAATCTTGCGGAAGGCCACACTAAATGAGCTTGTTTGAGAGTAGCCAACCGTAAACCCGACGTCGGTGATCGAGATTGATGGATCTGCCAAGAGCAGTTTAGCCTGTTCCATGCGCCTTCGTACTTGGTACTGATGCGGCGGAATCCCGAAAGATTTTTTGAAGGCCCGACAAAAATGGTGCTGACTCAAACGGGCGAGTCGCGCAAGCGTGACGAGGCAAATTTGCTCGCCTAAATGTTCCTCAATATAGCCCACGACAGCGCGCTTCTGCCAACAAGCAAGGCCTCCACGAGTCAGGGCTGCATCACGCTCGTTGTTATCGTCACAGCGGGACAACTCAATTGCGAGCACGCTAGAAAGCGCGGACAAGTAGAGTGTTCTCCTTGCTTGCCCATTTTCGATCGCGCTCTTCAACTTGGCTGCGGTTTCCCAAACGACGAGGTCCTCAAAATGTACTCTCGCGGCATAGTCGATTTCTCCGCCATTCCGGAGAATCGTTGGATCCAAATACAGAAACGTCAAGCGGGTGGATGCAGCGGTCTCGAGCCGCTCTCGATAGCCGCAGCCAGCCGGGACGAAAGTGAGCTTCTTTGCAAGATTTCGAATCTTAGATGGTGAAAATCCATCAACTAAGGTTTCGCCATCTCGGCGGGCGCCCTCGTTGTACATTGCCAGGAGGTGCACGGGACCTTGGAATTCCAGCTCTATCGTCCTCCCAAGCGGCGCATGTATACTTTCCGCAAACCAACCGGGACAACCGGTACCGAGACGCTTCACGAACTCAACCGGAGCAATTTGGACAGTAGGGTGAAGAAGCCTATTATCACTTGAAGGGGATTTGATACCGACAGGCGGTCTGGTTTCCTCCAAATCCCGGAGGTCAACTGCAGTATGACTGGCACCGCCATGTGGCGAGCCTATCCTTGCGGGCCGTTCGCTCGACGCGCTCGTCATCATCCATGTCACCAGCTGATTCCTTCTCCGACGTAACACTTGTCCAAAATCATAGGCTCGGTGGCTCGGATAGCGCTATTCCGACGTAGGTTACTCCTGGTTCCCGATGGTCGTAGTCACGCAAACCAACGGTCTATCTTGGGTCTTTCGAACGGTAACTTCCGTCGAGGGTTCGTTACATCAAAAGCCGTTGGTTAATCCGCCCCCCACGATCGCCCGGCTCGTTCTCTTATCAATCCGCCACAATGCGACGATTTTCGGAGGAAGAGCTGCGCCGCTGTTTGAGACTGATTTCAGCGCGCAAAGCCACTAGATCAGCGAGCAGCCTGGGATCGCAGTAACGTGGAGGCCAAGACTAGCCTCAAGGACCGTGTCACAAAGCTTTGCGAAGCGCGCTAATCTGGCAAGATGCCGCGACAATCCGGAAATAGCTGAAGGTGTCAAGTTCGCGCACTATGCGCAGACCTCCACTACCGCCCCCTTAAACTGAGTTGGGAAAATGTCTGCGAAATCAGCAACGCTGCAAGCCGCATCCGCGCCGGTCTGTTTAGTTCTCACCATGCAGTCAGCAGAAGCGCACCGCTTCGCGTTGCGGTCCCTTTCCGCCTTAGCTGACGCTCCGTCGCTGCTTGCGCCTAGGCCACCGAGCCAACCAAATGTCTGACACCTATTTCTGTGTCTTCTGGGCCGAAAAGGATGCCGAGCGAAAGGCTCTTTCCGCGAAGCCCGAAAGCAATTCGGCTTCCACGTTCCGCCTCCGGGCGCCGTCACGCTCTGTTCGGGTGGCGAAGATATCCGCGCTTTCCCCGGCAAAACGCTAGATCGGCGCGAGCGAAGCGCTCGATGCGGCGCAGCTTGCCCGCGACGGGGGTGTCGCGTGTCGATAGCCCGGACAACTTGTCAAAAGACTGAATACGCCGGGTCAATTGAATGAGTGGCGAGGTAAGCAAACCTAAAGCGACGCCGCGGCCAACCCGCCCTTCTCTAGAATGAACCCGGCGATTTCATCGACGCCGTGTCCGCTTTTCAGATTGGAAAAAATGAATGGTCGCGTACCTCGCATGCGTCGGGCGTCCGACTCCATAACCTGAAGATTGGCACCTACCAGCGGAGCGAGATCGATCTTGTTGATCACAAGCAGATCGGACCGCGTTATGCCGGGACCGCCTTTGCGTGGGATCTTTTCGCCTGCGGCGACGTCGATCACGTAGATAGTCAAGTCCGCGAGTTCGGGACTAAAGGTAGCCGCGAGATTGTCGCCACCTGACTCTACGAAACAGAGCTCTGCTTGCGGGAATCTCAAATTCATGTCCTCGATCGCGGCGAGATTCATGGAGGCGTCCTCACGTATCGCCGCGTGAGGGCAGCCGCCTGTCTCCACGCCCATGATACGCTCTGCTGGCAACGCTTGGGCGCGGGTCAGAATGAGTTGATCTTCCTTGGTGTAGATGTCGTTCGTAATCACATAAATGTCGTAGAAATCTCGGAGATGCTTACATAACGCCTCTACGAGAGCCGTCTTGCCCGAGCCGACTGGTCCTCCGATCCCGACGCGGAGTGGACCGTGGTATACCGGAGCGAACTTGCCGCGAAGAGGGGACGTCCCGCTTTCAACTGTCCTCATGACCGGAACAACCTCGTATATTGAGTTTCATGCGCAATGGAGGCGAGTTCGACCATAAAGCCCGCGGAGCCCAGGTTATCGAGCGTGGCGCAGGCTCCTTGTGCGCTCGCAGACAATACCGCGTGCTCAAGCTCCGCGATAGCGAGTTGACCGTCGGTTTGCCCGAGGGGGATCAGTCTCACGCCGGCGATTACCAAATTGGCGACATAGCTGTGCAGAAATGCCGGTAGCGCGACGCCTGCCGGGATCCCCTCCACTGCCGTCCGAGCGCCGAGGACAACGGCTAGCACCGGCTGGACCTGGATCTCCCCGAAGAAGTCCAGGATAGGATCAGGCCAAACTTTGCGGAGTGTGTTGAGGCAAGCGGTCGCTTGTTGCGACGATTCAAGCGCGAATTCCGGTGTCCCACGCGAGGCCCCTGCCACCTCCGCGACCCTCATCAAATTGGCCCGGTCGTCGTTGATCGCACAGCGATATGCCTCGGTGAAGAAGACCGCTTCATTCCGCCCGGATCCGTAGCAAAGATCTGCCTCCAGCCAATCGACAAGGCTTGAGCGGTCATAGACGTGACCAGCTTCGGCGGCCCATTCGAGACCATGCGAGTAACTGTAGGCGCCGTTCGGGAAGTTCGGCGAAAGCCAGCTTAGAAGTCGCAAAAAGCATAGAGGCGAGCACAGGCGCTCTTCGTTCGTCATAATATTCATCCATTGTACTCGTGAGTACACGTCGGCATATCAGTACATAAAGTAACGTTGAGCCATTGGCAGCACCTTCACGGGCGCGCAAGTGAGCAGCCGCCCATCTGCTCGCACTTCATAGGTTTCTGGATCAACCTCCATGTGAGGGACGGCGTTGTTGAGAATCATCGAATGCTTACCGATCTTGCGCGTATTCGAGACAGGAAGAAGTCTCTTCGCAAGGCCGAGGACCTTGTTTCTCACCAGGGATGCCTCGCTGACGAACGTCACTGAGCTCCTGGTCAGAGAACGTCCGAACGCGCCAAACATCGGCCGATAATATTGAGGCTGGGGAGTGGGAATGGAAGCGTTGGGATCACCAATGATAGCCGCGGCGATCGTGCCAGACTTGAGAACCATGTCGGGCTTTACGCCAAAAAAGGCTGGGTCCCAGATTACGATGTCTGCAAGCTTTCCGACTTCAATTGAGCCGACATAGTTGGAAATACCCTGGGCTATCGCAGGATTGATCGTGTATTTCGCGACGTAGCGCCGTGCTCTGAAGTTATCGTTGCCACCATTCTCCTCAGCCAATTTCCCGAACTGCTTCTTCATCTTGTCTGCGGTCTGCCACGTGCGGGTAATCACCTCACCGACGCGCCCCATTGCCTGGCTGTCTGACGATACGATAGAGAGAGCTCCCAGATCGTGCAAAATGTCTTCCGCGGCTATGGTCTCCTTGCGTATCCGGCTCTCAGCGAAGGCGACGTCCTCTGGAATACGACGATCAAGATGATGCGTGACCATGAGCATATCGAGCGCTTCGTCGAGCGTATTCACTGTATAGGGCCGTGTTGGATTTGTCGAAGCCGGGATAACGTTCCCCTCGCCACACACTTTTATGATATCCGGCGCATGTCCGCCTCCGGCGCCCTCGGTGTGAAATGTATGGATCGTTCTGCCCTTGAATGCGGCGATGGTTTTTTCCACGTAACCACCCTCATTAAGAGAGTCGGTATGGATCAAGACTTGCACATCCATGTCGTCCGCGACGGAAAGGCAGCAGTCGATCACAGCGGGCGTCGCGCCCCAGTCTTCGTGCAGTTTGAGACCGCACACACCAGCCTCGATCTGCTCAACGAGGCCAGCGGCCAGGCTCGCGTTACCTTTACCGAAAATGCCGAGGTTCATTGGGAAAGCGTCCGCTGCCTCGAGCATCCGCTGAATATGCCAAGGGCCTGGGGTGCAGGTTGTTGCCGCTGTACCTGTCGCCGGTCCGGTTCCTCCACCCATCATCGTTGTTAGGCCCGAATAGAGCGCCTCCTCGATCTGTTGCGGGCAGATGTAATGGACATGAGTGTCGATCCCGCCCGCGGTAATGATCTTGCCTTCTCCTGCAATGATCTCAGTACCAGGTCCGATGACTATGTCGACGTTGGGCTGCACGTCGGGATTGCCGGCCTTCCCAATCCCTGAAATGAGCCCATCATTGATAGCGATGTCCGCCTTCACGACACCCCAGTGATCAAGAATCAGGGCGTTGGTGATGACGGTATCAACGGCTCCCTGGCTGCGCGTACGCTGTGACTGTCCCATGCCGTCACGAATGACTTTCCCTCCGCCGAATTTCACCTCCTCTCCGTAAGTCGTGAAGTCCCTCTCCACCTCTATCAGCAGATCAGTATCTGCGAGACGAACCTTATCCCCGACCGTCGGTCCGAACATCTGCGCATAGGCGGCGCGGCCCATTGTGTGGGGCATTTAGTTACCTCAATCGCCTGAAGTGGCCGCGGCGCCACTCGGTGACGGCAAAGGCCCCATCACCAGGGCGCTAAAGCCATAAACTACGCGGGCGCCGCCATAAGGAATCAATGACACTTCGCGCGACTGCCCCGGCTCAAATCGCACGGCCGTCCCGGCCGGGATATCGAGGCGGCGACCGACAGCGGCGTTTCGATCAAAAGCGAGAGCCGCATTTGTCTCAGCGAAATGATAGTGGCTGCCCACTTGAATAGGCCGATCTCCGGTGTTGGCAACCTCAATTGAGATGGCTGTCCTATCCTTGTTCAGGACAATCTCACCGGATGCTGGAAAGACCTCGCCAGGGATCACTTCAGCCTCCCAATAGTGACAATCCGACCACCACTGCGCATCCACCCGCTGCGCGCAGCAAGAGCGTTTCGGCCGAGCTCCGCACGCAGAAACCAGCTCCGATGCCGACAGCAAGGAGCGCAGAGGTTGCGAACGTGAAACCTGCTGCATAATGAATAAGGTTGGCTGTGGCTGCTTCCGTTCCGTGAGCGTGCCCATGGAAGAAAGCGAAGAGAGCGACGATAGCGGCTCCCAAGGTTACCCGGGCCCGTACTCTAAGAGCAACAAGCACTCCCAGCAGAACGACCGACAAGCAAATGGCCTGCTCGACGAAAGCGATTTGCAAGCCCAAGCTCGCCGCTGCGAAGCCGCCTAACATCGCCGCCACGAAGGTTGCAGGCCAAGCCACAACGGCGCGCCGGTCTGTGAACACACTCCAAAGGCCTACCATAGTCATAGCGATGAGGTGGTCTGCCCCACTAAAAGGATGTGCAACTCCGGAGCTGAACGAATTCACGGGTCCGACACCTGTATGGGCATGAGCCGGGAACACCAACGCCTCGGCCAACGCAATGCAGATCAAGGCTAACCGCATCAAGAACTCCTATCGAATCGGATTGTGGACCGGCACGAGTTTCGTTCCGTCGGGGAATGTGGCTTCCACCTGCATCTCGGAAACCATTTCGGAAATGCCCTCCATGACCTGGTCCTGTGTTAGTACTCGGCCGCTCGCGGACATGAGTTCGGCGACCGATTTACCATCACGTGCTCCCTCCAGGATGAAGTCCGTAATCAATGCGATACTCTCGGGATAATTGAGCTTGAGGCCCCTCGCGAGTCGCCCTCGCGCGACCATCGCTGCGACAGCTATCATCAGCTTGTCCCTTTCCCGTGGTGTAAGATTCAAGGCCTCCTCCGTTCCATAAATGCCGCTAGCACGACCACATCTTTGGTATTCCGAAAGGCCCTGACCCAAGCTCTCGACTGAATTGATCCAGCAGGCTGCGAAGTCCCCGCCGCAGATCGGAACCTGCCGTTGCGGCGACGCGCACAACTATGATCGCCCCGACGATTGTGGCGGCACAGCAGCAGTCGAGCGAAGCCGCTATCTCGCGCAAAGCCCTCAGCCGTGTATCAAGACTAGGTCCGAAGTAGATGAGCGTTCCAAGAGCCTTCCAGTTGGAGAGCAGCGCTTTTCTATGCAGTTGCGCGAACACCTCGTCTGAGACGCGGAAGCCGTCCGCCCATATCAGGTGGCCATCCTTTTTGATACGCCAACTGTCCGATATGTGCCCGCTAACGACTTTCTCTCCGCACGCAGTACGACCGAGTACCATCCATTCGAGCGCAATCAGTTCAGCTCCTGAGCAAAGATCAATCTCGGTCTGCCGACGGATGCGCGCTTGATTAAAGACAATGGTTTCTTGCGGGAGCCAAGCAAGCTTTGCCGTACCGCACGCTTTCAACTTTGTCCTGATACGCGCGGGTCGATCCAGCGCCTTGTAGACTTTTTCCGCGGCCTGTGTTGTGACCGCGACCGATGCATTGTCGAGCGCCACCACTTCAATCTCGAGCAGATCACCGCCGGCAATGCCGCCTGACGAGTTTACGATGACCGTCTCTGTCACTAAGTCGCCTCCTATCCTTGGAAACATCAGGCCAATAGGAAACTTCTGATAAACTTCGGAGATTCGAGTACCGCTGGCGGAGCCAGTTAGTACGATCCGGCCGGCTCCCTCGGCCCGCTCTAGATCGACGTCGCTGATACTTTCTCTCCCCGAGCCGAAAGGCCCAGGATCACTCGGGGTCATCGCCGGAATCGCCCTGGTGTGTTGCTTCGAACATCGGCTCGACAAATCTTGAAAGTGAGCACGTTGATTGAGATTGGTTGGAGGCCGGAAAGCGAGGCAAGGGCGGGCGTGACAATTTGTTAAACCGGTCACGCCCGAACCCGCGTTGCGAGAGTGGGATCAGAATCCCGCAAGCCCTTGCGGACTGTTGCGAGGAATCTTGACGCTGGCGACCTCTGTCAGCGAGCCGTCCGGATGCGTGGCGTAGCCCACCAGCTTCGAGGCATTCCCGTAAATCTGATAGAGAAATGCGCCGTCCGACGTGATCCAGCTATCGGCGGGGCCGCTGGTCACCGTTCCGTTCAGTCCCCTGGCGGTGCCGTCCCCCGGGACCCTCGGGCACGCGGGATCGCACGCGATTTCCAGGCCGCGGCCATTGATGTGGTAGCTGCTGATGTTGCTGTAGCCGAAGTTCGTCGCGTAGACCGTTCGATCATCAGGCGAGACCGCCAGCCAACACAGCTCGGACGGCACGCCCGCGCTTGTGTCGATCTTTACGAGCGGGCCGATGCTGAGCATGCCGTCTTTCTCCACGGTGCCCATGGAACATCCGTCACCGACGGCGTATGCGATGACGAAGGTATTCGGCCGCTCGTGCAGGAAGGCGATGTAGAACGGAGAGCCGCCTTTCGCGTCATAGAACCTGGCCGTGCCGAGCGAGCCGTCCTTTTGCAGGGGAAATGCGGCGAGGCCATCAGGATCTGGCGCATTCGATGCGATTGAGTGGAACGCACCGCCAGCCCGCTGCACCCAGAGAATAGGCGAACCATCTGGATACAAGCCTGTGACCGCGATTGGCTCGTCGAAAGTGGTGCCGACAAGAACGAGCTCCTCGTTGGGCGAGACCACGACCATGGTGGCTACGCGGTTCCTCTTGCTATACGTGTTGACCGTATAGCGCTCCGGCCGCGCCGCGAGTTTACCTTCTGCGTCGACAGACATCAGCCGGAGGTGATCGGGACCGAACGAATGCAAGACGAAAAGAGTCCGAGTAGAAGGAGCAAATGCGAGCGATTTGGCGGTTCCGCTTCTTCCTTCCACAGGGTTACCCGTCGGCTTGACGTCGACCAGCGAAAGGCGACCGTCTTCGCTCACACGGAAGGTCGAAACGGAATTGTCTCCACCATTGGTCGTGAACAGAAAGCGCCGATCCGGCGTGAAGATGATGCTGCTCGCGCCTTCAAACGCGTTGGGTGCGCTTTCTTGGCCGCTGATCGGCTTGAATTCGCCAGAGCCCGCACCACCCGTCTTGATGCGTTCCATCTCTGTAAGCGCACCTGTTGAGCTCCGCTGGTAGTGGATAATCGCATTCTCGACTTCATTGGTTTGCATGTAGAGATGTCCAGGCTTTCCTTTCGCCGCAGACATGTCCTTCATCATCGCCTCTTTTGCCATCTGCTACTCCTTTGGTTGAGCTTAAATATAGGGGTTAGGTCTCACTCTCCACGAAGCGTCCCCTCTATCGCTTCAATGCAGGGTATCCATCGACGTAGATCCAATCAGTCGTGCGCGCCGGCACGTGACAGGATTTGCAATTCAATCTGTAGTCGGTGGAAGTTGTCTTTGTGGGGTCGGCAGCATCGAACCAAGACCAGCCCCACCCATCGCCCCACAAGGCGTGCCCCGGATAGCGGCCGGCACCGTCCTTCACCATGACGAACCAACCTTTCAACTTCTCTGCGTGGCTGACGGTACCGGTCGTCATGTCCTTGGTAACGGTTTCAAACACCTCTTTCACGAGCACGGTTCCGTCGGGAAATCGGCCGTCCTTGCGATAAGCCTCGATAGATCCCGGTGATGCGAGCACGACGTGCAGTTCCTTCGAGCCTCGGCCTTCATCAGCCGCTATAGCCCAGCTGCCGAGCGCCTCATAAGTAGTCAGATAGTCAGGCGGAACGCGCAGGTTACCCTCAGCATCGACTGCTGCTTGCGTTTGTGAAGCGCTACTAATTGAAATCGCCTGCATGGGACTCAGCGCGACGATCGCAATGGCTACGGCAACTCCCGAAATGCCGAGAGTGAAGGCGCGAACGGCTCTCATGACTCAGTCCCTGCTTTGCGGTGGATGTCGAGCGGGTACATCATTTGTCCAACAGGGGATAGAACTGGGTCCACACCTCATCCTTTTTCGCGCTCGCGATGTGGCAATATGCGCATTCCCCCTTTGCCTTCACTTTCGCCATCGGAGCCTTTGGCTCATGGTGATTGAAATTGAAATATCCCCATCCGTTGGTTTCGGCGAAACGCTTGGAATCCTTGACCGTGACATCGGCGCCGTTGAAAGGCCCGGGGAAGTAGCCTCTTCCCGATGGCTCGGTTCGCGATCCATCCTGGTTCTCGCCAGGCAATGTAAGTTGAAGCTCCTTGAAGAAGATCGTGCCTTCGGGAAATTGACCGGTCTTCATGTAAATCTCATATGAACCCGGCTCGATGTAGACGTTGTGAAATTCCGGAAAGTTCGCATGGCCGTCATTCAACGCATTCGGCGTAAGCGGAGATCCGAGGTACACCCAATGATGCCAATCCTTCGGCAGAAGGAGTTGCCCGTCGGCCGTGTATTCAGGCAAGTAGCGAGTGGCGGTCTGCGCGTTGCCATTTTTAAGAGATCCGAAGAATAAGGTCGCTGCGATCGCGCTGCTCGCAATGACGACGGCTGCTGTTCGAAATCTGATACGCATCGCTTTCTCTCCTGCGACTATGGCCGGACGCGCATTCGCGCCGGCGACTGATGAGTTTTCTCATCGTGGGTGATACAGGACATACCGGGCTGGTGAGCGCCGCGCGCGTCGGCGATTGCTTTCGTTTTTTCAATCTTGATGCATTTGGCTTAGCGCCCATCGACAGGCGAATACTTTTGCATCAAGTGTAGGCCCAACGAGCGGCGGGCGACCGGATAAAAGCGCCCCAGTTCTCCTCGCGCGGCGCACTTGCGGCGAAGAAAGGCATGATTCCATGGATGAAGAGGCTCACATCTCTCGCGGGTTTAGGTCAAAGCGACACGAGCAAACGACGAAGGATCGCGTGCCGCCTGGACAGTACGTGACAACCGAATTCCCGATTCTTTCGGCGGGCCCAACACCGCAAACTAAAGTGGCGAACTGGAATTTTGCTCTTCAGCTTGGTGGTTCCCTGCTCGGGCGGTGGAGTTGGGCCGAGTTCGAAGCGCTGCCGCAGACTGCGGTCAAGACCGATATTCATTGCGTCACGAAATGGTCGAAGCTCGATACGACATGGCAGGGCGTCACCTTCGACGATCTGTTGAAAGCAGCCGGGCTTTCGGAGCCTCCCGAACCTTATGTCATGGCTCATTGCGATGGTGGCTATTCAACAAACGTCCCTGTTGCGGATCTGGTCGGCGGCAAGGGCATGATCGTTACTCGTTACGACGGTCTACCGATCCTGCCCGCTCACGGCGGGCCAGCTCGTCTTTTGGTGCCGCATCTTTACTTGTGGAAGAGCGCCAAATGGGTGCGCAGGATCCGATTTATGCCGAAAAACGAGCGCGGCTTTTGGGAGTCACTGGGATATCACAACTACGGTGACCCTTGGAAAGAGCAGAGATATGACGGGGACTAATCGCCCTTCTCCACTCAAACGGCTTGAGTGGCAACTCGCTCAGGTACGCGATGTCGTGGTGGAAACGTGCCGCGTAAGGAGTCTCATGCTGAAGCCAGCCAGCTGGCCAGGACACCTCCCGGGCCAGCACGTCGATATCCGGCTCACAGCCGAGGACGGGTATCAAGCACAGCGCAGCTATTCCATCTCATCTCCGCCTGAAGACGAATTGCTAGCGTTGACGGTAGAGCGAGTGCAAGACGGCGAGGTTTCCCCCTATCTACTAGATGAGCTACGCGTCGGCGACCAACTCGAGCTTCGGGGACCTATCGGGGGATACTTCGTCTGGACCGGTGCCGCAATGAGGCCGATCTATCTGCTCGCTGGTGGAACGGGTATCACGCCGTTGATGTCGATGCTTCGTCACCGCGATAGACGGCCAAGCCGCCCTCCCGCCCTAATGATTTACTCGGCCCGAACCTGGGAAGATATAGTCTACCGAGACGAGCTCGAAGCGATTGTGCGGCGCGATTCCGGCTTTCGCCTTGTTTACGCGCTTACCCGCCAGCAGCCAGAGGGCTGGACAGGCCATCGTGGGAGAATCACCAAGGGCCTGCTTTCAGCAAACTGGTTTCCACCTGCACATAACCCGGCGATCTATGTCTGCGGTCCCACTAGCTTCGTCGAGACCGCGGCCAATCTTCTTGCAGAACTCGGATTTGACCCTCTCAGCATCAAGACAGAACGATTTGGTCCGTCAGGAGGATAGATACCATGCCCAATAACGTCTCCGATCTTTTGCTCGACGGCAATGTCGCGGCACGCCTCCTCCAGCGGATCTTCGTTCCTGACATAACACTTGCTAAGATTCGATGCCATTCATGCGACCGTGTGAGTGGCGTGGGATCTCTGATCTTGCATGCATCTCCGATGGGAGCGGTTCTGAAGTGCGCAGACTGCGAAAGCGATCTGATGAGAGCGGTTGATACGCCGCGCGGTCTGTGGCTCGAGATGACCGGCGCGCGATTTCTGCGATTCTAATGGTAGTCGCAAACAGGATGGTATTCACATCGGAACTGTGGATCGCATCATAGTGGGCATGATCAGGCTGACCAAGAATGACAGCGGCGAAGGACGGCACGAGGGCCACCATCACTATATTGACCCGGGACTGGTCGCGGATATCGAGGGCCAGACGGTGCGGCTGTCGGCGGTCGCGGCTGCCGCTGTTGCCTTCGAGGAGGAGAAATCGGGGGAGCCAACCTAGTTAGCAAGCTTGAGATACAAGAGGTGGAATATCTGAATCGAACGAGCGGGAGGATGTCATTGAGGTTTATGAATCTCTCCACAAAGAGCCCCTGAACAAATTAGATTCCCCGTCACGGCCGCTTGCCGCGCGGCTTTGTGCCTGCCCCCGATTCCGTGGCGCAGCTCGCACTGTGTTCCATGTCTATGCCAGCCCTCTTTGGCGGTATATTGCCGACCGTGATGACAGCCATGGGCGGAAGCTGGTGCGGCCAAGAGTAAGAGCACGAGGGCTATGGACGGGATTGCAAAGCGATTCATTGCTAGGCCCTCCTGGCGATCACATCGTGATGTTTACAGCTTAGCACCAAGCCGGAATTTGCACCAACGATGCCATGAGGCCAGCGACCTAAGGCGATCCAATTGAGCGTCCTGATGTGTCAGAGCGAGTGTCTTAATTAGGACAGAACCCGGCACATGGCAGGCTGATCAGAGTTATCGCGAGATCGAAGCTGCATTGACCGCCTTGTCGATCTCGGCCATGAGCGCGCTGTCGATGTTGTCCGGCGTGATTGGGCCAACCAGTTTGTAGGCGATCTTGCCGTTACGGCCGACGATAAACGTTTCCGGCACACCGTAGACGCCCCATTCGATCGCAGCGCGGCCGTTGCCGTCGACGCCGACCGAGGCAAACGGATTGCCATGGCGGCTTAGGAAACGCCGAGCGTTGTCGGGAGCGTCCTTGTAGTTGATGCCGACTAGCTGCAATCGGTTGTCCTTGGCGAGCTCGGTCAGCAGCGGCGCCTCATCATGGCAGGGCACGCACCAGGACGCCCAGACATTGACGACGCTGACTTTGCCCTCGAATTTCGCCGGATCCAGTCCCGGCACTTGGGCGCCGTTGATGAGCAAGCCCTGCAGCGGCGGCAACGACGTCTGTGGGGCGGGATGTCCGATCAGAGCGGAGGGAATCCGCGAGGGATCGCCATCGCCAAGCCGGAGCCAAAACAGAGCGGCCAGCGCGAGAAAAATGATTGCCGGCAGCACGATCAGCCATGAGCGGGGCTGCGGGCTTGCTTCGGATGTCACCTGTTCGGTCATCTACGGCTCCGTTGCGCTGCGCCCAGAGCGCCGCATTACCCCGCTGTCCTCGAGCTCACGCAGGCGACGCTTCTGGTTGAGGTAGTCGATCGCGATCCAGGCGGTAAGCAGCCCAACTACCAATGCGGTGGCAAGGTAAGAGGTCACGATAAAGGAGGTGTAAGGCCCAAGCGACATGGTGCGTTATGCCGGTTGCGAGGCAGGCAAAGCCGCGCTCACATCGCTTGACGAGGCGTGTGCCTGCATCATTTGAAGGGCGCGCACACGCCGCCGGAGGATTTCGTTGCGCATCGCGGCCACGTGCAGCGTGACGAACAGCAGCGTGAAGCCGCTGGCCATCACCAACAACGGAATCAGGAAGGTGCGATCGAGTGTCGGGCCACCCATCCGAAGCACCGAGGCCGGCTGATGCAGCGTGTTCCACCAGTCGACCGAGAATTTGATGATGGGCAGATTGAGGGCCCCGACCAGGGTCAGCACCGCGGATGCACGCGCGGCGCGCGAGGGATCTTCCACCGCCCGCCACAGCGCAATCAGGCAGAGATACATCAGGAAAAGGATCATCACCGAGGTCAACCGCGCATCCCATTCCCAATAGGTGCCCCACATTGGCCGACCCCACAGCGATCCCGTCACCAGCGCGAGAAAGGTGAAGCTGGCACCGATTGGCGCTGCGGCCTTGGCGGCGACGTCAGCGAGTGGATGGCGCCAAACCAAGGTACCGAGTGCGGCTGTGGTCATGACAGCCCAGACGAACATCGATAGCCAGGCGCTAGGCACATGGATGAACATGATCTTGACGGTCGCGCCTTGCTGATAGTCGTCCGGTACGCTCGCCGACAGATAGAGCCCGAGCAGGAGCAGGACGGCGGTTGCCGTCGCGAGAATGGGCAACAGTCGCACCGTCAGCGACAGGAAACGGGTCGGATTGGCAAGGTCCACAAGCATCATGGCTCTGCAGTAGCAGCAGTAGCATCCGCCACTGACTTGCTGCCTCCCGTTGTTGCTGGATAGCGTTGACGGACTCCAACCAATGTTGGAGAACAATTTTCGACAAGCCGCCCATGATTCAAGTGACACCGATTTCCTCGGCGACGGGAGGCGTCGGAAGCCCGAGGCTGCAAAACACTGCGCGCTTTCCGCACGACCTCGTGCCGGTAACGTCACGAGAAGAGAGATACTTACCCAACGGGCTCGACCAAATTTCGGCGAGCGCAGTGGTCAGGTGTTCGATATCCGCCTCGGAGTGAAAGGGCGACGCGGTGATACGGAGTCGCTCTTTACCGCGCGGGACCGTTGGGTAGTTTATCGGTTGAATGTAGATGTCGTATTCGTTCAAAAGGATATCGCTAATTTGCCTGCAGAGGTCCGCGTTTCCCACCATTACCGGAACAATGTGACTAGGATTTCGCAGATGCGGTACGCCAACATCATCGAGTCGGCTCCTGAGCCGTGCGACGCATCTGTGCATGGCCTGCCGCTCCGTCGAACTTGACTTAAGGTAGCGGACGCTCGCAAGCGCGCCCGCCGCGATGTGTGGCGGCAGAGCCGTCGTAAAGATAAAGCCCGACGAGTAGCTACGCACAAAGTCGCACAGCGCTTCAGAGCCTGCGATATAGCCGCCGATGACGCCAAAGCCCTTAGCCAGCGTGCCTTCAATCACCGTCAGTCGATTCGTCAGCCCCTGTTGCGCAGCTATACCAGCCCCATGTGATCCATAAAGGCCTACAGCATGCACCTCGTCCAAATAGGTCATGGCACCATGTGCTTCGGCAACGTCACAAAGTTCCGCGATCGGTGCGATATCTCCATCCATTGAATAGACCGATTCAAAAGCCACCAGCTTGGGTGCATCGGCGTCGACCTCTGCAAGTTTACGCGCAAGATCGGTGGGATCATTATGTGCGAAGATCCTAACCGGAGCACGGCTACCGCGAATGCCTTCGATCATCGAAGCATGATTCAGTTGGTCGGACAGCACCACGCAACCCGGAATGCACGACGCTAGCGTGCCAAGCGCAGCCCAGTTTGAAACATAGCCTGAAGTAAATAGAAGCGCGGCCTCTTTCTGGTGAAGATCGGCTAGATCGCGTTCGAGGAGGACATGGTAGTGATTGGTGCCCGAGATGTTGCGTGTACCGCCGGCGCCCGCCCCGCAGCCGTCGAGTGCCTCGTGCATAGCTGCTAGCACGGCTGGATGCTGCCCCATTCCAAGATAGTCATTAGAGCACCAAACCGTCACCTCTTTTGTCCCGCGGGCGGAATGGAACGCTGCGCGAGGAAACCTGCCTGCCTTGCGTTCCAGATCGACGAACACCCTGTAGCGACCCTCCTTACGCAGTTCGTCGAGCCGCTCGCAGAAATACGCGTCATAATTCATGGACCCACCTGGAGCTGGGATCGATGCTGGTCTACTTCGCTGTCATTCGCCGGCGCTGTTCGGCGCGCTCACGGAAGAAGCCAAGCAGGTGACCGGCAGGATAATCTGGCTAGAGTATGCCGTCTGTTGCGGCATTGCTCGGACTTCGCGAACATTGCGCAATGTTTGCGGGACCAAAAACTCAAACCGGCATGATGCCTCGATCCGCCAGAGCTCATGTGCGGTCGTCCGAGCCAGGCCGTCGGACCTCAAGATTCATTTCCGAGTACGCTTGATGCTTGAGTTCCCACCCGGCGCTTTTCAGCGAAAAATCGAATCGTACCCGGTCCCAGCATCGCCGGCCGCGGGTTCCGGCGTCCTGCTCATTTGGCCCTCGCCACATCGGCAGCGCTAATGCCCTCCAGGGCGAGCCCGTATCCGATGCCCTCGTCGATGATGCGTCGCAGTTTCTGGGTCAGCGCTATGCGCGTGTACCTCGTCGTGAGCGGCGGCAGTTTCGCGAGCCCTTCTGCGATCTCGCGGGCGCGGACAAGCAGCTTGTCGGCAGGCACGATTTCGTTGACCGCGCCCCATTCCTTCGCCGTCCGGGCATCCAGCTCCTGGCGGGTCAGTATGAAATAGCGCCCCCGTAGGGGTAGCCAAGACAATATCGGAGAGCAGGATGTATTCCGAGTGGAGCCGTACCGGGCCGTTCACCGCAGCGATCAGCGGTGCTTCGATGTCCAGGATGTTCATGAGGACCTTTTTGCCCTCTCGGTAGATCTTGTCGTAGCCTTGCGGGCTAAAGAAGTCGAAGCCCTCAGGACTGATAGACTCCATAAACGCTCCGCCACTACCGGTCAGAATGACGACGCGATTATCGGCATCGGAGGCGACCGCGTGAAACAGGTCGACGAACTGTTCATGGGTATGCCCATTGAACACTAACGTGCCGCCGTCGGTGTGAAGTGCCACTTCCAACACACCTGTGTTCGAACAGGTCAAGCGAGCATTGGGAAAGCTGTCGCGATAAGCGTCAAAGCGGGACATGGGAAAGTCCATCCTGTCTCGAGTTGCAATGGAACGCCTACTGGGAAGACTAACGGTCTCGTGCAAAATTGAAGTGATCTGGCTTGCTCTAACTTTTTCAGCCTTGTGGTTTGTAGTCCTCGACTACGAGCTGCCTGAGGCCGCGGTGACGACAATGCGACGCCCACCTGCGCTCTTACTCCAGTTGCAGACAGCAGCAAGCTAGGCTGGTTGCCTCGCGCCGATTAGAAGCTGTACTTATTCGCGACGCTTTCCGATCGCGACGAACGGATTGGAGTGCCAAATCTGAAGTTTGAGGGCGGCCATGCAGGGGCGAGCTTCATTCTACTAGCGAAGCCGCAAATATAATCCTACCGCCGCCCGGGCGTTGTACCAGAGCAGTTCTCGCTCGCGGACGGTGGCTGGGCACCAGCTTGCGAGGGCTCGTGAGCTCTATGCGGTAACGGCCCCCTTGGACGGCGCTGTTAGACAAATGGCTTGGCAGAGCACAAATGGCGCAAGAACTGGATAGGACTAGCAACGCAGCACAAGCTCGGACGGCGTACGCGACTTAGAGAGAGAGGAGGCCCAACACATCGGGTGATTCCTCCCTGTTGACTTGGGCCGCAAGACTCGACTTGCGGCCCTTTCTTTTAGGTGCAGTGAACAGAAATGGGATGTCCGATAGATACGTAACGCATTCGCCGCGCTAGCTCATATCAGGGGAGCGAGACATCAAGCCCCTCACGACCGTATTCTCTCAATCTTTCCCGCAGAGATTTGTGTTTCGACACGAACGCTCCTAAGTGGCTATGGGCCGATCTCTTATTCTTGTCTGAGTGTTTCGAAAAGGCAGTCGCTAAGGCGTTTCCCATCGAAGGGTTTAGGCAGGAAGGCAACGGCTCCAGCCTCCATTGCGCGCTGTCTGACGGCCTCGTCGGGATAGGCTGTTACGAAAATGATCGGTATCTTAAAGCCAAGTTCGGACAAACGCTCCTGCAGTTCGATTCCGCTCATGTTCGGCATTTGCACATCCAGAATCAGACATCGCGTCTCCCGCGGTGATGATGACTTCAGAAACGTCTCGGCGGATGCGAATATGCGCGTTTTAAATCCGAGTGACCTCACGAGACTTTCTGTCGCTGCACGAACCGTATCGTCGTCGTCCACAATTGATATCAGCGGAATGTCCCTGGTCATTCACTAGATCCTCGGGAGGCAAACGACTGGCGTCGGTGCTTCCAAGAAGCAAGAGCCATCATGCCAAGCAGGGGAAGTTCACGAAATAGCACCAAGGTGCTAGTATGGCGTTTTGCCGCCATGGCGCTTGGATTGGCTTTCATCAAGCCTGCAGGCCAGCTGTCATTGTCGGAAACTAAATCCGGCTAGTAAGCGCAGTGGAATTGGGTGATGCTCTTGGTTGATGAGAGATGTTTTTAGCCTGATTTGGTTGGCGCTGATCGGATTGTTCCGATCGCGAGCGTCGCTGCAAGTAGAGATCTTGACGCTTCGTCATCAACTCAACGTGCTGCGGCGTAAATCGCCGCAGCGACTAACCTTCACCAGCATCGACCGTCTGGTATTTGCCGGGTTGTATCGGTTGGCGCCCGGCGTGCTGGACGCTTTGAAGATCGTCAGGCCGGAGACCGTGATCCGCTGGCATCGTGCCGGTTTCCGATCGTATTGGCGCTGGAAATCCAGACGGCGCGGCGGCCGGCCGACGACCCCGCTGGAGATCCGTCATCTCGTTCGCGAGATGAGTCTCGCCAACCCGTTATGGGGCGCACCACGGATCCATGGCGAGCTTCTCAAGCTCGGCATCGATGTTGGGCAAACCACCGTTGCAAAGTATATGGCGAGGGGAAGGCGACCGCCGTCCCAAGGGTGGAAGACGTTTCTTCATAATCACGCCGACGGCATCGCGTCGATGGACCTATTCGTGGTTCCGACACTCTCATTCCGACTGCTCTACGGGTTGCTGATACTACAATACGATCGCCGCCAAATCCTATGGCTGGGAGTGACTGCGTACCCAACGGCTGAATGGATTTCGCGCCAGCTCACCGAGGCCTATGGTTGGAAAGTACAACCGCGATACATCGTCCGTGACCGCGACGCCGTCTACGGTGACGTCTTCATCCGCCGCCTTCGGGCGATGGGCATTCGGGATCGGCCAACCGCGGCGCGATCGCCGTGGCAGAACGGGTATTGTGAAAGGGTGATCGGTTCGGTCCGGCTGGAATGTCTTGACCACGTTGTCGTGTTCGGCGAGCGGCATCTTCGCCATCTGCTGCGATCTTACACGACCTACTATAACGCGGCTCGCACGCACCTTTCACTCAACAAGGACGCGCCGTCGCCGCGAACCGTACATCCCGTTGGTCGCATTTTTCCTACGCCATTTCTTGGCGGACTTCATCATCTGTATGTGCGAGTTTGATTTCCGACAGGCACAACACCATTTCCTGCGTGCCAAACCGAAGGTCGCCCACCTGATAGCCGCAGATAGTTCAAATGACATGAAATCGTGAAGCTGTCGGAATATATGTCACCTGCCAGCAAGGGACGAGAAGCCGAAACGAGACCGTCGGCACCACGAACAGGTCGATCGCAGCAATCCCGTCAGCATGGTTCCGCAAGAATGTCTTCCAACCCTGTGACGGAAGTCCCCTCCTCCGCGCCATATACTTGGCGACGCTGGTCTGACCGATGTCGATCCCAAGCTTGAGCAGTTCGCCGTGGAGACGAGGCGCTCCCCAGAGCGGATTGGCGATGCTGATCTCGCGGATCAATTGCCGGATCTCAAGTGACACTGCGGGACGCCCCGGCCGGCGCCGCGACTTCCAGCGCCAATAGGTTCGAAAACTCGCTCGATGCCGGCGTACGATGGTCTCAGGCCGGACGATCGCCAGCGCGTCGCAAGCGGTCGGGAACCACAAACAGATCCAACCGAGCACCAGCCTGTCCACCGACGAGAGCGTCGATCGCTTCGGCCTCAGGCGCTGCAGCACGTTGATCTGCTGTCGCAGAGCCAGCACCTCCGCTTCCAGACTGGCTCGCGACCGGACAGCCAACCGGATTCAATTTTACGACAAGGACAACCAGATCCTCTGCCGATGTAGACACCGACATCGATACAAGAACGGCAACACTGCCAAGGCAGCCGCACGCATCAGGCGCTCGGATCCCTGGCATTGGGGTAGAACAGTTGCTCGCCGTTGACCTTGTAATCGGCGATCGCCTTCTGGCCTTCGGCCGAAACCAGCCAGTCGATGAATTGCTGCCCCAATTCCTTCTTTACGCTGGGATGCTTCGCCGGATTTACCAGTATGACGCCGTACTGGTTGAATAGCCGCTTGTCGCCTTCGACCGCGATGACGAGATCACCCTTGTTTTTGAACGAGAGCCAGGTGGCGCGATCGGCGAGTACATAAGCATTCGAAGCCGACGCGGAATTGAGCGCGGCACCCATGCCCTGGCCAATCTCCCTGTACCAGGGGCCCTTGTCCTTCGCGATGTCAACGCCTGCGAAGCTCCAGAGTTTGAGTTCAGCCTGATGCGTTCCGGATTTGTCGCCGCGCGAAATGAACGGGACGCCCTTGCGCTTCAGTGTTTTGAATGCGGCGACGATATCCTTCGATCCCTTGATGCCGGCAGGATCGCGTTGCGGGCCGACCAGGATGAAGTCGTTGTACATTACCGGGTAACGCTTGACGCCGAATCCCTCCGCCAGGAATTTTTCCTCCGCGGCCCTCGCGTGTACGAACACGACGTCGGCGTCGCCACGGCGGCCGGTATCGATCGCCTGGCCGGTGCCTTGCGCGACGACCCTCACATCGATTCCCGTCTTCGACTTAAACAGCGGCAGGAGGTGGCCGAACAGACCGGAGTCTTGCGTCGAAGTGGTTGAAGCCACCAGAATCGATTTGTCCTGGGCGACGGCGGTGGCGGTAAAGACAACACCGGCAGCGACCACAATCAGCAAGCGGCGAATGAACACCTTATATCTCCTACGGGTTTATCAGACGAGCAATTCTCCGGCGAGGAAGGTCCTTGCTTCGCCGCTTCGCGGTGTATTGAAGAACGACGATGCGAGACCGGATTCGATCGCACGGCCTCGGTGAAGCAGAACGATTTCGCCCCCCAGCCGCCGGGCTTCGCCAAGGTCGTGGGTTGCCATCACCACCTTGATGCCCCGCTGGCTCACCGCGCGAACGATATCCTCGATCGCCTTGGTGGCGGCGGGATCGAGACTCGCGGTCGGCTCATCCAGCAAGAGTATTTCTGGGTCGCGGGCGAGCGCGCGGGCCAGCGCGAGTCGCTGCTGCTCGCCACCTGAGAGCCGGCGAGCGGGACGATCTACCAGTTGTTCGAGGCCGACCAGCGCGAGAAGATCGCCAATACGGCGATTCTGTTCCGCTCGCGCGACGCCTGACGCACGCAGCGCATAGCCGACATTGCCACCTACACTGCGCCGGAACATCACGGGGCGCTGGAACACGATGGCACGCCGCGTCGGAGGGGCATCCTCCCGTCCGCCCCAGCTTATGTGCCCCTGCGATGGAGCTGCCAAGCCCATCGTGGCCCGCAGCAGCGTGCTTTTCCCAGAACCGTTTGGGCCGACCAAAACCGTCGGCGGTCCGGGGTTTAGCGTCAGTACGATACGATCCAGGATCGTCACCGCCCCGGCTGCGACCGTGACGTTCTCGAACCTGATCGGCAGATCGGTGATTGGCGCGCGCATAGTCATGCCGCCATTCGTTCGCCCGCACGACGTGCGGTCCAGGCGAGTGCGTTGACCGCGACCACAATCCCAATCAGCACCATGCCGAGCCCGACGGCCAGCGGGAGGTCGCCCTTGGAAGTCTCCAGTGCGATCGACGTCGTCATCGTGCGGGTAAATCCCTCGATATTGCCACCGACAATGATGATCGCGCCGACTTCCGCTGCCGCGCGGCCAAAGCCAGCCAGCAGCGCGGTGACGAGACTAAAGCGTGCGTCCCAGATCAGTGTCATCACGCGGCCGGCCGGACCGATATTCATCGCAGACATTTCATCGCAGTATTCGATCCACAAATCCTCGATGGTCTGGCGCGTGAGCGCGGCGATGATCGGGGCAACCAGCACCGCTTGCGCGATGACCATCGCCTTCGGCGTGAACAACAGGCCCCACGACCCGAGTGGACCCGATCGCGAGAGTGCCAGGAACACCACCAATCCGACCACTACCGGTGGCAGGCCCATCAGCGCGTTGAGCGCGACGATGATGCCCTCCCGGCAGGGAAACCGTATCAGCGCCATTAAGGCCCCAAACGGCACGCCAATCAGGGCGGCAAGTAATACGGCCGAAAGGGTCACCATGAGCGACAGCCGTACGATGGCCAGGAGCGCCGGATCACCGGTCAGCAACAAGTGAACCGCAGAAATATCGTCCGGCATATATTTATCCACCCTTGCTTATCTTGAGCAGTGACCGCGGATATGGTCACATTCCGTAACAAGTTCATCTATATGCATATCTGTGCTATCATCGCAGACCTATTGACCACCGACGAAGCCGCGACGTACCCGCGCTTGTCCGAACGCAAGCTCTATGAACTTGTGGCGCGGCGCGCGGGGCCCTGTACCAAGGTAACGGGCCGTCCGCGCGCGGCTCTCGACCCTGGGTAACGGTCGGCCTGACCGCGCCAGCAGCGCTCGCTCACGGAGCTTGGAATCGGCCTTTCTTTCTCCTGTCCACGATCGTGTTCCATTCAATGCGACATCAGGGTTGGAACCACCGTCGATTCGAGAATGTCGCGCGTCGCGCCACCTAGCACGAACTCACGAAGCCGCGAGTGACCATAGCCACCCATTACAATCAAATCTGCCGATTGCTGTGCCGCATGAGAACGAATCCTAAGTGACACGTCTTGGCCATGAGCGACAATATTTCTGGGTTCGACAATTACACCGTGCCGCGAAAGATGGTGCGCTATATATAGTCCGGGCATGCCGTCATCAGCCTTTCCTCCAGTTGCAACAGTTACCACTTCAACCTGCTTGGCGCGTGTTAGGAATGGCATGGCGTCAGCTATTGCGCGCGCGGCGTTATGGCTGCCGTCCCAGCAAACGAGAATCTGGTCAAACTTGACTGCACCTTGCTGGAAATGGGGAACGATCACGATTGGACGACCGGATCCGAGCAGGGCGGCCTCGATCATGACCTCGTCGGAGCCGTCGCCTTCCGGGTCAGCTTGGGGAAGGATTGTCAAATCGAACCTTCGCGCGGTGCGCGCAAGGAGTTCAGGGAGGTTAACCGCTCCCGCGTTGAGAACCATTGATTCAGCAGAGAGGCCCTCTCGCTGCCACGCTTTTTCGAACCGGACTTTTGCAGCCTCAGCCGCGGCTTCCACCTCTCGACGATAATGATCCAGAACAACCGCCGCCGCACCGTCAAACAGCGCTCCAACGGAGACAAGGTCTTGCGCAAATGCAACACCCGTGATGTGCGCGTCGAAGGCCTTGGCGACTGCTGCTGCGTAGTCCATGGCGAATGACGGCGCTTCGCCGGTCGGAAGCGTCACCAGAATGTCCTTGATCATAATCACTCTCCACTTGTCTCCACTGGACGACGTATTTTTGCATCACCTCGGCTGGAACTGAGACTCCGCCTTGCAAGGAGTTAGAGTTATTCGCTCGGATCGGTCCTTGTTGGCAAAAGTCGCGAGGCGTTCCCAAGCAAACCAATCCTGCGAGGCGGGCGGTCTCCCACGGAATCCTTGCAAACTGCACTCGGACCTCACGCTGAACTCATCACATAAGCTGCGCGAGGTAGAGCGGGCCGCCGAAACCGCCGACCATTCCTATGGTCACACAAATTATAATCATGGCGGCCTCACTGAAGGAAACATCGCGCACGGCATCATCACACGGTGCTTTCGAGACAGATTACGCCACCCAAATCGACGATTGGATACCGCTGGTGGCATCCTTAGCGGAAACAAGGCTCATCTCACGGTTCTCCTCGCGTTCGGTTGATACAGCTAGAATAGTCAGCGATCGCATATGGTGGGCCTACGTCTGAAATTGGATGGTCTGACCGACCGAAAGGCCGATCAGTGCCGCCCCGACCGGCGTGAGAACCAAGAGGCGTTTCAGCGCCATCTGGGTTAGCGCGATTGATTGCAGCCATCAAAACGAGTGCATCCGTGTCGCCGTGCTCCGCCGCTACGCGCGCCAATTTTTGGAAGCGCCGACGATTGGGCGCCGGTATAGTGACCGTTGGAAGAGATTGTTTAGACACGGCGGGCCTCCTCGCATCTATTTAATTCGTGGCAGGACCTCAAATTGATGAAACGGCGGCGGCGACGACAACGTCCACTCCAGCGTGGTCGCGCCGGGCCCCCACGGATTGTCGGCAGCCCTCTCCTTCCGGGCGAAGGCATAGACCATGCCCACGAAGAACACGATGAGACCAGCCGCCGAGATATAGGATCCAACCGAGGCAATCTGGTTCAAGCCGCCAAATGCATCGGGATAATCAGCAACTCGTCGCGGCATTCCCGACAATCCGAGGAAATGCATCGGAAAAAACGCAAGATTGACCCCGACAAATGTCAGCCAGAAGTGCAACTTGCCGAGAGACTCCGAGTACATGTATCCGGTCATTTTCGGGAACCAATAGTACCAACCCGCGAAGATGGCGAACACGGCGCCAAGCGATAGTACATAATGGAAGTGAGCAACTACGTAGTAAGTATCCTGCAACGTTCGGTCGATGCCCGGATTGGCGAGCACAACACCGGTAACGCCGCCGACAGTAAACACGAAGATGAATCCGATCGCCCACAGCATCGGCGTTCTAAACGTTATGGAGCCACCCCACATGGTGGCTATCCACGAAAAAATCTTGATGCCGGTCGGCACCGCGATCACCATACTGGCGAACGCAAAATAGGCCTGTGCGCTGCTTGACATCCCGACGGTATACATATGATGAGCCCAGACGAGGAATCCGATAAATCCAATCGCAAGCAATGCATAGACCATTCCGAGATAACCAAAGATTGGCTTGCGGCTGAATGTGGAAACGACGTGGCTGATGATGCCAAAGCCGGGTAGAACCATGATGTAAACCTCGGGGTGACCGAAGAACCAGAACAAGTGCTGATACAATGCCGGATCGCCACCGCCTTCCGGCGCGAAAAACGTTGATCCAAAATTACGATCGGTGAGAAGCATGGTGATAGCGCCCGCGAGTACAGGCAGCGATAGCAACAACAGGAAAGCCGTCACGAGAACAGACCAGGCGAATAGCGGCATTTTGTGCAGTGTCATGCCTGGGGCCCGCATATTGAAAATGGTGGTGATGAAATTTATCGAGCCGAGGATCGACGACGCACCCGCGATATGCATTGACAGGATCACGAAATCGACAGACGGCCCCGGGTGGCCCGAAGTCGACAACGGTGCGTAGAGCGTCCACCCGGTACCAGCGCCGTTCGAGCCGGGCGCGCCTTCGACGAACATCGAGATGATGAGCAGCGCAAACGACGCCGGCAGCAGCCAGAACGATATGTTGTTCATGCGGGGAAACGCCATGTCCGGCGCGCCGATCATCAGCGGCACCATCCAGTTGCCAAATCCACCCATCATCGCCGGCATGAGCGTAAAAAAGATCATGATCAGACCATGGCCGGTCACGAACACGTTGTAGGTATGTGAGCTGGTGAAAATCTGCAGCCCAGGCTGCTGCAACTCCATCCGAATCACGACTGAAATGATTGCACCGATCAGCCCCGCACAGATCGCGAACACGAAGTACATCGTTCCGATGTCTTTGTGGTTGGTCGAATAAAGATAGCGCCGCCAGCCGCTCGGATATGCGTGGGCTTCCTCATGCGTGTCAGCAACCTTAGACATAACCGGCATGACTAGCTCCGAATTCGACCTTATTTCCGCGCACATAATTCACTATCCGTCTCATCGGTGAGCGCGACGGGCAAACGAATTTAATTGTTATCTGGATGCAAGATTTCTGATCGAATAAGCCGATTGTAGATTTCTGCCACTGGTGCAGACGGCCGCTGGCGCCAGCGATGCAGCGGGAAGTAGTTGGGCTGACAACTTCTCAAAAGTATCCAGCGATCAGCTTCTGCTAAGGATCAAGCGAGAGAAAACGCTCTCAAATGCTCATTGAGGCCACAGAGAAATTGACTGGGCCGGCACGCGACTTGCGAGCCTGTTCCTACAACCGCCAAGAAGGCTTCGAGTATCTGGGAGCCACCGTCGGATACATTTCGTGTATCTTGCGGAACTCACGTGAAATCTCTGCATAGCCGACTGCATCAAGGAAGTCGCAGAGAACCCTGTCCGCCTCCGCATGCACGTTGGAGCAATTGTCGTTTCTTTGCAGAGATTGAAGTCTATTGATCGCGTCTTGCTTGGTCATCGTGTACTCGATTTGCGGTTTTGCACACTGGTAATTCAACCGTCCTCCTTGCGATTTGATACCAAATTGCAAGTCTCGCTAGCCGCGACGTTGGATCGAACAGACGCTATTCACGACGGCCTTTCCGCGATCAACTAACGTCTCAAAGCCCGAGATTGGCGCGCCGCCCACGGCATTGATCTTGTCGATCGCAAGTTGATAGGCGTCGCGATAGTATCGGCCGGTATTGGCGACCGGCCCCGTCAACTGTACGGACGCTCCCAGGACGATGTCTTTTGCAGAAAACCGACCCCGACGGCATCGTAAAGGCTGCGGCTACCAGCAAAAGCGCTGACAGACGGAGAGGCACGGTGAAGCTCATCTTTTCCCCCGCGCCTTCAGTTGCTGAATCGGCGTGACGTTGCTCGCCCGGTGCTCGGACTTTACAGCAACGAGCACGCTGCATGGCGGCTCATGCAGAATTGACTCGCCCACCGACCCATTCAACCAGCGCGCAAGCGTCCCTTGATCTCGATGACCAACGACGATCAAATCCGCGTTTATCTCTCTTGCGGATAGAATTATCCGTTCCGTCGGCTTGCCGTACTTGAGTTCGCCGGCTGCTGTGCATCCGGCACCTCGTAAGCGTTTCACGCCCTCCTCAAGCACGGCCTCGATTACAAACCGTTGATTGTCGGGGATGAAAGACATTGCCTCAACGATAAGCATGCTTTCGGACGGGTCAATGATCGCAAGAAGATGAACCGTCGCTCCGCAGACTGACGCCAACTTTTCGGCTTGAGCCAGCGCTTCGCGGCCATCAGGCGATCCGTCGAAGGCCAAGAGAATCTTGTGGTACATATGATATCTCCCTTGCTGCAGCGCTGGGCTACTGAGCCGGCGATCGACGCATTCGGCTGTCCAAGGCCTGCCGCCGCCTCTGTATCGGCGTTAACCGGCTCACCGCCGCCGAAGGAATATTCACTCATAGGCCCACGGCAGACGCGAAGAACTCGTTGAAGTCGCTGTGCTCTGCCTCAGGTCCGCCGGCGGCGGCTGCCAACGGGTATTAGCACTGGCCGCAGGCGTCTTTCATCGACAGGCCCGAGTCGTAGAAGCAATGACGGATCGCTGCCGCGGATTTCGGACCTAATCAAACGCGAACGAGCGTCCAAAACTTGGCTTAGCGTTCTGAGGAGAGAACTCGCCAGTTCAAACCTTCGAACCAATGAATTCTTCATTCGGGTCTCCCACCATGTCCGCCTGCCGCCGGCGTGCCATCGGCGCGTTGCGGTCAACGTATGCTTGCAATTGATTTTGACAAACGAAAAGTATCGCCACTTAATATCGATTTTACTGCCGCTAACCGGCTTCGCGTCAGCGAATCGACTGTCAGCACGCGCATTCACTCGCTTAGGGTCGCAATGCCGAAGGCAACCATAAGAGGTTCGAAAACGCCTCGTAGGCGATCGAGACGAGCGTGTAGGTTTAGGCGCAACCCAGGGCGTGACAACCTCGTTTATGCGCTCAGCCTCGAAGTGAACAATTGAGCCGCCGTAGCTCACGTAGACTCCAAGCCGCGGTCCGTTCAGACGTAACAACTTCCTTGATGCAAACCGACAATATTTCTCGCTTGTCAACGCAGCTCAAAGAGCGAGAAATCGAGCGGCGGCCGACATGCAATATGCGACCTGACGTATCAGGAAGGCTGCAGGTCCTCGTTCGCAGGGAAACGAAAATCATGCATAAAGCCCGGTTACCACGCCAAATTGATTCAGACGACACGGTCCAGACGCCCGCATCCTCTCCATGCGGAATGGGCGAGGCCGATCCTGCTTACTTCGGTTATTGGTCTAAGGAAGAAATGCTGCATTTTCTCAAGGATCTCCTTGAAACCGAGCGCATCGGCACCAGGGCGTTTGCTGCAATCGGCCGCGCAGCTGACCTTCATGTTGCAGACCTGGCTTTTGAGTCGGAACTCGCCCAAGGGGCAATATGCGTTCTTCTCAAGAAGGAGATTGCCACGAGAGGAGGCGGCGACGCGCTTGGCCAAAGTCAAAAGAAGACCGTCACGATGCCCGACCCGAAGTCCGGCCTCCAGCGCACGATTACGTTCGCAAGCTTCAATCAGGCCAGGTTGTCCGACATGATTGAGCAGGCCGTTCTGAATATCTTCGATTCCAAACTGAACGCGAAGCTTATGTACCTGCTACTCCTCCATCGTAAGCAAGTCGAGCAACTTGAAACCTTCCTTACCTAAACGACTTGCATGCGACGTTGCTATCCCAGATCGAGTTGTTGCGCGGGATCGTCAGATTGCCGGGACGGCGCCGTCAAGTCGAGCCTTGGGACGAATATGACCCCGCCGGACGCGATCGTCCGGCAATCCCCACATCTATGAAGCTGATGGAGAAGTCGACATGGCCGCAATTGAAACTTGCGAACAGCGGGCAAAGAGAGAACTCGACCTACAACTGGACGAGGAACTGGAGGGCACATTTCCGGCGAGCGATCCGCCTAAGGTTACTCGCTTTTCCACCAGATCTCGCGGGATTGCGAACCGGCAACGAAAAAACGCTGCTGTACCGAAAGATGAAAGCTGAGACCGCCTAAGCAAGCAGCCGCAATTCGAGATGCCTCAAGCAATCACCTGACTATCTATTGCTTTGCAGAGGACCACGCCATGGTGGGCTCCAAGTCTAACGCAGCGGCGGGCGTACCGCACGCTCTTATCGAGGCAATCCTCGGCACCGCTTCGGACGCAATCATTGCCAGCGACGCCGACGGGCGAATCACCTTTTGGAATCCTGGGGCGACCCGGATATTCGGCTTTACCACAGAGGAGGCTGTCGGAAGCTCCCTCGATTTGATCATTCCGGAAAATCTCAGAGCACGTCATTGGGCGGGATACGCTCGGGTAATGGCAACCGGCGAAAGCCATTACGGCCAAGGCGACCTTTTGTCGGCGCCGGCATTGACCAAGGACGGACGGCGCATTTCTGTCGAATTCACGATCGTCTTGCTGCACCACCAGGGAAGAGAGTTGGTTGGAACGGCAGCCATCCTCCGGGACGCGACAAAGCGCTTTGAAGAAATCCGCGAACTGAGGCGTCAGCTCAGGAAATCGAGATGCAGCGACGCCGCACCGATTGTCAACACGGCATCTTCCCCAGCGAAAGCGGGAGTGTGAAATGACCGAACTTCCTCGTCTAGAGTCTCAGTACGATGCTTTTTTATTCGCTTCCGTTTGCGAAACAGATGAGATGACATTGAGCGTCTTGTCTGTACTCGCACGTCACGACGTTGATCCCTGGCAAGAGGCTGCTCGCTTGGCCCAGCTTTCGAGGGATCAGGCGGTAAGCAGCCTTGCTTCGAGGATCTGGAAATCCAATAGCGAGCGGTGGTCCGCGTCGGAGGCGAGCATTCTGGCGGCACGTTTGATCGAACTTCTGCCCTCACATGGCCGTCCCCGCTCCAGCCAGCTCCGGGCGAACGACGGCAACGCCAGGCTGACATTTTGGGTCGTCGCTGGGCTGCTATCTATGTCAATCGCCATATCGGGAAACAGCATGCGAAAAGCCAAGGACTCCGACGTGTCGACCCATATCGTCAGCACGAATGTACAGGAAAATGCGGTGACACGATCGTCCCGCGGGATTGGAACAGATTAGGGCATCGGAGATCCAGGAGGAATATCGATGAGCAAGAGAATTTCTGCCGGGAACATCAAGCTGAAACGGGCATACGATTCCGCTGGCTCGGGTGATGGCACCCGAATACTGATCGACCGTCTGTGGCCCCGAGGCGTCAGAAAAGCAGATGCTGCGATCGATTTCTGGGCCAAGGACATCGCTCCTAGCACAGCGCTGCGGAGATGGTTCGGGCATGATCCTGCTCGTTGGCACGAATTTCGACGCCGCTACTCGGAAGAGATACATCGGTGTCAAGATCGGCTCGACGAACTGCGCACCCTCGCCCAGAAAGGACGCATTACCCTAGTTTTTGCTGCACATGATGAGGCTCACAACGACGCCGTCGTATTGAGAGAGATCCTCCTTGGTCGGAGCATTCCACGAAGGTCGTCCCGTCCTCGCTCGTCTTCACTCTGACCGTGCCAAAATCGCGGTTTTGCAGGCCACAATCGGGCCCCCATGCCCAGGTCGTCGACCGCACTCGTACTAGGCTTCGGAGGCGGTCAACTGCCGCATTCCTAATACCGTACAAACAGATCGGCCCGTGGACCGAATCAATCGACTGGATTGAACGATGCTGGTCAGGATCGCAACGCTAACCGTGGTCGTCATTCTTCCGAGTCGGGCAGAAGCGTGGGCGCGATGACAACCCACGTGCACCGCGCCCCTTTTCCCTCCAATGATTGCCTAGACGGCGCGACCGACTTTGAGCACCGTTAATTCGCGCCTTTCGCCGGTTCTGGTGTGGAACGATATAGTCTGATTGACCGAAAGGCCAAGAAGCGCAGCGCCGACAGGCGTCAACACGGACACGCGCCGGAGCGTGATGTCGGCATCAAAGGGATAAACCAGAATGATCTCCTGACTCTTTCCGGTCTGTTCGTCCCGAAACTCGACCTGGCTACCAAGATTGACAATGTCCGGACGCAACTTCTCCGCGGGAAGGACGTGCGCACGATCGAGCTCCTCACGAAGATACTCGCATACGTCCATCATCGGCCCGCTCGTCAGCGACGATAGCGCAGATAGCCTGGCGAAGTGGTTCGCGTCAATTGCAATTGGCGGTCTCATTTCAGCTATCCTTTCGCGATGCATTTCTTACTCCTAACGTTATCGAGCGACCGAGCTCGCTTTCCACCTTACGCGCTTCTAGGCTGCCTGGGGGCCGTCATCGAGCCCGGGAGACACGGCGGAAGACCGAGTGGCCTTACGGCGCGCTTTGAGCGGAAAGCGCAAGGGCGCACCCGCCGACGCCACGACATCCTCAACTGTAACGGAGTGAACTCCACCATCGATACTGAAGAACTTCATGCGATGCCCGACGCTCAATCCAAGAACGGCGGCGAGCTTGGAAATGCCGACCACACGGCCATTTGGGATGTAGGCGACCCAGGCCCGGTCGATGATCGGCGCCATGTGGTGCTCGCAATGGCTTTCGAAGCGAATCTCCCGCAGTACGATCATTTCGTCATACCCTTCGATTTCCTCGAAGGTCTTTTCCAGAATCTCGGCCGGGTCTTGGTCGTATCCCGAGAAAAACTCCGCGACCGAACGTGTCACACGAGCCGGCGTTTCGATCAGGCCATCTCGATCGGGATCTTCTCCGGTCCATCGGATGATGGTTCGTACCGCCGCTTCGACTTCCGCTAGGCTCGGCCTTTGGGTTTCTGTTTGCGACCCTCGCCGACCCAGCAAATGCACGTTTGGATTCATCGGTACACCCTTCTAGGCCGAAGTCCATGCAGCGTTTGGCGCACTTGTTGACGTCCATTTGGATGACCCGTGAGCAGAAAGGTGTCGAGCAAGAGCCGGATTTCAGAACTTAATCTCCAACAACGTAACTTGGCGCACCGCCCAGACAAACGAAAATACTTGGCGCTGCAAAGCAGAATTCATGCTTGGTGGAGCAGCGGTCAGCGGTGCTTGCCGGCGACCTCCATTGCTCGACATGCGGAGTCCGTCAAGTTCGAACAGTCAGGTCGATGGCAGCCAACACTATGGCGTCGACTGTTCCGGACAACAAACATGAAGCTCCTTCCCGGCGCTAGATTCGCTCGACGCCCGCCGTTGCGCCTTGGTAATCATGACCTCGACTCAGTACGAGGCGACGGCTCACATTGATATGTCCAAGATCGATCTTGGAAGCATTGATATTGCAGTAAACAGGCAACGAAATTCGGTTGCCCAACGCATCAGTTGATGGGTATGACTCCCAGGTCACCGCAGTATCTAGATATCACACCTTCGAAAGTATCCGCTGTGACGCGATCTTAGCCCAGCGCTAGATACTGCCCTGTAAGATGCCGCGGCGGGTCGATCCGCCTCTGTTCGCGCACCGCCGCTTCGTGCACCGGGTGTAAGATGCCTTCAGAAAGACGTGGCCATGAGAAACATTGAGCGAAGTCATTTCGAGCAGCGGCCGTCCATCGTCCTGACGGCGATGGACCGTGAAGCATTGTTTGCTCTGCTTGGCGACCCGTTGAAGACAACGGATGTGGCCGCTGCTTGCTTTCTTCGTGAGGAGATCGAACGCGCGGATATCATGTCAGATGATGTCGCTCCGCACTCGTCGGTCCGAGTCGGTTGTTACGTGAAATTCGTCGATCACGCGGATGCGCGCATTCGACGAGCTCAACTCGTTTTACCGGAAGAGACTCGGTGCAAACACCGTATTTCAGTCTTGAGTCCCGTCGGAAGTGCGCTGATCGGCCTTGGACCGGGGCAGTCGATCCGTTGGAAGGAGCAAGGTAGAGAGCGAAGCCTCGCGGTTCTTGAAGTGCGCGCGAGGCCGCCTGGTGGCGGTGCCATCGAAGAATAATTTCTGACTATCTCATCGCGGCGGGCGAGACAGCATTCCATATTATGGCGACCAATCGCCTCGCGCTAGCATCCCTCACTCCAGGGGCTGTACTGACAGCACGTTGTCCTATCCCGATCGTCTTCTTTCCCAGAACAAGACAGTTGTAGCAAAGCGATAATTGAATTCGTTTGTGTGGCCCGAAAGCCGAGTCTATCTCCCTCTTAAAGTTCTCTCTCGATCTGGAATTGTCGGCAACGAGAGCGGTAGGAGGCACCATGTCTACCCGACAGACGAACAGGCGCGGCGTTGCATCAGCTATGTGCGCCGAATGGCCGCATATGGTCTCGGCGATCCTTTTATTGGCCGTCACGCTCCCGTCTACCGGCTTTTGCTTCTGGCGCGAACACCTGTCTTGCTTCCATCGATGAGTTTGAATCGCACTCGCGATCTCAGCCATCGTCGCGCTGGGCCGCGTGTGCTTGTCGTCCGACCGTCACGGTCCTGGGACGCAAGCCAGGTCTCGCCAATGCATCGAGCGGCATCACAAAGGCAACAAAGGCCACGTCGTCGCCTGACCCGCAACTCGCACGATCCATCTCGCGCAAGACGATTTCGCGACCCTGTTGAGTAACGCATTTTGCAAACATAAATCCTGTACTCAAGCGACAATTAAATTCGTTTGCGAGGTGTTGCCGTTGATGAAATACCAAAACGGCGTTGCGGCGCTCGTCACAGACGTGATCACGAAATCGGCGCCGATATGGGAGGACGTGATGTCACAAACCTCAACTTCAAAGAACGTCGCCAATCGTCGAAGCTTCCTTACGCTCGCGATCGCCACCGCGGCGATTGTTTCGATTTCGCAAAGCGCTCTCGCGCGCGACAGGCACCATCACAGCAAGACCGCCGCTTCGGAATCTGACACACAGAAGAATGCTGCCCGTGATCAGAAGACGTTTCAAACCGCAGTGGCTCTTCGAGATCTTTGGCTTGGTCACATTTTCTGGGTGCGGAACGTTTCGGTCGCAGCGATCGACAAAAACGATTCGGCGATCAAGGCCGCGGAAAAGCAAGCAGTTGCAAACGCGCAAGCTATCGCCGCCTCAATTGAACCCTTTTATGGTGCACCAGCAAGGGATAAGTTTTTCAAGCTTCTCGCTGGCCATTATGGCGCGGTGAAAGCCTATCTGGTAGCGGCTGTAGCCGGTGATGTTTCTGCCCAGGCAAAGGCAACTCAGTCCCTTACGTCAAACGCCGAAGAGATCGCGACCTTCTTGAGTCAAGCGAATCCCTATTTGCCGAAAGATGCAGTGCAAGGCCTTCTTCTGGCGCATGGCGGCCATCACATCCAGCAAATCCAGCAATTGAGGGATCGCAATTACGACGCCGAGGCCCAGACTTGGGAAGAAATGAAGAAGCATGTCTATCAAATAGCAGACGCGACGGCGGACGCCCTGGCCAAACAATTCGCTAAAAAATTCTCCTGACGTTTCCAGCCGCATCCAGCGGCTCATCCGTCTTCGACAGAGCCGTCCAAGGCAGCTTGATCGGAGTTGAAAAAATGATGCAAAAGAGGGTTGCGTCGTGGAATCGCGATGACGATGTGCTTCTCGACTGCGGTAGCGCTCGCACAGATGATGCTATCGGGCTCGACGAGCTGTGAAGGATAGGTATCAAGCCGAGCCGTCGGTTATTCTGCCTCCACCTTCGCGACCGCCCGCAACACGGAGAGCGCCGTACCCAATGCAGCAGCATCGACATTCGTTGAATACGTGGCATAGACCGGAAAAGAGAAGTGGGGCGCGTCCGGGACTAGATGGAGTTTTCCGGATGCCAGATGAGACTCAACCGCATGCATTCGGAAGTAACCCGAACCACCCTCCGACAGAACATAATTGAGCGCCAGCGGACCAAGATTGGCCACCAAGCTCGGGGTTGTGTCCGGAAAACTTACCGCATGATGAAGGGAGAAATCCGGTCCCCATTCGACGTGAACGTATCTGGGATCATTTTCGTGATACGTCTTGAGGTCGGTTGTTACCAGTACGAGCTCTTCCTCGATCAGCAAATCTATCTGCAAACCAGGTCGATGCTGAGGCGCGTACATGATCGCGATATCAACGAGTCCGGCTGCTACGTGCGTGATTAGATCTTGAGGAACGTCGACATGAACGCGAAGCGCTATGTCCGGATGCGAGCGCCGCATCATCCTGACCCAGTCGAGCAGAAGCGGCTGCCACAAGCTGACCTCACTTCCAACCGTCAAAACTGCGCGGTGCCCTTCAGGCACGGCGACCTGCTGTTTTGCGCGCTGCCACAGTTGTACGAATGTCGGAGCGTAACGAAGGAATTGCTCACCCGCCGGAGTGAGACTCGCGCCGGCCTTATTGCGAACGAAAAGCGGTCGTCCGAGCTGCTGCTCAAGGAGGCGCACGCGTGCGCTTACCGTCGTTTGTGCGACATGCAAACGGTCGGCGGCTTTGATGAAGCTCCCCGTGGAGACGATCTCTATGAAAGTTCTAGCGAGCTCGATGTCCATGTTTTCATAGCATAATCAATGAGGACAAATGTCAATGAAATTCGTTTGTCTGCTCTGTTGTTCGATGTGACGGTGGCGTTCACCAAACGAGAAAGAGAACCTGGCGCTAAGGGTCACGCTCAGGGTGACAAGCCTGCTGGTAGTAAAAACTTTTGCCCTTCGTCACCGATACAGCAGCAAACGCAGCAAACGGTTAGCCGAGAGCTCTGCCCAGGAAGAAGAAATTGAACCAAATCTCCCTGCTAGTTGCGCTAATGGTTATCGCCGTCGACCCGGCTCGCGGACAGGATGTCGACATCCCTGCGGGGAGCCCTGACGCCGGTGCAATCGTCTTTAAGAAATGCATGGCCTGTCACCAGATCGGCCCCAATGCTCAAAATGGAATTGCACCGGTGCTTAACGGCGTCGTTGGCCGGCCGGCCGGTCAGTATCCAAACTATAGTTACTCATCAGCGAACAAGAACTCAGGTTTGGTGTGGGACGAGCGGACGTTATCCGCTTATCTCCGCGCGCCAACTAAAGTCGTACCTGGCACAAAGATGATCTTCTCTGGCCTGAAGAAAGGTCAGGAAATATCAGACGTGATCGCTTACCTGCGGCAATTCGCTGCAGATGGCCAACAGAATGGCCGATGATTGATACCGGGACGAGCATAGACGGATGCGCCATTCCCCCTGCGAAACATTAACGAAAGACCTTGCCATGGACGATCAGCCAGACACCGTTCGTGAAGCCGTCGGCGTCTTTGCGAGCGAGAACGATCTTCAGGCAGCAATCGACGAACTCCTGAGTTCCGGCTTCCACCGGGCGGAACTGAGTTTACTCGCCAGCGAAGAGGCGGTGAAAGAAAGGTTCGGCAGCGGCTTTGCGAGTGTGCGCGTTGTCGAAGACGATCCCGTTGTTCTGCGAACAGCATATGTCTCGCCAGAGGCCATTGGGGACGCTCAAGGGGGCATAGTGAGCGGCCTTGTGTATGCAGGAGCAACCGCTGCGGCAGGCACGGTCCTTATTTCGGGCGGAGCAATCGTCGCCGCCCTCGTCGCGGCAACATTAGCCGGTGGGGCCGGGGGCGTCGTCGGCGCGCTCCTGGCTAAGTGGCTGGGCGATAACCACGCGCGGTATCTGCAGACGCAAGTCGACCATGGAGGCCTGCTGCTATGGGTGCGAACCAGGGACACCAAGGCCGAGGATCGAGCAGTAGACGTCTTGAAGAGACATTCTTCACGGGATGTTCACGTGCACGCGTTGCCGTGGGAGGCTGTGCGGATTTAGTTGGAGGTGACGAAAGCGTAGCCCGCCAACGCGTCCTCGCGCTGTCTGAAGAGAGAGATGCCGCGTCGTCCCGATCCCCGTAGTTTTGATCTTACGCTCGGCCTTGCGCAAGACACACTTGCTGACGGAGCCAAGCTGCTTGGCCGTGTCAGTGACGAGCGGTGTTGTTAGTGCGGATTGGTAGCGAATTTGTCGCGGTCGGAGCTCGCTGCACTCATCGTCACGCTCCGCTTGTTGCGGGACTGAACGGCGCGCAGGGCAATCATTCTTGGTGCAAGTTTTATCGGGCTTGAAGTTGCGGCTGCCCTGCGTAGCCGCGGCATCGAGGTTCATGGTGGCGCCGGATGAGCGACCTTTGGATCACTGAGATTCAGCTTGCCATCCTGGATGGGATTCTTTGGCGGGCGTCTGAGGTCCACAATTAATTTTCGTAATCGATATTCCCAGTGCTGCGATCAATTTTCATGTGTTGGACAAGCGAGTCGTCAACGGTGACAACCTCGGCGGCGATGGTGCCGCCAACCGCATTGATGTTTCCAATTTTTAGCCGCTTGTTGCCGAGACGATCAAGTTGCGCGGTGAAATAGCCGCGCACGTCATCTACGGATAAAGTCATCGCCGGTACTACGTGCGATCCGAACAGCGCACTCATGCCTCCGGTGCTGCCACGCATCATATTGGGACCCATAATTCCAGAGGCCATCATGCTTTGGCCACCTTGCATCATACCGCTCATCATTGGGCATATCATGGCCCCGCCGCCCTGCGTCGTGCCCCGACCTATCATGCCTTGATTGGTGTCGCCTTGCATCATGCCGGGGCCCATCATACCCTGACCGGTGCCGCCCATCGTTCCCTGCGCAATAGCCGAGCCAGCGGATGCGATCCCAATGCCGAGCACCAGAGATACAGAAATAATTGTGCTTCTAGTGCTCATGGGCGTCACTCCTATCTCCGGTTAGATTGGGCCAACGCCGAACTCGACAAGCATTAGCCGGCTAGTCTAGTAACTCTATTCTGCACATACTTCCCACAAGTCGGCTCAGCGGAATTTCTCGAATGTTCAATCATTCCGCAGGAGTGGAGACCGGCTGTCGCTGCGTCTCGTTCGGCCCGGTCCGCGCCTTTTCCTCCTCGAGCCATAGATTATGGTGTTCCTTGGCCCAATTGAGATCAACGGTGCCGGTCCCCATGGCTTCCAACGCACCTTCCATGCCTACGGTACCAATGTAGATGTGCCCGATCATGGCGGCGACGAACAGCATGGCGACAATAGCATGCGCGATCTGAGCGACCTGCATGCTGGCGATGTCCGTGCCATAGAAGGGGAACATCAGCACATAGCCACTGGCCGCTACAGCAGTGCCGCCGAGAACGACGATCCAGTAAATCATCTTCTGCCCGGCGTTGAACCGGTAGGCCGGCGGGTGATCATGACCGACAATGCCGCCGCCGCGCTTCAACCATTCCACATCGACCCGATTCGGGATGTTTCCCGCGATCCACATCAGAAAAATCAAGAACACACCGATCGTGAACGGGAAACTCAGATAGTTGTGGCCGTATTTCGCCCATTGCGACCACGCCGTAAATGATTCGGGGCCGATGAGGGGCAACAGTAGAGGCTTGCCGAAGGTTACGTTGAGCCCCGACAGGGCGAGAATGATGAAACAGGTTGCCGTCATCCAATGCACGAACCGCTCGAAGCCGTTGAACCGCACGAGGGTGCGCCCTGACCGTCCACTCTCGATTTTCACCATGCCGCGCCAGAGATAGAAGACGATCAGTACGGCCAGAATACCGATGATGACAAGGCCACCGATCCAACGGAGCGTCACCTCGTGGAAATGTCGCCAATCACGGCCGGCGGGCTGCTCGATCGTGCAGGCCTTCTGATCGGGCACCGTGCAGCGACCTGATATCCGATTCAGTTCCTGGAAGAGTTGACCTTCCTTGACAGCGCTCGCCTGAGGGTTGACGGAGGTCGGCTGCTGGGCACTCGTAGGCTGCCCTCCAAACACCATCAGGAGGAATGCCAGCGCTCCGGCGATGACGCGGAACTTGATGGCTACACTCATCATGTCACATCCTCCTGTGATGGGCTCGCTTGGAACGTAGGCGAGCCTTGACCGCCGCGCTTGGATCAAGATGCGATGGTCTCTTGATACGCGGTCTTCCAGCCCCACGCTCCAGAGCCGTAACCGCGTTTCATCACGCGTTCCTTGTAAATCTGCGCTATGATTTCGCCGTCACCGGCGAGCAGCGATTTGGTGGAGCACATCTCTGCGCATAGTGGAAGCTTGCCTTCGGCCAGCCGGTTGGCGCCGTATTTCGCATACTCTTCCTTCGAGCCGTCAGCTTCAGGACCGCCGGCGCAGTAGGTGCACTTATCCATCTTTCCGCGCGAGCCGAAGTTTCCGACGCGGGGATACTGCGGCGCGCCAAACGGGCAGGCGTAGAAGCAATAGCCACAGCCGATGCAGAGATCCTTGGAGTGCAGCACGACGCCATCGGCAGTGGTGACGAAACAGTTTACCGGGCACACCGCCTGGCACGGCGCATCCGTGCAATGCATGCAGGCCATCGAGACCGATCTCTCGCCCGGCTTGCCGTCATTAATGGTTACGACGCGCCGGCGGTTGATTCCCCACGGGACGTCGTGCTCGTTCTTGCAGGCGGTAACGCAAGCGTTGCACTCGATACAACGGTCGGCGTCGCAGAGGAATTTCATACGAACCATGGTGTCGCCTCCCTATGCCGCACTGATCTGACACAAACTGACCTTGGGCTCCTGCATGCCGGTTGCCGGGTCGTAGCCGTAGGTCATGATCGTGTTGGCACTTTCGCCGAGTACGATCGGATCGGAGCCTTGCGGATATCTGGACCGCAGATCCTCGCCGGCGTACCAACCGCCAAAATGGAAGGGCATCCAGGTCACGCCTTTGCCGACACGTTCCGTCACCAGCGCTTTCATCTTCGCCTTGGCGCTGTTCTCAGCTCCTGTGACCCAGACCCAACCGCCATCCTTGATTCCCCGCTCGGCCGCGTCCGCTGGACTGATCTCGATGAACATGTCCTGCTGCAGCTCGGCGAGCCACCTGTTGGAGCGGGTTTCCTCGCCGCCGCCTTCGTATTCCACAAGGCGACCCGACGAAACGATCAGCGGGAACGCCTTGGCAATGCCTCTGTCGACGGCACTCTTCTGTACCGAGAAGCCGATATTCGGCAGTCTGAACTGCTTCGCGTCGGGCAACGTCGGATATTGTGCGATCAGATCGACGCGCGGCGAATAAATCGGCTCGCGGTGCACCGGAACTGGATCGGGTAAATTCCAGGCGACCGTCCGCGCCTTGCCGTTGCCGTAGGGCGAACAACCGTGCTTGATCGCGACGCGCTGGATGCCGCCGGAAAGATCCGTCGACCATGACACCGTGTCGATATTACCGGGGTTGCCGGCGACTTTTTCAATGGTCGCCAGTTCTGCGGCCGTAAGATCCTTGTCCCAGCCCAGTTTCTTGAAAACACCCATCGTGAATTCAGGATAGCCGTCCTTAATGTCCGAACCCGGCAGATATGAACCTTCGGCCAGCAGCGTCTGGCCGTTGCGCTCCACTCCAAAGCGCGCGCGGAATCCATTTCCGCCGTCCATGACAGCAGCGTCGCTGTTGTAGAGGATGGGGGAGCCGGGATGCCTGAGCTCCGGCGTGCCCCAACATGGCCACGGCAGACCGTAGAAGTCGCCGCCAACCTCCGGATCGTCCTTGGGCGCGCGCAACGTCACCAGATCGAATTTATGCTGGTTCCTCATGTGGGCTTTCAACCGCTCCGGCGACTGGCCGGTGTAGCCCGTGCTCCAGCTTCCCCGATTCATTTCGCGCAGGACGTCCTCGGGGACCGGACGATCGCCTTCAACCTTGATGTTCTTGAACATTTGGTCGGCGAAGCCGAGCTTCTTCGCTATTAAGTACAGAACCTGATAATCGTCCTTGGACTCGAAGCTTGGTTTAACGATTGGCTCACCCCACTGCAGTGAGCGATTGGACGCAACCCGCGAACCGGAGGTTTCGAACTGGGTGCAAATCGGCAGCAGGTACATGTTGTCCTTGCGCCCGGCCTTCACGGCGAGTGAAGCCCAGGTTGTGGGATGCGGATCGGCGACAACCAGCAAATCAAGCTGCGGCAGCGCTTTCATGGATTCTGGGATACGCGTGATGCTGTTGCTCGCGTGTCCTTGCACGAACATGCCTCGTACGTTGTCCTTCTGATCGACCTGGTCTCTTGGCAAAAGAACGGCATCGAACCAGCGCGTTAGGGGAATGCCCGCAGTTTCCATCATTTTTTTGGAATCGAAGCGGGAGACAAGATAATCGTAATCGACCTCCCAGACACGACCCCAATGCTTCCACGCACCTTCGCTTAGGCCGTAGTAAAAGGGCGTCGTGACGGTATCGACACCAATGTCAGTCGCGCCCTGCACATTGTCGTGCCCGCGGATGATGTTGGCACCTGTCCCCGGCTTGCCGACGTTACCCGTCGCCAACAATAACATACAGCTGGCGCGAACGTTCGCGGTGCCGACCGTATGATGGGTCTGGCCCATAGACCAAAGCAGGGTAGACGGCTTCTCGGTCGCGAACAATTTGGCGACGCGCTCGAGCTGTGCGCCGGGAACCCCACTGACGCGCTCGACCTCTTCCGGATTCCATTTGTCGATTTCTTTGCGAGCCTCTTCGAAACCATGGACACGCTGCTTGATGAACTCCTTGTCCTCCCAGCCGTTCTCGAAGATGTGCCACATCATCCCCATCAGCACGGGAATGTCAGTGCCGGGACGGATGCGGACATACTCGTTCGCATGAGCGGCGGTGCGCGTCATCCGCGGATCGATGACGATGAAGTTCGCCCTGTTGAGCTCCTTTCCTTCAAGCATGTGCTGCAGCGAGACCGGGTGTGCCTCCGCCGGATTGCAGCCCATGAACACCATGGTCTTGGAGTTGCGAACGTCATTGAAGCTGTTGGTCATCGCCCCATAGCCCCAGGTGTTGGCTACGCCAGTGACGGTGGTCGAATGACAGATACGCGCTTGATGGTCGTTGTTGTTGGTGCCCCAGAAAGCCGCAATCTTTCGGAAGAGATAAGCGCCTTCGTTGGAGAATTTCGCCGACCCCATCCAGTAGAATGATTCCGGCCCAGATTTCTGGCGGATCTCCAGCATCTTGTTGCCGATCTCATCAATGGCCTGATCCCATTTCACACGGGTCCACTGGCCGCCGACCAACTTCATCGGATATTTTAGCCGGCGCTCGCTGTGCACCAGTTCGCGGACCGAAGCGCCCTTGGCGCAATGCGAGCCCCTATTGATCGGGCTATCCCAACTCGGCTCCTGGCCGATCCATACGCCGTTGGATACTTCCGCAGTAACCGTGCAGCCAACGGCGCAGTGCGTACAGATGTTCTTGTGGATGGTGACCGCAGCGCCCGGTGCGGCCGGCGGGCCGGCCTTCGCTTTGCGCACACTCGTGAGCGGCAAGCTTCCGAGGGCGGCAAGGCCGCTTGCGGCAAGCCCCGAGCGGCGCAAGAAGGCACGACGATCGAGATGCTTGCTTGATTCACCGGCAAAGGCGGCGAGCGAGCCACGGTGCTTTTCGCGTTCGGTCCTCTTGATCAGCACTGTCGCCTCCCTTAACTCGGATAGCGGTTGACGCGGTAATAGGCCTTCACGTGGTCGCTTTCTTTGTAGCGAGACTTGCGTTTTTCATCGTTGCTCTCGCTGTCCGCTTTCGCCTCCAGAGCAAGGGGCGACGCGGCGGCGACCGCGATTCCCGCGCCAAGCGCATGAAGGAATCGGCGACGTCCGAGTAAGGTCTTGTCGAATGCTCGCATCACCACGTCCTCCTTCTTTGCACTTCCGCTCACGCGGGCAACGTGAATGCTTCCGTCTCGGTCTGCAGGAAGAGCCGACCGAGCGCCCCTACATGACGATAAAACTCAGCCGCCTCGGCCCGTTCCAGATCAACGAAGAAACGACCGATCCAGGAGGCAAGATGTTTCTCGAAGAACAGTTGCTGGATTCTATCGGTTACCGGGAACTGACCACTGACGATCCCGGCCATGATCTCGCAAAGCGTGGCGGCGTGGTCCTCCGGCTCCGCTTGTCCTTCGACACGTTCGATGCCGTGCGCGCCAAGATCCTCGCGCAATCGAGCCAACGGCCGTTCGTTAAGAAAACCGGTGAGATAGTAGGATCCATAGGGAAGCAGTTCGCCGCGCCCAACTCCGATGAAAAGGGTGAAGTACTCGCGTGCGATCCGCTCTGCGTTCGCGCTGCCGGCTGCCTGCGCAAGAGCCACATGCGCGAGGCCAAGCGAGGTCGTATCACCACGGAGCTTGGCAATCCGACCGAGCGTCGCTGCATCCGGTGTCCGGCTCAACAACATTGCGAGGAGAGAATATTCTTGAGCGCGGCTCGCATCGACGTCGTCAATCTCGACGGGTTGCTCGCGACGGTGCTCCGGCCACAGGATCTCGCTTTCGAGATCCATCACGGCTTCAACCGACAACGCACGCTTCGGAACATGAGACAAACTCGACACGCGAAGCTGAGGTGCTGCAGTCAGATCTGTAAGTCCTGGAACTCCGCCAATTGCGCGAACAGGACCCCGAGATTTCCGGCCGCTTATTTCATTATCCGCTTTTGCTGCGCCCTTGTGGATATTCACGGCCATCCCGTTAGCCTCTCACCAAATGCGCAGGTCCTGCGCTCGTTCGCTGTCGCCTGTGCAGAGTTGCTCGCGTGATGGGCATGCGTAGCAACTCAACGCGTGCGAAGCTCTCACCAAAGGGATGCATGAGACAATTGAATTATATTGGGAATTGACTGCAGTTTCCTTGTTAGACGCAGGATGCAGACCGAAATCGAATGCCGAGGATGCGATACGAAGCATGTCGCCGCCGGCGCGCACTGCCTCAGCCGCGGGGGTGGAGCGAAGGTTGTCGAGTGCGCTGAAAATGCTTGTGAAGTCGTCGATCTCGACCCGTTGAGACCCTCAGATGGGCGGCTTGCCGCACTGGCCTGGTCGGCTATTTCCGCTCGTTTCTAAACTCGAGGGAGTGAAGAATCACTCGTTGTGACGGGCGGATGCAACGCTGCAGCTCTGGTGTCCGGCTCCCCCAAGAGACGGGTCAAAAGTCGCCCGCCTTCCTCCCCGTCGATTGGTCCAAAGCCAGCCATCGCGCCAGGCGCGTTAAAGTCCCACGAGTTCTCCGATAGGCCGACAAAGTCTCGGATAACAGGATCTAACGACCACGCGCGACGAAGCGCCGCACGCGCCAAGTCGACAGGCACCCCGGTTTCTAGGAAAGCGCGGATATTGGATTCGGCACCAACCGATTCGATTGCAGGCAGACTCGCAGGATCGAATGGCAATACATTTCCGCTCGGCTCAAGAGGAGCAAGACCGGTTTCAGACGCCGTGCTATTCGAGGTCTCGATCTGCTTCGCTTGCTTGATCTTGTCCGTAGCCGCGTCGTGCTTGCGACGGGACCATCGCGCAAGAAAATCCGCGTCGTTACTCATCCCCGCTCCTATATTGCGGGCCACGCCGTGCCAGCGCTTCCGGATCCGCACGATTGCGCTTGCGCTTCTCGAAGGTCCGCTCGACGTGGTGTTCGGCGATAAACGAGGCAATGGTATCTCGGATCGAGACGGGCATGGGCACGGCTTCCACGATACCTTGGCCTGGCTCAGTCAAAGCCTCGCCTTCCGCTGGGTCTGCCGTGACGGCGGCAATTTGATACGGCGGGTCGCCTGCGGTTGAGAGCAAAGCAACCCATACTGAAGGCGCGGCCGAGACGAGATTATCGCGGTAATTTTCAGTTTCTGTGCGGTACAGCTCGATCTCAGCCGCACCAACGTAGAATGTCACGGTCTCTTCTTCGCTCGCCAGCTGCGTCCACGGATCCACGTCCGGGATCCCGCCAAGCACGGCGGTCGGGCGCCAGATAAATTCACACCACGGCGAATTTGCCGTGGACCGTTCGACAACGACGCCGATGGGAATCCGTAGGAGCGGCGCCATCATGTTCACACGGCTGCCTCCAGATTTTGGATCGAGCGTTTGATAAACATATTTTGCAATTTCATGCGTAGCACTTTCAAAGCGTGACCACCGGGATAGGAAAGACCGTTTCACTGCTGCGTTCTCGACTACTACGCTCGCCGCCTTGAATGTCAATCAGTGGAGTCGCGCTGGGCTCTTCCCTGAGAGCGAAGGGGCGGGCCACCGGAGGCATTTCGTAACACAGAGTTCGGACGACGGTCTCAGTCCACCATTGCTTTCGCAATCGCAAGGAACCATCCTCTCGCCAGAGACGGGTCCTCGGCGCCGCTCATAGCCATTCAAATTGTCATACCGAAAACAACCCAATCCGGCACGGCGCGTTCATCAGCGCACCAAGTGAGCCGGCTGATCACGCACTCATGCCCGTCCCAGCTTTTTCATTTCCTCAATGGCGAGAACCGAATGGGCGTAGGCCGCTCCAGCTCGCATTTCCGCGGCGACCCAGATTGCCTCCATCAGCTCTTGTTCCGAGGCGCCGTGCCGTAGTGCGGCCTTCGTGTGCCCCTTAATGCAATATGGACATTGGGTGACATGGGCCACTGCGACCGCGATGATTTGCTTAACCTTGGCAGGCAGCGCGCCGTCCGCGAAAACTGTCTGGCTGAAGTTTTGAAAAGCCGCCTCGGCGTCGGGTGATAGGTCCTTGCGCTTCTGTGCAAGCTCTCGCGTGCTCGACTGAGATACGATGTCGGGCATGTGTGTCTCCTGTTCTGGAGCTGCGCCGAGACCGACACTCCGGCCCCACCGCTTTGCGCTCTTGTTTATCGGCATATGGGGCGAGACAACCAATATACCAAGGCGGTGGGAGAACCGCATCCGAACTGTTAACGGACGCCCGGCTTGTCACGATCGAGACCCTTGGCGGCAAGATCATCCAGATACGACTGGAACAGCCGCCCGGCATCGCGCCCGACCTCATGTAAGAATGCCCAAGAAAATATGCCGGTCGTGTGCATGTCATCGAAACCGAGGCGTACCGCATAGTTGCCAACAGGATCAACTGAAAGGATCTCAACATTTCGCTTGCCACCGATCGTCTTGCGCTCGGATTCGGAATGACCTTGGACTTCGGCAGAGGGACTTGTCACGCGGAGCAATTCTGCGGAAAGGTCGAAGGATGCTCCATCGTCGAACACAACATTCAGCGTACGACGATCCTTCGCAAGGCGGATTTCGACGGGCCAAGGTGGGTCAGCGTTCGTCTGGCTCATTTCGCGCCTCCAGTCAGGACGGGCGAGGTTTCGCAATCAAAAGGGTCACCAATGCGATGGAAGCAGGCAAGTATGACAATTAGCCTCTCTTGCGTTGCATCCTGCTTACACTACCTTGTTGAAGTATCATCCTCTGGAGGTGGCGTCATGAAGGCTTTTATTGTGGCAGTGATTTGCGCGGCAGCGATCGGAGTTGGCGCGTTCTATGTCCTCCATGCCCAACAGGAGACGGTCGACGTCGCATTTTCGACAAGCGGCGCGCGCGTCGGCGACCCAGGACACAATCTCGTCGGGATAAACTAGAAGAAGCATCATTCGAGACAAGGTATGGCGCCGACGCTCGATCGGCCGGGCGATTTAGATTGCTCGCTTGGAATATTCACCGCGGGGCCCTCTTGAGCGCGTTTCGTAGTGAAAACATTGAGATGCGTCAGACCAATCGCCATCGACGGTGCTTCTCACGTGCGGTCGGCATTAATCAACCCAACAAGGTCGACTTGGTCTACAGACACGTCTTCGTCTTCGATCTCAAGGAAGGTGAATACACGCGTATGCGCGTGCAGCCGATCGGCTCCCGGCGCCGATTCCCGTGGCTTTAATGTGCGGAACCGCTCGCGCATCTCGCCATTCTCGATGCAGCGTTGCACGGCGAGCAGCGTCTGCGGCGAATGATCGCAGAGCGAAGCCGCAAAGGCGACCTCTTCTTCCGCTGCAACGCGAGCAGCCTGAGGATCGGGCGCGCCGAATTGCGACAGCAAGCGCGCAGCGAGACGCTCAACAGCACCTTGCATGTCCGCTTCGGTCGCCTCGGTTACGATGGCCAGCGTCGACCAGCCGAGACTTTCGATACCAAGGAAGCCCGAGCGCAGGGCTACTCGCTGTTTCTGGCCGAGTGCGGTTGGATCGTTGCAATCCCCGAACACGAAAGCTCCCGAGACGGCCCATTCGCCTGACTCAGCAGCGCGTTCAAACACAAACGTGTCTGACGGGTCTAGCCTGATGGTCCGCGGAAGCTTTAGCATCTTCGCGTCAAGCGAGCTTGGGGCCACGAAGGCCCGGATCATACCACGCCGCGCGAGAGAGGCCATCGAGAAGGCTAGTCCTATCCGCCGCGCCCACTTCGAACGGTGCGCTAATGAGAAGGTCGCCGTTGCGATCGATCCTGCGCCGCTCGCCGGCTTTGCTCTTGGGTAGCCGCGTCAGATAGTTGCAGGCGACAGGATCGAACCCAGATTCGTTCCATTGGTCGAAGCCAATCATCAAATGCCGCGCGAAACTTCCTACGATTGCATCAGTTTGAACAATTTCGAAGCCTTCTCCCATCAGCGATACGGTGCGCGGCATCGCGCCAGGCTCGATACTGACTAAATCAACTGCGCGTAGCATGACGCCCAGCACCAGCCAGGCTGGCGCGTCGGTCTCGGCGCAGTCTTCGGGCCAGCCGAGACGCACCCCGCCCAGCAGTCCGCCATCGAATAAGATTGAATCGGGCCACGCAAAATTGACTTCCCGCTCGGGTGGACAATGCGCCGCGATGGCATCGGCGGTCGCATTCATTCCGACGAATAGCGCACGCCGCGCTGATACCAGTGGCTCGGCCGGTTCCAGCACGACGGCAAGCTCGACGAGGTCGTAGCGCCCGACCGAGACCAGCGTTCCGGCGCCAGCTTGCATTGCAATTGCGAGGCCATGAGCAAACGCGTCGCCGCTCTCGCGCAACAAGACCGGAGTATAACCAGGCGGTAGGTCGAGCGCCCGCTCGGCCTCATTGACTCGCGACATCATGCGAACCATCCTCCTCGGTACCTATTGATCCAAAGTCGCAAATGCTCGCGGCTCCATTGCAAAATGTCCTGTGTGCGTTATCTGGGCAGGTATGATACCGAGGTCAAGCAGACGACGTCTCGAAATTCCGGTCGCATCGAAGCATGGAGGTCTAGCCATGCCGATTGTAAGGACCGACGCCGCGGGAGGAAACGATGGGTGATACCGCACCTCATCTGATGATCTGCACCTGCGAGAAAACCATGCCGCTGGACGCGCCGGCGATTGGCCGCGTCTGTACAGGGCAGATCACCCAAGCAGACCAGCTCTGCGGGCTCGAAATCGACCGGTTCAAGGCGGCACTCGCCGAAGGCATACCTGTTACCGTCGCCTGTACCCAGGAAGCACCCTTGTTCCGGGAGCTTGCGGAAGATCTCGTCACCTCCTCAGCGCTCACCTTCGTCAACATTCGAGAGGCCGCGGGATGGTCGAAGAACGCGGCTGCGGCTGGTCCGAAAACCGCGGCGTTGATCGCAGCGGCGGCCGAGGATTCGCCGCCCGTCGCAATGGTGACGCTCGAAAGCAACGGCGTCGCCTTGATCTATGGCCGCGGCGATGCGGCGATCGAAGTCGGTCGCCGACTTACCGATCGTCTCGACGTCACGGTGCTTCTGACCGAGCCCGGCGATGTGACCCCTCGCTACTCAAACGAATTTCCAATCCGGAAGGGCAGCGTACGCAATGGGCGTGGGCATCTCGGCCAGTTTGAACTGACGATCGACGACTATGCATTCCCCGCGCCTTCGTCGCGCCGCCGGCTGGAGTTCGGAGTTCCGCACAATGGCGCGGTCTCGACCTGCGACCTCGTACTGGATCTCAGCGGCGGCTCGCCAATGTTTCCCGCCCACGAATTGCGGCCCGGCTATCTGCGAGCCGATCCCCGTGACCGCGCCGCAGTCGAAAAACTGATCTTGGACGCCGGCCATCTGGTCGGCACGTTCGACAAGCCGCGCTTTATCGAGTTGGACGAATCGCTCTGTGCCCATTCGCGCTCCGGAATCACGGGCTGTACGCGTTGTCTTGACCTCTGTCCGACTGGCGCGATCACGCCAAACGGCAACGCGGTGACAATCGACCCCGCCGTCTGCGCAGGCTGTGGCGCTTGCGCCGCGGCCTGCCCGACCGGAGCGGCATCCTATGCGCTGCCGGCCGCAGATGTACTGATGCGACGGTTGCGCACGCTTGTGCAGGCCTACCGCAAGGCTGGCGGCATCAATGCCGTCGTGCTTCTTCATGATGGCGACCATGGCGCGCCGCTCATCGACGCGCTGGCGCGGTTTGGTGACGGCCTGCCGGCAAACGTGCTCCCGGTCCAGGTCAACGAAGTCACGCAGATCGGGCCTGAGGCGGTTGCCGCGCTGTTCGCTTACGGCGCAGCCGGCGTCACGTTGCTGACCCGTGCAAAACCCCGTCACGACCCTCTTAGCCTGCTGCGCGTTGTTGAGACGTCGGAAACCATCGTCGCGGCGCTCGGCTTCGGTGATGGGTTGGTGCGCATCATCCAGACCGATGACCCCGATCAATTCCGTGCAATGTTGGACGCAGCGCCGGTTGGCGTTGCAACCCAAAAGCCCGCCACCTTCGTTCCGCGTGGTGCCAAGCGCGGCCTACTTGAGACGACTTTTCGCGAACTCCATCTCGCGGCGCCTGTGCCCGTCGATATCGTCGCACTTGCGCCCGGCGCGCCGTTCGGCGGTGTGTCGCTGAATGTCGAGAGCTGCACGCTCTGTCACTCCTGTGTGACCGCTTGCCCCTCCGGTGCGCTGTCGGACAATCCGGACCGCGCAATGCTGCGCTTCACCGAGAGCATCTGTGTCCAATGCGGGCTATGCGAAGCGACATGTCCCGAGGACGCCATTACACTGCAACCGCGGCTCGATTTCCAGGCATGGAACGCGCCGAAGCGGGTGTTGAAGGAAGAGGATCCGTTCCATTGCATCGGATGTGGCAAGCCGTTCGGCACGAAAAGCGCAATCGAACGTGTGGTCGCCAAGCTTGAGGAAAAGCACTGGATGTTTACCGGTGCTAATGCACGGCGCATCGACGTCGTGAAGATGTGCGAGGACTGCCGCGTAGAGGCCGTCGTCAACGAAAGTTTCGACCCGCATGCGGTACCGCGCCCACCGACCGTGACCACCGAGGATTACTTGCGCGCTCGCGAAGCGGGCAAGGCCAATCCAATCAAGTAGTCACGAACGCCGTCAACCGCGCTGCAGCAAGAGTCAGGAGATTCGTGTGCCCGTTACCGAGACTGAAGCAAGGGCGCGCGCGACGTCGAAGCAAATCGGCATTTCGGGTATCAAGCATATCGTCGCGGTCGCCTCCGGCAAGGGTGGTGTCGGAAAGTCCACGACGTCGTGCAATCTTGTGCTTGGATTCGCCGCGCTCGGGCTGAAGGTCGGCATCCTCGATGCGGATATCTACGGTCCCTCGCAGCCAAGACTGTTCGGGCTGCGCGGCAAGCCACGGCTGGTCGGCCCGCGCACGCTGGAGCCGATGGAGCGCTTCGGCGTGAAAGTCATGTCGATCGGCTTTTTGGTCGAGGAAGACCTCGCAATGATCTGGCGCGGGCCGATGGTGATATCAGCCATCACCCAGATGCTGCGCGAAGTCGCATGGGGCGATCTCGACGTGCTCGTCGTCGATCTGCCGCCGGGCACCGGCGATGCGTCACTCACCATGGCACAACAGACGCCGCTTGCGGGCGCGGTAATAGTCTCGACGCCGCAGGACATTGCGTTGATCGACACGAGGCGTGGCATCGCCATGTTCCGGAAAGTCAATGTGCCATTGCTCGGCGTGATCGAGAATATGTCGAGCTTTTGCTGCCCCGATTGCGGGCACGTATCGCCGATCTTCGGCCACGGCGGCGCGCGGAGCGAGGCCGAAAAGATCGGTGCGCCGTTCCTCGGCGAGATACCCCTGGACATTCAGATTCGCATGACGTCGGATGACGGGCGTCCGATCGTTGCGACCGAACCCGAGAGCGTCCATGCCAAAGTCTACATCGGAATCGCCCGGCAGGCCTGGTTGGCGCTGTCAGCGGGACGAGCCAACAAGTCCACGCCACGTATCGTCATCGAATGAATTTGCGGGAATTCCACGACTGGTCTGACCCGAGTGAGGTCGGCGGCGCTTTGAAAATGAATATCCGACGACCATGCTTCTGCTCGTACGTCGAATTCAAATAGCATCGAGGCAAGGTGGCGCAGGCGGTGTGAAGGCCCCGAACATCCCGATCGCCAGCGAGCCAAGCTTTCGACGTCGCCGTGTACACCATCCAAGAAAACAATCTGCGCCGTACCCTGCATCTTGCGGAGAATGCCGACCGGAAGCGAAGTCGTTGTCGGGTTTCTCTTGCGGCAGATCCGACCCTGCGTCGCATTCCGGTCGATCATGACGGGACGTGCTTTGTCAGGACGCCGACTGGCAGTTACGTCAACTTATCGGTTTCGGATGTCGGATCGGCAAGCCGATCAACAGATTCTGCGGCTTCATATGAAGCATTTTGTCAGGTGTCATCGCCAGGATCAAGTAGACAGGCTCCGATCCGATCTTTTCGACAACCACCGTGGGATCGCTAAATTTCAACTGGTAGAGACCGACGATACTGGCCTCACTTCTCGGGTCAAGGGAGCCGGCATTCCATAAAGTATCGCCAATTTTCGTACCGACTGCATCTAGACCCAAATACCAGTCAAACTTGACGTCGCGCATTTCGGTCAGCGGCTGAATCTCGACGTCGACCGCAAGCATATGTTTGATCCAGCGCGTCATTACTTCACCCAGCTTTGCCAATCCGGGTTGTCCCGCGGTAAGGTCGAGAGCCATGTCAAACGCATCGCTACGCTCCCAGTAGGTATGCGCAGTATCCTCAACCATGACATCGATCTCCGCTTCCGTCGGGGAATCGAGCATGGCTACCAAGGGCGACTTCCGTGCGCTATCGGCGCCGGCGATGGTCTCGTCGTCGGCAGCGATCAACGAACCTCCATGCACGGTCAGCCGTTGCGGACGGAACAGCAGTTCAGCGGCTCGAAGCACAAATGGATCATCGCAACCGTCGAGCGCGTTGCGCAGGATCAAATGAACCAGCTGGTTTAGAAACAAAGGTGGCGTCTTGCCGACGTCGCGACGGATAAGGTCCAGATAAGCACCCTCCAGCGTTCTCTGCTGCAGAAGACGATCGCGAAAGGCTATTATGAGACCCCAGTTCTCCCGCGCGTCGGCGTCGAACAGCGCCGCAATTTCTCCGTCCCTGACGCGACGGCGTGGATCTGCGAGCAGTGAAGCATGTAGCACATGTTCGGCCGGACATGCCTCGGCCGGCGGAATCAGTTCCGTTCGGGCCAGATAGACCTTCAGAAACTCATCGGTCACAAGCAAGCCGCCACCGGCGTCTCTGTCCGTCAAGTGGTGACCGCAGGAAAGCCAAAAATCTCTCATTCACTCTCCCGCTACGAACGCTGCAAGGCATTATCTCGACAAGTGCGCCTTTGCCATTAGCATCTAGACTCGCGAGGGCAACGATCTTGGCTTGCTGCAGTGCACTGCGAACCCGTCATGGACCGCACCTAGTTCGCGGCGCCCTCGATCGCAATAACGTCGCAAGATATCGGAATGCGACAGCTAGCGGAACGGCCATACATTCCGGATAGGTGGCGCGTCAATACTGCCGATCTGGCGGCCTGACCGTCTCAATCCTTGATCGCGCGCTGCACAGCCCTTCGCAGCCAAGGTATCGTCTCCTGTTCAAACCAGGGCTGTCTTTGCATCCAAATTCCACTTCGCCAACTAGGATGTGGGAGCGGAAAGAACTTCGGGCCATATTCAGCAAATGCCTTTACCGTCTCCGTCATCGACCCCTTCCGACCTGATCCCAAATAGCGCTTTTGAGAGTATTGACCAACTAACAGCGTCAATTGAAGATTTGGCAGGTGATCAAGTACGCGTTCGTGCCAGAGAGGCGCGCACTCCGGACGAGGTGGCTTATCGCCGCCGCTCGCCGCTGCGCCGGGGTAACAAAAACCGATAGGAACGATCGCTATTTTTGTCTGGTCGTAAAACGTCGAACGGTCCAAATCCATCCAATCCCTCAGGCGATTGCCGCTTGCATCGTTCCACGGGACACCCGTCTGATGGACTTTGCTGCCTGGCGCCTGACTGATGATCAATAGACGCGCGCTCCCTGACACACGCAGAATTGGCCGGGGGCTGTGTGGAAGCTCGGTTTCACATATCCGACAAACACCAATTTCGAGCAGGAGGCGTGGCAAGGACATTCGACGAGTATTTCGGTTTTGCTATTTTGATATGGTGGACCAAACGAGCGCCGCAAGTCACAAATAGCCGACGACGGCATATTCGCCCGGTTCCGTTTGAACGCGAGATCGGCGCCTCGGCATCCTGGAAACACTACTGCTGATCGCGAAGGACACCACACCTGTCGGAGTAATGACCACTACCGAATCGCCTTCTGCTAACCGCCTAGCAATTGTGCGAACTGCAATCACGATCAGATCACGACGCTGCTAAGCGAGACTTCGTGTTGTTGCGACACTCTCCAAGCGAGCTCCGCTTACTTTCGCCAACATCGATAAAATTGCATTCAAGCGTCAACAAAATTCATTTGCCTAACGGCATCGCGGGATAGATCGTCGCGTAAGTCGCGAGGGAGACGGACGCCGGCCAATCGAAATTGGATCTTTACCTCTGCGTGGGTCTAAGGCGTGTTGCGGCGTCGTTATATCAGACCTGTCCAAGGAGCGTACGCTTCTAACGGATCGCACAGGGCACTCGCCATGATCATAGAATCCTCTAAACAAGTCTCACGCAACCATCTGTTCAAACGATTTCCAATACCGATAAACTTTGGGCTCACGAAAGAATCGAGGGTTGATCGCGGGAAGGCTTGGCCTGCTCCCGCCGGAGCAACACGCACCAAGTCGTTCGAAATCTACCGTTACGACTCAGATTCGGGACGCGGCCCGCATATTGATACCTTTGAGGTCGATCTCGACGATTGTGGGCCGATGGTTCTCGACGTGCTTATTTGGATCAAAAGCAAGGTCGACTCAACGCTCACATTTCGGCGCTCGTGTCGCGAGGGTGTCTGCGGATCCTGCGCTATGAACATGGATGGCACGAACTGGCTTGCCTGCACGAGGTTCATTTCAGAAATGGAAAGCCCGGCAAGGATTTACCCGCTCGCCAACATGAAAATCATCAAGGACTTGGTCCCCGACCAGACGCACGTCTTCGCCCAGTACGCCGCCATTGAGCCATGGCTACAGTCCAAGACACCGACGCCGGAACGCGAGCGGCGTCAATCAGTCGAGGAGCGCAGCCAAATCGACGGCTATTACGAGTGCATTCTTTGCTTCTGCTGCACCTCTGGCTGCCCAAGCCATTGGTGGAATGGTAACCGCTTCCTGGGACCTGCCGTTCTGCTCCAGGCCTGGCGCTGGCTAACCGACAGCCGAGATGAAGCGAAGGAAGAGCGCCTCAGCAAGCTCGAAGATCCCTTCCGACTCTATCGCTGCCATACGATCCTTAATTGCACGCGGACTTGCCCTAAAGGTTTGAATCCCGGCAAAGCCATAGCGCACATCAAAAAGGCAATGATCGAGCGTCAGCGCTGATTTTGTAGGAGGTAAGTCCCGATGGCATCCAGCTCGTCCTCCAAATCGCAAAAGCCACTCTCGCCAAATATCCAGCTCTACCGCCCTCAGTTGACATCCGTACTTTCGATCCTCAACCGAGTCACCGGCGTATTCTTGAGCATCGCCGCAATAGCACTCGTGATCTGGCTTCTGGCAGCAGCCGCGGGACCGCAAGCTTACGCCATCGTGCAAGCGGGGCTCGCCTCTTGGACAGGTCAAGTGATTCTGTTCGGATGCACGTTCGCGTTTTTTCTGCATTTCTTCGGTGGGATCCGACATCTCGTCTGGGACACCGTACACGGATTTGACCTTCGGACGATCTATATGTCGGGATGGGCCGTCGTGGCCGCCAGCATTGTGATGACGGCCGTTGCCTGGATTGCCAGCGCTCACATAGGAAAGTAACGCGATGGGACGTCACGACATGGGCACACCCCTAGCGCGCGCTATCGAACTTAGGTCTGCAAAAGACGGAGTCCACCACTGGTGGATGCAACGCGTCTCGGCGATTGCACTTGTCCCGCTCACGATGTGGTTCATCCCCGCGATCATCGCGCAGACTGGGGCCGATTATACAGCTTTCGTCGCCTGGATGCGGAATCCCATCACTGTTGTCCTGATGGACCTTTTGCTCATCGCGCTATTCTACCACGCCGCACTTGGTCTGCAGGTAGTCGTCGAGGACTACGTTCACTCCGATGTCAAATTCGCGGCCGCGATAACGGTACGGCTCGCCTGTTTCACGCTCGGCGCCGCGGGCATTCTCGCAACGCTTCGCATAGCCTTGGATTCCTAGAGGACTCGATTGCAATTCCTAACAAAGGTAGCTTCCCATTTCGCGCCCTCCGCGCTTGTCGACCGGCCGCCTGTGGAGCGAGGTCTCCGAGGGAGCTTCGTCATTCAATGGTAAGCGCGCCAGTGTGCGTTCAGCCGGCTGCCGCGAGCGAAGACAGAGGAAGAGATCAATGTTCGTCGACAGACTCCTACCTATTGCTCACCAAAAGCTCGTCACGATCATCGACAGTACGCAACTTATCGAGGCGGCGAAGCTCCTGCGCGATGCGGGCACCGACATTCTCGCCGTCTGCACCTCCAGCGGAGTGCTGGCGGGAGTGATCACGAAGACAGATGTCGTAGGTCAGATCAGTCGTTGCCAGGGTCAAAGCTGCGCTACTCAGGCGTCATCAGTTATGACTCGCGACGTTGTCGTCTGCAAACCCGGTGAATTGCTTAGTGACGCGTGGTCGATCATGAAGATACGAAAGTTGAAGAATATTCCGATTGTCGATGCTGAGTCACACCCGATCGGAATGCTAAACGCGCGCGACGCTCTCCAGCTCCTTTTAGAAGAAGCTCAGGATGAGGAATTGCTGCTTCGCGATTATGTGATGTGCGTCGGATATCACTAGTTCCGACCAGAACGACCGAAGCGCCGTTCGCACCTGAGGCTCGATTCGCGAATCTCGCTGGTGACGCTCGAAAGCGGTAGCTTTCCCCGACGGATAGCCGCGACGAGATCGCAATCGAGGCCGGGCGGCGGGCTCTCCGACGGTCTCGACACTCGGCTAACTCTCGACTCGACGCGCAAACATATGCTCGACACGGCACGTTAGCACTTCGTCCATCTTCGCCATCCGCCGATCGTTTCGACACGCTAATTGTCCATCCAACCGCAAAAATGCATTTAAGTGTCAAGATAATTCGTTTGTCTAACGTCCATACAGAACATACACGGCTGCAATGATCGCATGACACGCAGATAGGTCACCCGACTCCGCTGGAGCAAGAAATGACGACCGCGCATAAAAATACCAGAATACGAAAGCGCGCAGCAGGAATGGCAAGATTCTTCAGCCAGTCGAACCGCGAGCGCTATCGCAAGTTGGCAAGCGGCATGATCAGCCAAGCGGAGCAGCATCAGCTATTAGAGGACCTTGCAGAAGAAATGGACGCATTCAAGCGCGAGGTTCGCTGCTGTCTTTCATCTGCAGCCGAGAGGAGCATCGCTTCTGACTCTCGCGACCGGATATGACCTGGTCCGGAGCGGCGTCATGTCCCGCTTGAGGTCCGCAGGACGACCCCTGATTCCCGCACGGGATCGACAAATTCGACGATCATCCTGGTCGAGTGGCCCATGGTGATAAAGGTGCTCGTGTCGTCTCTCCAATCGACGAAAGCGCTTGACCAGTCCGCGCCACTATTGACCCTAAGCGCCCGATGGCGGAACCAAAAGCGCGCGCTTGCCGAAAGATGCTGCGATCTCAAGGAACCGATAGGGAGTGGAGCGGTTGGTCCTCATGCCCCTCAAGCAAATATGCATTCCATGCGAGAACTGGCTCCTTGCAGTTCTTTGGCGGCGCCGGATCGAATGACCGTGCCGAAGACCTTCAAGATTCATGATCGCGTGAGCTGGAATTCCGAGGCTGGACGTGTCAGCGGCACGATCATCCGCGTGCATACTCTTAAGTTCGAGCTCAACGGCTATACGCACCATGCGAGCCCGGACGATCCACAATACGAGATCAAGAGCCGCAAGACGGATCATATCGCCTTTCACAAGGGTTCCGCGCTCACCAAGCTTGGCAATTGACGCCCTCATGTTAGGCGCGCTCGATGATAGAGAATGATCGGTCGATGCGCACGAATTCAGAATCTTTCCCGGTCGAACCGCTCCGGGCAACACTTAGCGATGCCGACGATCGCATCCGCCTCAATCATTGGATGCCTCCACAAAACGGGATCGCGCCCCGGATCCGCATAGGACGGCGCTGGATCAATACGCTGTGGGGCTTGCCGATTGCCGCTGCGGCGCTGCTCTGCCTGGTCGCCTTGGCTCAAAGCCTGCGCGAAATTCCCGGCGTAGAAGCCTTTATCCGACAGCATCCCGGCATTGCACAGGCTGCGCCATCCGTCGATTCGGGGTTCCCGTGGTGGCTGCAGCTTCAGCACTTCCTGAACATGTTTTTCATGCTGTTTATCATACGGGCTGGCCTGCAAATCCTGGCTGACCATCCACGTCTCTACTGGGGTCGCGATTGCACGCCGGGGACCGACTGGTTCCGCTTCCAGGTTCCGGTGCCGGAGGGGCGCGTGTGGACCGCCAAAGACGATTCCGTCACTCTGCCGACATGGCTCGGCATTCCCGGCCTGCGCCATACCCTCGGCCTATCGCGCTGGTGGCATTTCTCGGTCAACTTGCTGTGGCTGATCAACGGCGTTGCCTTTTATGCGCTGCTGTTTTCAACCGATCAATGGCGCAGGCTGGTGCCGTTGACCTGGGAGGTCTTCCCTGCCGCGCTTTCAACGGCGATCCAGTATGCATCGCTGCAATTTCCGCTCGATCACAGCTGGACTCGCTACAATGGCCTCCAGCAGCTCAGTTATTTCATCACGGTGTTCGTCGCGGCGCCGGTCTCTATCGCCACCGGACTAATGCAGAGCCCCGCGATCTCCAACGCGCTGGGATGGTTTGGCAGGCTATTCGACCGGCAGGCGATGCGGTCGATTCATTTCATCTCGTTCGTCTGGTTCGTGGGCTTCATTCTGGCGCATGGCGTCATGGTGTTCGTCACCGGCATCAGACAGAACACCAACCACATGTTCGGCGGCGTGGACAACGCGTCATGGACGGGCTTTCCGCTGTTCGTGCTGGCGATGGTCATTCTGACGATCGCCTGGCTTCTGGCTTCGCCCCTCACTATCCGGCACGCCCGTCTGGTGCAGCGTGCCGGCGCGTTCATGATCGGTTGGATCATGGGATTAGCCGAAAGCTGGGACGCGCGCTCTCAGCTCACGAAGCAAGATATCTCCCCTTACTTCTGGCCAAACGGCACGATGCCCAACTCCAAGGAGTTTGATGATCTCGTCGCGGAGGAATTCGCCGGCTACAGGTTGCGAATCGGCGGCCTGGTCGAGGCGCCTCGGGAATTCTCTCTCGCCGACCTTAAGGCGATGCCGAAGCAGGAGCAGATCACGACACATTTCTGCATTCAGGGCTGGTCTGGCGTTGCCGAATGGGGCGGCGTTGCCATGCGTGATATCCTTGATCTGGTGAAGCCAATGTCCGAGGCTGGTTACGTCGTGTTTTATTCGTTGGCCGACGGTGCCGATGGCGGGCGCTACTATGACGTCCACAAGATCGAGAACATGCGCCACGCACTGACGATCCTCGCCTACGAGATGAACGGCGCGCCGGTCAGCGTGCTGCATGGCGCGCCGTTGCGACTGCGATGCGAGAACGAGCTGGGCTTCAAGATGGTCAAATGGATCGCGGCGATCGAATTCGTGCGCGACTTCGCCGATCTCGGCGCGGGCCAGGGCGGCTATAACGAGGACCATGAGTTCTACGGCTATCGCATGCCGATCTGATCGCCGTGGGGCCCCAGCCTGCTTCGTGACTACATGAGGAGCTACGCATGCCTCGAGAAAATTCCGATACCTCCAGCGACTGGAACCAGCGTCAACGCGCTCTGTCCAGGTGGGACAACGAAGGCGGCGCTGGCCCCGACGGGCCCGCCTCGGATTCAGAGTGCGAAACTGAGCGCACTGCAATCCCGGATCTCACCAATGCAGAACTCGTCACCCTGCGTATCCGCGTCATCGCGCTAGAGAACCTGATGATTTCCTTGCTTGCAACAGCTTCGGATGACCAACTCAGGTTGGCTCGTGAAATGGCGGGCTATATTTCCCCGCGGCCCGGCTTTACCCAGCATCCTCTGACGATTCATGCGGCCGCCCACATGGTCGCTCTCGTCGAGCGCGCCAACCATTTTCGAGATTCTGAATCTTGATTGCACCGCTATTCGCATCAGGCCCCAATGAGAGCGGACAGTCTATTTCGATCGCAATTGGCACTTAGCCGACACTGATGAATGTCCACTCCGCGTCAAAAGCTGCCGATGCGCATGTCCGGACCGAAGCCGAGCGTCCCTGGAAGAGACGGTCAGTTCAAAGCTCGCCCTCGCCTGCGCATGGTGACAGCACCACCCTTCCCGGCTCGCTAAGTGCCGAACATCCGCAAGCGCCTTGACCCGTGGCGGGTTGTCGGTCGCGTTCGGGTGGTACCACTTTCAATTACGGCATAGTGACTCCTTCAGCCACAAAGCTTTGCCGAGGCTATGCCTTTTTATCGCTTCGCGCTGCGAGGAGAGCCTTCCGGGATTTGAAACGCCCCTGTCCGCTGGCACGTGGACCGAAACGCGGTCCCAGGGATCTCGCCGCGCGAGCGAGCCCGCCCAGCTCTGAGAGCATTCGCGCTCGTGGACGGCGGCGATGTACTTGGCTGCCCGCCATTCGCAGGATGTCTTCGAAGATAGACACCCCCATCGCCCCGAGCGCTCCGTCCATACGAATTTCGCGGATGTCAGACAGCGAAACGGTCGGAGGGAGGCAGGAAACGGGGGGCGCTTGTAGCCGCGCTCGAAAAGCCGGCATCGAGTTCATTGCTGAAAATGGCGGCGGGACGGGCGTGAGGCTATCAGTCGTTTAACAGTCCCTAACTCGCGCATGTGCTTATCAGCCGGCTCCACGACCATTCCATAACCGTCATTATCCGAAGCCAATAGTTGGCGTAGAAAATCGCGGCCGAAAGTAGCGGGGAAGCGCTACCACCCGCTACGAGAGTTTTTCGTTCTTAAGTTCACGAGTGGATCTGCGTGAGTACGCGCTAAGAAGCGTGACGTTTTCCCGCGTCCGACACCGAGACCACTCGTCGTCCGTCGCTCGCCCTGCCCTCTGAAACTTTTATCGTGCACGTCGCCCGACCTCACGCCGCCCCCGGACCGGCTCCAGATGGCCTGCTCACCTTGGCCGACGTAAGATTTTTCTTGATCTCTCGCTGCACACGTCGTGCACACGACGTCTTCTAAAACCTTGAAAAGAAAGCTGTTTCGCTCCAATCCATCATGAGCAAGCTTGGGCAAGCTTCAGCTAAATTGCGGCAAGCCAGGGGTCTTTGAGGAAAGACACCGGCCCGGGACGACCCAAAAAGGGGAAGGAAACGCGCGAGCGACGGTCCGCCATCTCAAGGGAGCTCCCAAGGTAGCAAGCCACGGAGACGACCGCGAGGCTCTTAGTGGCTAATCATCCACGGGCGCGCAGTCGGAAAACCTTTCGCGCCGCCCCTCGTCTTCGTCATCAGCCGTGCCGGTTTCTTCCTGCCGGTCGAGCAGCAGCCACAGCCGGGACCGTGTGCGGCCTTATACTGATCGAGCGTCTTCGGCGCATGCCGGCTCTGCTCATTAGTGGCATGCGCCTTACGCCTGTCCAAGGGCATGCACAAGAACGCCGGCGCCGTCAGGATGACGCGCGGCGATTCAGACTCGCATTGCGGACAATCTTGCGGCAGGTCGCATTCGACCATCGGCCGCAACTCGGTGAACGGGCCGCAATCGTTGCAGAGATATTCGTAGACAGGCATTTTCAATCCTCGCGCAATCGTGTGTGATATTTGCTGGCGATGGATGCGGGGCGGCCAAATACGCAGCCGTCCCGCATCCTTCGCCGGTGTGGCGGTTCAGAAGCTCCCTACACACCCGCCACGAGACCTTCAGAGAACTTCTGAACCGATCACACTGGAATGAATCATTTCCAGCGTCCTTGCCAATCCGAGGTTCGCTAAGTGCCCGCTGCGAGTAGGTGCGAACCTCGGATTAAGGACGCTGGTGATCACTTGTCCGGCGAGATCGGCATCTGCACGTCGCCCTTGATGTGCTTGATCGGCCCCGCCGACGACGGCATCACGTCGAAGTCGAAAATCTCCGTCGGCAGCCACAGCGTGGCGCAGGCATTGGGCACGTCGACCACGCCGGAGATGTGGCCCTGGCAGGGTGCGGTGCCAAGGATCGAATAGGCCTGGGCGCCGGAGTAGCCGAACTTCTTGAGATATTCGATCGCGTTCAGACAGGCCTGGCGATAGGCGATGTGAACGTCGAGGTAGTGCTGCTTGCCGGCCTCGTCCACCGAGATGCCTTCGAAGATCAGATAGTCCCTGTAATTCGGCGTGATCGGCGACGGCTTGAATACCGGATTCTTGATGCCGTATTTGGCGACGCCGTCCTTGATGACGTCGACCTTCAGATGCAGCCAGCCGGCCATCTCGATCGCGCCGCAGAAGGTGATCTCGCCGTCGCCCTGGCTGAAGTGCAGGTCGCCCATCGAGAGGCCGCCGCCGGGCACATAGACCGGGAAGTAGATCTTCGAGCCGCGCGAGAGATCCTTGATGTCGCAATTGCCGCCATGCTCGCGCGGAGGCACGGTGCGCGCGCCTTCCAGCCCGATCTTCGCCTTGACGTCGCCCTTGGCCTGGCCGGCATGCGCAGTCGGCGCAAACGGCGGATTGGCGAGGCCCGGCACGCGGGTCGGGTTGGTCGCGATCAGCTCGGCTTCGCGTGCGTTCCATGCGGCAAGCATCTTCGGATCGGGCAGACAGCCGATCAGGCCGGGGTGGATCAGCCCGGCAAAATTGACGCCGGGCACATGGCGCGACGAGGTGTAGAGGCCCTTGATGTCCCAGATCGACTTCTGCGCCAACGGGAAGTGATCGGTCAGGAAGCCGCCGCCGTTCTGCTTGGAGAAGAAGCCGTTGAAGCCCCACAGGCTCTCCTTCAGCGGGCCGACGTCGAGCAGGTCCACCACGAGCAGGTCGCCCGGCTCGGCGCCCTTGACGCCGATCGGGCCGGACAGGAAATGCACGATCGAGAGATCGATGTCGCGGACGTCGTCAGCGGAATCGTTGTTCTTGATGAAGCCGCCGGTCCAGTCATAGGTCTCGATGATGAAATCATCGCCCGGATTGACCCACGCCACGATCGGAATATCGGGGTGCCAACGGTTATGGACCTTGTCGTTTTCATAGGCCGACTTGGTAAGATCGACCTTGATCAGTGTCTCTGGCATCGAGGTGCTCCCCTTGGGTTTACGCGTGGTGGTTAGACGGACAGGTATTTCGAGATCTGCGCGGCATCGACGTTGTCGCGCGGATCGTCGCGAACGATCTCGCCGTTCTCGATGACGAGCACGCGGTCGGCGATGTCGAGCGCAAAGCTCAACACCTGCTCGGAGACAACGATCGACAGGCCGCGCTCATCGCGGATACGCTTCAGGGTCCGCGCCATGTCCTTGATGATCGACGGCTGGATGCCCTCGGTCGGTTCGTCCAGCAGCAAAACCTTCGGCCTAGTCGCAAGCGCACGCGCGATCGCGAGCTGCTGTTGTTGTCCACCGGAAAGGTTGCCGCCACGGCGGCCCTTCATCTCCAGCAGCACCGGAAACAATTCGTAGATATCGGTGGGCACTTCCGAGCCGCCGGAGACGACGAGGCCGGTCTCGATATTCTCCTCCACCGTCATGGTGGAGAAGATCATGCGGCCCTGCGGCACATAGGCGAGACCCTTCGCGACCCGCTCGTAGCTCTTCATCGCACCGAGCTCGGTGCCGTCCATGGTCACCCTTCCAGTCCTGGCCGGCAGGATGCCCATCAGCGATTTCATTAGCGTGGTCTTGCCCATGCCGTTGCGGCCCATGATCGCGACGATTTCGTTCGGCGCGACGGAGACGTTGAGGCCGTGCAGCACTTCGCTCTGACCGTAGGCCACGTGAAGATCGGAGATTGCGAGCATCGTTTCAGTTCCTCAGTGGCCCAAATACACTTCGATGACCTTTGGATCGTTCTTCACGTGCTCCATCGTCCCTTCGGACAGGATTTGCCCCTGATGCAGCACAGTGACCTTGTGAGCGATGTCCTCGACGAACTTCATGTCGTGCTCGATCACGAGCACCGAGCGGTCCTTGATGATGCGGTTAAGCAGCTCCGCAGTCTTGGCACGTTCACTGACACTCATGCCGGCGACGGGCTCGTCGAGCATCAGGAGGTCCGGGCCCTGAATCAGCAGCATGCCGATCTCGAGCCACTGCTTCTGGCCGTGGCTAAGACGGTCGGCATAGATGTCGAGGCGGTCCTTCAGGAAGATCATCTCGGCAACCTCCTCGACGCGCTGCTTGACGGCATCGTCGCGCTGGAATGTGAGCGAGCCGAACACCGTGCGCCCGCGCGGAAAGGAAATTTCGAGGTTCTCGAACACGGTGAGGGCCTCGAACACCGACGGCGTCTGGAACTTGCGCCCCACGCCGGCCTGCACGATCTCGTTCTCGCGCAGCCTGGTCAGCTCCTGGCCGCGAAACTGAATCGAGCCCGATGTGGCGCGGGTCTTGCCGCATATCAGGTCGAGCACTGTGGTCTTGCCGGCGCCGTTCGGGCCGATGATGACGCGGATCTCGTTCTCCTCGACATAGAAGGAGAGATCGTTGACCGCCTTGAAGCCGTCAAAGGACACGGTGAGGCCAGAGACGGCGAGCAGGAAGTCCTTTGGCTGATGGCCGACGAGCATGATCGCCTCCCTACTCCGCCGGTGCACCGTCGGCGACATAGCCGGCCGCCGATTTCGGTTTGCGTGAAGCAAGCAGGCGATCGATGCGCTGCTGAACGTGATCGCCCCAGATGCCGGAGAGGCCGTTCGGGAAGGCCAGCACCACCGCGATGAACAGCGCGCCGAGGCCGAACAGCCAGAGCTGCGGGAAGGATTCCGAGAGACTTGTCTTGGCGAAGTTGACGAGCAGCGAGCCCCACACCGCGCCGAAGATCGACATCCGGCCACCGACCGCAGTGTAGATCACCATCTCGATCGAGGGCACGATGCCAACGAAGGACGGCGACATGAAGCCGACCTCGAGGGTGAACATCGCGCCGCCGATCGCGGCAAACACCGCGGCCCCACAGAAGGCGAATATCTTGAAGTTGGCGACGCTGTAGCCGGAGAAGCGCACTCGGTCCTCCTGTTCCCTCATCGCAACGAGGATGCGCCCGAGCTTTGTCAGACGGATGAACTGCGCGGCGAAGATGCAGCCGAACAACGCTACCACTTCCACGAAATAGAGGATGTACTTGGCGTGGTCGGTGCGGATATCCCATCCATGCAGCGTGCGCAGGTCCGTGATCCCGTTGATGCCGCCGGTGTAGCCCTGCTGGCCGACGATCAGGATCGTCATGATCGCCGCGATCGCTTGCGTGATGATCGCGAAGTAGACGCCGCCGACGCGGCGCTTGAACATCGCCGCACCGATGATGAACGAGAAGATCGCCGGCACCAGGACGATCGCGATCAGCGTAACCGGAAAGCTGTGAAACGGCTTCCAGAAAAACGGCAGCGCGGTCAGCTGGTTCCAGTCCATGAAATCGGGAATGCCCGGCGTCGACTGGATCTTGGTGTTCTGGACCGAGGACGCCTCGAGCTTGAGATACATCGCCATGCAGTAACCGCCGAGGCCGAAGAATACGCCCTGCCCGAGGCTCAAGATGCCGCCATAACCCCAGCACAACACAAGACCGATGCCGACGAAGGCGTAGGTCAGGTACTTGGCGACGAGGTTGAGGCGGAAGATATCCAGCGACAATGGCAGGATCACAAACAGGAGAGCTGCAAGCGCCAGGAAGCCGACAAGCTCGGTGCGATTGAAGAAGCGCGAGTTGATGATCATGATCAGCCTGCTTGTTGCTACTTGCGGACCTTGAGCGCGAAGAGCCCCTGCGGGCGCAGCATCAGGATCGCGACGATCGTGAGCAGCGTGATGACCTTGGCCATCGATCCCGACATGAAGAACTCCAGCGTCGACTGCGTCTGCGAGATCGAGAAGGCGGAGGCGATGGTACCGAACAGCGAGGCGGCGCCGCCGAACACGACGACCAGAAAGGTGTCGACGATGTAGAGCTGGCCGGCGGTCGGCCCGGTCGAGCCGATCATGGTGAAGGCGCTGCCGGCGATCCCCGCGATGCCGCAGCCGAGGCCGAAGGTGTAGCGGTCGACCTTCTCGGTGTTGATGCCGACGGCGCCCGCCATCACGCGGTTCTGCACCACAGCGCGCACCTGCTTGCCCCAGCGCGACCAGAACAGCACATAGGCGACCGCGATCGTGATCAGGATGGTCAGGCCCATCACGAACATGCCGTTGATCGGGATCTGGATCGAGTCGGTCGCCTGCCAGGAGCCCATCATCCAATCCGGCAGTTCGACACCGACCTCGCGCGCGCCGAAGATCGAACGATAGGACTGCTGCAGGATCAGGCTGAGGCCCCAGGTCGCGAGCAGCGTATCGAGCGGGCGCTTGTAAAGATGGCGTATAAGTCCCCACTCGACCAGCATTCCGAGCGAGCCCGAGGCGATGAACGCGAGGACCATCGCGATGAAGAAATAGCCGGGAAACAGCCAGGGCGCGACGTGCTGGACCGCGTTCGACGTCATCCAGGTGACGTAGGCGCCGAGGATCATGAACTCGCCGTGGGCCATGTTGATGACGCCCATCTGGCCGAAGATGATGGCGAGCCCGAGCGCCATCAGCACGTAGACGGAGAACAGGATGAGCCCGGCAAATCCCTGCATCGCCAAGATGGCGCCGAGATCACCGATCGAGTAGTCGCCGAACATTTCGTCGTCCTCCGTCATTCCAAGGCACGCGCCGCGACGCAGCGACGCTCGATCCGAGGCGTGGGCAATATCGTCCACGCCGCAATGCGTTCAGAGCGAGGTTGCACCCTCAACTCGCCGCCTCACTGGTAGCCCTTCGGGAACGGATCCGGTTCGACGAGATCGGCGGTCTCGTAGATCAACTCATACTGGCCGTCGGCCTTAGCGCGGCCGACACGGGTCTTCGACCACAGGTGATGGTTCTCGTGGATGCGGACATAGCCTTCCGGTGCACCCTTGAACTCGACGCCGGGCGAGGCACCTGCGACCTTGTCGATGTCGAAGGAGCCCGCCTTCTCCACCGTCAGCTTCCACAGCCACGGACCGAGATAGGCGGCCTGCGTGACGTCACCGATCACGGTCTTCTCGCCCCACATCTTCTTGAAGGCGGGCACAAAAGTCTTGTTGTTCGAATTGTCGAGCGACTGGAAGTACTTCATGCAGGCAAAGGCGCCCGCGATGTTCTCGCCGCCGATGCCGTCGATCTCGTCCTCGGTGACCGAGATGGTCAGGAGCGTTTGCTTCGAGAGGTCGATGCCGGCCGCCTTGAGCTGTTTGTAGAAGGCGACATTGGACCCGCCGACGATGATCGCGTAGATCACGTCCGGCTTGGTCAGCTTGATCTTGTTGATCACCGAGTTGAATTGGGTGCTCCCGAGCGGGAAATATTCCTCGCCGACGACCTTGGCGCCCTGCAGGTGGCCCTCGATATGCTTGCGCGCGATCTTGTTCGAGGTGCGCGGCCAGATGTAGTCGGAGCCGAGCAGGTAGAAGGTCTTGGCGCCCTTGGTCTTGTTGACCCAGTCGAGGCCGGCGATGATCTGCTGCGTCGCCTCCTGGCCGGTGTAGATGACGTTCTTGGATTGCTCGAGACCTTCGTAGAAGGTCGGGTAGTAGAGCATGCCATTGTACTGCTCGAACACCGGCAGCACGGCTTTGCGCGATGCCGAGGTCCAGCAGCCCATCACCGCCGCGCATTTGTCGTTGACGAGCAGCTTCTTCGCCTTCTCCGCGAAAGTCGGCCAGTCGCTCGCCCCGTCCTCCTGGATGAACTTGATCTTGCGGCCGAGCACGCCGCCGGCGGCGTTGATCTGCTCGATCGCGAGCTTCTCGGCCTCCACCGACCCGGTCTCGGAGATCGCCATGGTGCCGGTGACGGAGTGCAGGATGCCGACCGTCACCTCACTATCAGTGACTGCAAGACCCGTCGTATTGACCACAGAGGTTGCGGGGATGTCCGCGAACGAGGGACGGGGCAACATCGAAACGGCCGGCAGCGCGGCCATTCCCATCAAGAGCTTGCGGCGGAGCGGAGACTTCAGGCCTGGTCTGGTTTCGTCTGACATAAGCACCCCATTGGTTCGACAACGCTTATTTGTGGGGCCGAGGGTTGCTCATTTTTGTGCAGCGCACTGATACGTGGGATTGCGTATACTGCACCGCAAAATAGCGACGTAGGTTCTGGTACGGGATTTGCCAGCAACAAGACCGGGACATTCCGGATCAGGAGCCGAGCAAAGTGGCAGGGCGGCAGCGGATCGACCGCGTCAGGCGCCAGTATAACCAGTGGGTTGCGAACCAGACGCTGGAAGACTATGCGCTGCGCTTCACAGCCAAGAGTGCGCGGCGCTGGTCGGCCGCGCGGGTCGCCAACACGGCGCTCGGGGCTATCTCCTTCCTCGCGCTGGAAGCGATCGGCGGCACCATCACGTTGAATTACGGTACGATGAACGCGTCCGCCGCGATCCTCGTCGTCAGCGTGATTATCTTCCTGTGCGGGCTGCCGATCGCCTATCACGCCGCCAAATGCGGCATCGATATCGACCTCCTGACCCGCGGCGCCGGCTTCGGCTATATCGGCTCCACCATCACCTCGCTGATCTACGCCTCCTTCACCTTCATCTTCTTCGCGATCGAGGCCGTGATCCTGGCCAGCGCGCTCGACATGTGTTTCGGCATTCCCCGTCCGGTCGGCTATTTGATCAGCGCGGTCGTGATCATCCCGCTCGTGATCTACGGTATCACGCTGATCAGCCGCTTCCAGCTCTGGACCCAACCGCTATGGGTCATCCTCCACATCATGCCGTTCGCGGCGATCGCCTGGGCCAACCCGCATTCGTTCGCCGAATGGCGCACATTTGCCGGCGAGCACGGCGACTCAGGCGGCCATCTCGACCTCCTGCTGTTCGGTACCGCGGCGTCGGTCGTGTTCGCGCTGGTGGCGCAGATCGGAGAGCAGGTCGACTTCTTGCGCTTCCTGCCGCGCGACCGCCGCACCTCCCGAAAAGCCTGGTGGATCGCATTGCTCAGCGCCGGCCCCGGCTGGATCGTCCTCGGCGCGCTGAAGCTGCTCGCGGGCTCTTTCCTCGCCTTCTTCGCGCTGAGCCACGGCGTACCGGCGGAGCACGCCGCCGAGCCCGCCAACATGTATCTCGAGGCATTCCGCTACGTGTTGTCGCAGCCGGATTTGGCGATGGCGCTGACCGGGACGTTCGTCATCCTGTCGCAGGTAAAAATCAACGTCACCAACGCCTATGCCGGCTCGATCGCCTGGTCGAACTTCTTCTCCCGCCTCACCCACTCCCATCCCGGCCGCGTGGTGTGGCTGGTGTTCAACGTCGTGGTCGCGCTGCTGTTGATGGAGATCGGTGTCTACAAGGCGCTTGAGCAGACGCTGGCGCTCTATTCAAACGTCGCGATCGCCTGGGTCGGCGCGCTCGTCGCCGACCTCGTCATCAACAAACCGCTCGGCCTGCGCCCGCAGCACATCGAGTTCAAGCGTGCCCATCTCTGCGACATCAACCCGGTCGGGGTCGGCGCGATGACGATCGCCACTATTGTCTCGATCAGCGCGTTCTACGGCCTGTTCGGACCGACCGCGAAGGCGCTGTCGGCCTTCGTCGCACTCGCGGTCGCCTTCATCGCCGCACCGCTGATTGCCTGGGCCACCGACGGCAAGTATTACATCGCGCGCAAGCCGAAGCGGAGCTGGCAGAATATTGAGTCGATCCAGTGCTGTATCTGCGAGCATTCGTTCGAGCCGGAGGACATGGCCGCCTGCCCGGCCTATGCCGGCCCGATCTGCTCGCTGTGCTGCTCACTCGACGCGCGCTGTCACGACCTCTGCAAACCGCATGCGCGGATCGGTGCGCAAGTGTCGGAAACGCTCGGAAAACTGATGCCGCAGCCGATCTACGCCCGCATCAACTCGCAGCTCGGGCATTACCTTGGCGTGTTCGCGGTTTCCGCCGGCCTCGTCGGGCTCGTGCTCGGGCTGATCTATTTGCAGACGTCGGCGACCGTGCACGCCGACGGACTGCTCGCCGACGTCCTTTGGAGGGTGTTCTTCGCGCTGATCCTGATCATCGGGGTGGTGGCCTGGCTTTTCGTGCTGGCGCAGCAGAGCCGGCGCGCGGCCGAGGCGGAAACCCGGCGGCAGACCGCGCTCCTGATCCAGGAAATCGACGCCCACAAGCGCACCGACGCCGAGCTGCAGCGCGCCAAGGAGGTTGCCGAGTCCGCCAACCTCGCCAAGAGCCGTTACGTCGTCGGCCTGAGCCACGAGCTGCGCTCACCGCTGAACGCAATCTCGGGCTATGCGCAATTGCTCGAACAGGACACCACGCTGCAGGCCCGGCCGCGCGACCAGGTGCGTGTGGTCCGCCGCAGCGCCGACCATCTGTCGGGATTGATCGACGGCATTCTCGATATCTCCAAGATCGAGGCAGGCCGCCTCTATCTCTCGCGCGACGAGGTGCGCTTGAGCGATTTCCTCGACCAGTTGGTCGGCATGTTCCGCCTGCAGGCCGCCGCCAAGGGCATCGACTTCGTGTTCAAGCGGCCGGCGCTGCTGCCCGTCGTGGTCTATGCCGACGAGAAGCGGCTACGCCAGATCCTGATCAACCTCCTCTCGAACGCGATCAAGTTCACGCAAGCCGGACACGTGCAATTCATCGTTCATTACCGCAGCCCGGTCGCCGAGTTCGAGGTGACCGACACCGGGCCGGGTATCCAGCCGGACGATCTCGAACGCATCTTCGCGCCGTTCGAGCGCGGTGCGCTCGGCGTCTCGCAGCCGCAGACCGGCACCGGCCTCGGCCTCACCATCAGCCGCCTGCTCGCGGGCGTGATGGGCGGCGACATCAAGGTGACCTCGACCGTCGGCACCGGCAGCACGTTCCGCGTCAAGCTATTGCTGTCGGAAGTCACCAATCCGCGCCGCGACGCGCCGGTCGACGCTCCCGTCTACGGCTATCATGGCACGCGCAGGACCATCCTGATCACCGACGACGATCCGACCCATCGCGACCTCTTGCGCGAGGTGCTGGCGCCGCTCGGCTTCATTCTGCTCAGCGCGCCCGACGGACCGGGATGCCTCGCGCTGGCGCAGCATTGCCGGCCTGACCTGTTCCTGCTCGACATCTCCATGGCCGGCATGGACGGCTGGACTGTCGCCGAAGCCTTGCGCGCTGCCGGCCACCACCAGGCGCGCATCCTGATGATCTCGGCGAGCGCGCTGGAAGCCCATGGCGCGCCGCTGGCGCAGCCGTTTCACGACGGCTACCTGATGAAGCCGATCGACATCCCGCGGCTGCTCGAAACCATCCGCCAATTGCTCAAGATCGAATGGCAGTATGAGGCCGCCGAGCCGGCCGCACCCCCGCCATGGAAGCCGGACAGCGGTACCCGCCCGCCGGTGAAATATCTCGAGGAGCTGATCGACCTAGGGCAGCTCGGCTATATCAGGGCGATCCAGCTCAAGCTTGACGAGATCGGCAACGAACACCCTGAACATGCCAATTTCGTTACGCAGATGCGCACGCTGATCGACCAGTTCGATCTCGACCAATACATGGCGACGTTGAAGACCTTGCGCAGCTATGACCATCGACAAGAAAAAGCGTGACGTCGCGCTCGTCGTCGACGACTCCCCCGAGACGCTCCGCCTGCTCACCGATGCGCTCGACGGCGCCGGTATGACCGTGATGGTGGCGCTCGACGGCGCCTCCGCTATGCGGATCATCGACCAGATCACGCCCGACATCGTGCTGCTCGACGCCGTGATGCCAGGCATGGACGGGTTCGAGACCTGCCGGCGGCTGAAGCGCGACGCCGGGCTCGACGGCGTGCCGATCATCTTCATGACAGGCCTGGCCGAGACCGAGCACATCGTGCGCGGGCTGGAAGCCGGCGGCGTCGACTACGTGACAAAACCGATCGTGGTCGAGGAGATGCTGGCGCGCATCCGCGTCCATCTCGCCAACGCCCGCATGACCCAGAGCGCGCGCGCGGCGCTTGACGTCTCCGGCCGCTATCTGCTGGCGCTGAACAGCGCGGGCAAGCTGCTATGGGCGACGCCGCAGGCGCAGAGACTCCTGTCCGATACGCTCGCCGACACCGGGGACTTCGCGCTGCCCGACCCGATACCGCAATGGCTCGACCAGGCGCAGAAGGGCAAATCCGGGGCGAAGACCGCGACCACGGCATCCCTCCCCGGCAACGAGCAGCTCCGTCTGCAGTACATGGGCAAGCTCGGTCCCGACGAGTTCCTGCTGCGGCTCGCCAAGGACACCAGCGGCGACATGCCCGCGGAATTCTCCAGCGAGCTCGGGCTGACCACCCGCGAGGGCGAGGTGTTATCCTGGCTCTCGAAGGGCAAGACCAACCGCGACATCGCGCAGATCCTGGGCCTGAGCCCGCGCACCGTCGACAAGCATCTGGAGCAGATCTATTCGAAGCTCGGGGTCGACAATAGGACCGCCGCCGCAGCGATCGCCGTCAGCGCGAGACATCGCAAAACCTGACGCGCCATTCGTTAAGTCGGCCGGCAAAGCCAGCAATCGCTAGATTTTCCTTGATCTCTCGGTGCACACATCGTGCACACGCCCCCTTCTAACCCGCTGAACGAAATGCACTTTCATTCCAATCCATCATGGGCCAATTTGAGCTGGCTCCAGCCAAAGAACGGACGTTCGAGCAAACTCCAGGAAACGCCAGCAGGTTCGCCTTGTGCCAACCCGGATATCCGGATGGTTGAATGACTAGGCCGTTCTGGAGCTACGAAGCAAGGCGAATAAGGAGTCCGCCGTGACTTCGTGCTTTCGAATGAATGGGTCCGAGCTCGCCGTGCTCGCGCATTAAGCTTATTGCGAGCCGACTGAATCACTTAACTGCCGGCTGCACTTTGTGGACCGCTACGAGTTCGTGCGCGCTGTCACGCGGCTTCTCGCCCGGCGGGCTTGATCCTGAGAACTCAAACTCAAGTCAACGAAAAATGATCGTCGTCATCTCTTTCGATCTTATTGGACAAAAGGGATCTTTCGCCATTCCAACCATCTCATAACACGTCCCAAGTTTTCTCTCCTTTCAGTGGAGTGAATGCTTGGCGCCGTGATTGAATGAACTAAGAGATGCACAGGTTAATGGAAGACGGAAGTTCACGTCGCGAAAGGCCAGAACGTGACCCATGGGGCGAACCTCGAACATTGATCTATTTTCTCGAAGTTGAGCGTGTGAGATTCCGGATCTCGGTTTTCGAAATCAAGTGCGACATGAACCATCACGGGTGCGACGACAATGACGGTACGAAAGTCTGAGAATCTGCTTCGCGGCGATCGAACCCCGTCCTATGTCGACCGGGAGACTGGCGCAGCCGAATTGCTGATTTCGACAGACACATGGGATCAATGGGTGAAGGAAGGCCGCCTGCCCCCACCGTACGACACGTTCCCTTCGGGCACTCCCCGCTGGCGCTGGGAAGACGTAGACCGTAAACTCTCCGGCCGGACGGTATCGGACACCACCGATGCGGCCATGCATGGAGCGTTGAGATTTGGCCAGAAAAAGGGAAACCGGCGTGGCGCTGCCTGAAGGGGTAGAGACCAAAACCATCCGCAAAAAAAGCGGAAAGGCCTACACCTACTATTATTGGAATCCCGGACGAAACACCGACCGCGAGGGCGAGCGGATCAAATTGCCCGATGCGGTCAAGCATCCGGCACGGTTTTTCGCCGAAGTCGAGCGGCGCCGGAACTCGACTCCTACCAGCTATCCGGCCGGCTCGATCGGCGATCTCATCACCCGATACCGCGCAAGCGACGAATTCAAACGGCTCTCCGAAGGCACACAATCTAATTACGAAGTGCACATGCGCCGCTTCGAGGCGCACGATACTTGGGGCATGGTGGCGGTTCGCGACCTGGCGCCGATCACGGTCCAGACCGCACGCGACGCAATGAAAGAAACCGCGGTGATGGCAAACCAGATGCTGTCGGTCGGCCGCACTATCTGGGATTGGGCGATTCCGCTTGACCTCGCCAAATTCAATCCGTTCGACAAGGTGAGAGACTTCGACATCCCGGACCGCGGGCATGTGCCGTGGCCGTCATGGGTGATCGACTATGTCCGAACGCAAGCTTGGCCGGATCTGGTCCGCATGATGCGGCTCGGCGTGATGACCTGCCAGCGCGGCAGCGATCTCATCAGGATGGGGCCCGAGCACCGCGACCGCAACGGCCTCTGGTGTCGACCGCTCAAGACCAGAAAGCGCCGCAGGTCCTTTCACATTCCCCTCGCGGCCGCCGACGCGCTCGAGATCGACCAGTGGGCCGAGACGCCGGTGACCTTCACGAATTCACGCTGGCTGAAGCCGATCGATCGCTTCCGCGAAGACCTTTACCTTTATTCGCCGAAGGGCGCGCAATACACCGCTGACGGCCTGCGCGCGCGTTGGGGTCGCTGGCTTGCCGACACCCCGGAAGGCCGGGAGATATGTCGCCGCTGGAAAGAATGGGTCGTCGCCCAGGTCAAGAAGTACGATTGGGACATAGAGCCCGACGACGCTGACCATCCGACCATCCACGGCCTGCGCGGCACCGGCATCCTGGCGCGCGCCCAGCAAGCCTACGAGGTCGACCAGATCGCCAACGACATCGGCATGTCCAGGCAGAACGTCGAGCACTACATGCGCTTCAAGGATCAGATGCAGGTCGCGGCCCAAGGGCAAAAGCGGCTTCGGCTGGTCTCGAAGGAGGACTAGACCGCGAACGTTTGGACGGCTATATCACCGCTGCCAGACGCCTGATTTGGAAAACTCCTTGGCGATCTTGGAAAACTTCCGAAAAAAGCGCTGTCAAATCAGCTACTTCGGTGGGGAATGGTGTAACGGTAGCACAACAGACTCTGACTCTGTTTGTCTTGGTTCGAATCCAGGTTCCCCAGCCAGCTACCCGGCCCGATCAGAAATTCTGATTGTTGCCCGAATTTTTTTGCGGACGCAGGGCAGTGTCGGTCATCGATCAGGAATATTACAAGTCGGTACCGCCAGGCAGCCTGGCCGAACGACTTCTTCTAATCGCCAGGGACCGCATATTTCGAGATTTCACGTCTCATATGCATCCCTCCGCGGAGGACCAGATCCTCGACGTTGGCGTCTCCGACGTGATCAACGACGGCGCGAACGCGCTCGAAAGAAGCTATCCCCATCAGGAAAAAATCACGGCATGCGGCCTGGGCGCAGGCATCGAATTCAAGGCCGCCTTCCCGCTCTGCCGCTACGTCCAGATCGAGCCCAACACCCGCCTGCCTTTTGCGGACAATTCATTCGACGTCGCGACGTCGAATGCCGTCCTCGAACACGTCGGCAGTCATGACAATCAAATGCTGTTCGTCAAAGAGCTCTGCCGCGTTGCGCGCCGCGTATTCATAACCGTGCCCAACAAGTTTTTTCCGGTCGAGCATCATACGGCGCTGCCGCTGCTCCACTATCACAGCGGCGCCTTCCGCGTTGCGTGCCGGATCACCGGAAAATCGGAATGGGCGCAGGAAGAGAACCTGATTCTGATGACGCGAAAGCGGCTATGGCGGCTTGCTTCGCCAATCGCCAGGCACGCAGCGGTCGGCCACACCGGCTTGATGCTCGGGCCGCTATCATCCAACCTGTACCTTGCGCTCGACTAGAATCCCCCCCCTCACGCTTCCAGGCGCAAGATGATGGCAAAAACGAACAACAACGCGCTCAAGGCCGTCTTCGCGTTCCTGTGTCTTGCAGTGCTGGCCAGCCAGTTGTGGGCGATGTCGCGATGGAACGAGACGCGTGGCGTCTACGACGACATCTGCTACCTGCGGCAGGCGCACCTGTTCCAGAGGTTCGGGCTTGCGGGCCTGGAGACCGACATCTCCCACGACGACGATCATTATCTGACCTCGAAGCTGAAGGAGATCGGCTACCCCGGCTGGAGCAACGCGGCGACAGCGCCCTGTCACATGCAGATGCAGCGAACAGGAAAGCTGGTGATCCAGTACCCGCCGGGCGTCGGAATGGTGCTGGCGCTGTTCCCGCAAGGTCGCCAGGTCATCCCGATGTACATGCTGGCGACGGTCGCCATGTTCGGCTTTGCGTTACTAGCCATCTTTCTCGCGCGGACGGCGTCTTCGACCATTCTCGCAGGCGTGTTTGGCTGCCTTGTGATCTACATGATGATCAATCCGGCGAAGGCAAGCTATTCGATGGCGCCGACCATGGTCGTATGCGCGCTCGCAGGTTTTCTCACGGCGCGATGGCTTGCCGGGCCGCAACGCGATGCGAGAATCGGACTGATCGTCGCGGTGGGCTTCCTGCTCGGCCTTACCGTCAACTTCAGGGTAGCGAACCTGGTCCTGGCTTCAGGCTATTTCCTGCTCTTCCTTGTTTCGTTCCTCGCATCCCGCAAGGCGCTGCCGTTCCTGCAAGGCGCGCTCTTTACGGCATCGTTCGTCGTTGGCATGGCACCAACCCTGATTTCCAACGCGATCAACGCCGGCAGCCCGTTCGTCTCGACCTATGGCAACAATCCGGAGGTCCAGCCATTCCACCCTTCAATCGCGGTGATTTCGCAGTATTTCACTGATCCGATGCAGGTCGGCCTGGTCGCCGTCGCGATCGCCGCAACGATCTATTTGCTGAGCCGAGGAGACGGCGTCAGGCGCGTGGTGCTGGTGACGGCGGTGAATCTCGCACTGAATGTCGCTTTCTTCCTGACCTATTCGGTGGCGACGCCGTACTACATGATCCCGATTGCCATGCTTTCGCTGTGGAGCCTGTTGTTCGCCTTCCTCATGCAGGAAACGCAAACGGCGGAGGATGCCGTTGGCTGGCAGGCCGCACGTGCCGCATCCTGATCGAACGGCTTTGCGTTGCCGCCCCTCAGGAATCCGGGCACGCGCGGATGATGCAAGAGATCAGTCGCTCTGACAGGCCGTGAACATGGCCTCGACCGATCCGTCCCCTGCTTCAGGCCCCGATGCGAGCGACACCCCGGCAAGATCGTCAGCGCGCATGATGTGCGCGGCGATCAGGGGATTCACGCGGCTGGCATGGGTGAGCGGCAGCATGTGGCCGGCCGCGGGGAAGTGATGCGCTTCGGCTCCAGCAATGATCGAGGCAAGCCGGCCGACGATGCGCTGGGTCAGGTAAGGCGACAGGCCTCCCGACAACAACAGCGTCGGGACGCCAATGGCGGATGCGGCGGACGTGACATTCTCTTCGCCAAGCGCCGCGGCGAAATCGTAGGCGACTTTCCCGACACGCTCGATCATGCGCAGACGCGCGTCCTCGGGAATCGCTTCGGCGGGGGCCGATCCATTCCAATAGGCCATGAACCTGTCGATCGCTTCCGTCTCCATGCCGTTCCACAGATCGGCGGAAACGTCGCGCGCCAACCGGGCAAACAGGTCATGCAGCCGGCGGTCCGCGGCGTTCTCCTTGAGCAAGGTCGGCACCACCGGCTCGATCAGCGTAAGGCTGCGCACGCGGCCGGCAAACGGTGACGCCGTCGCCATCCTGAAAGCGATCGCGCCGCCATAGGAATGGCCGACGAGATGCAGCGGTCCTTTCGCTTCGCTCACGAATTCGCCGAGATGCGCGACTTCGCCGGCGAGGGTCGTCGGCCAATCCGTCGACCCGCGATGGCAACCGTAACCGGAGATGTCGGGAGCAAGAACCCGATAGCGGGCGGCAAGCGTCTCGGTCAGCCTGGCCCATTGCCGGCCTGAGCCAAGCGAGCAATGCAAGGCTATGACACAGCTTTGCTGATTTCCCGTCGGAAACGCTGAAATTGTCATCGGACCATTCCCAATTGTGCTTCGGCATCTGCAAAGCGATGGTGGAGGCGTCGAGCGTCGCTGCGGATCGGCGAGGTTTCGCGGCGCGATCAGGCCGATCTGCGCCACGGCACCAGCATCGACACCCGCTGCCGGTAGCGGCGATAGTCGTCGCCGAACTGGCTCACGAGGTCGCGTTCCTCGAGCATGATGCCGATGAGGATGTACGCGGTCGTCACTGCGGCAAACAGCAGATGCCCCGCGGTCATGTGCGGCGTGGCCCAGAACGCGATGATGAAGCCGAGATAGATCGGGTGCCGCACGAAATTGTAGAGCAGCGGCGTGCGGAATCGCGCCGCCGGCATCTCGCGGCCAACCAGATGGTTCGCGACCTGATGCAGTCCGAACAGCTCGAAATGATTGATCAGGAACGTGCTGGTCAGCACGATCAGCCAGCCAAGCAGCGACAATCCGGTCAGCAGGCCGCCGATCATGGGATCGTCGAGGTGCCACACCACGGCCGGGATCGGCCGCCACTGCCAGCAGAGCAGCGCTAGCGCCGCGGTAGCAAACAGCACATAGGTGCTGCGCTCGACGGACTTCGGCACGAACCGCGTCCACCACTGCTTGAATTGCGGACGCGCCATCACGCTGTGCTGGATCGCGAACAACGACATCAGCAGAAGATTGACGATCAGCGCTTCCGTCGTCGGCGCCGGCCGGCCGACGTCGATCGTCCGCGGGACGGCCACGTTGCCGACAAAGCCGACCGCGTAGAGAAAGGTGGCGAAGAAGAAGGCGTAGGAAGCAATTCCGTAAACAAGCGCAATGATCCTGCTCATCAAAAAACTCCGGGTTGAAAATATGCTTGACGAAAGTCCCCTCACCGCCTGGCGATCACCACCTCGAGATATTCGCTCGGCACCACCATGGTGGTGTCGCCGGACCTGTTCATGCGCACGATCAGCGCGTGCAGGTCGTCGCGGAGGTTTTGCTGGCCGGCCGGGTCCAGTGCGGCGAACGCCTTCAGCACAGGACCGTAGAAGGTCCTGAACACGTCCAGGAAATGGTCCGGCGAGCGGTAGCGGAAGTTGAACCGCTTCGGCTCGGCCCTGATGGAACGCGCCTCGTGGCCGAACATTTCCTCAAGCGCGGCGTGCGTGCCCCACAATGCCGGCGACCGGGCGCCGGCCGGCGGCGGCAGATACTTGCCGAGGGTCTTGAAGACCTGCCCGATAAAACCCTCCGGCGTCCAGTTGGCGAGGCCGATGCGGCCGCCGGGTTTGCAGACGCGCAGCAATTCGGAGGCCGCCGTCGCCTGGTTGGGCGTGAACATGACGCCGAAGGTGGAAACGACCACGTCGAACGCGGCTGCATCGAACGGCAGGCATTCGGCGTCCGCCTCCATGAATTCGATCGAGAGCCGCTCCGCAGTTGCGCGCTCCCGTGCGCATTCGAGCAGCGCCGGAACATAGTCGGTCGACGTGACGTCGCACCACCGCCGCGCGGCCGCGAGGCTGGCCATGCCGTTGCCGGCAGCGACGTCCAGCACGCTGGAACCGGAACGCAGATCGAGCGCTTCGCAAAGTTCCTCGCCGACGATCTGCAGCGTGGTGCCGACGATGGCGTAGTTGCCCGACGACCAGGCGGCCTGTTGCCGGATCTTGAGTGCGGCAAGATCCGGTGTGACGGTTTGTCGCGCGGTGCTCGTGGTCGCCATGGGCCTCTCCTGTGCGGATTGCAGCGCGGCTATGCTGCGATGAACCGAACATGGCGCTGCACGGACCTAAAGACTTGGAGGCGAGCGTGATTTTGCCTTCGGAAATGCTTGATTTTTTCCCCAGGGCGACCAACGGCGGATTTTCGGCGAGTGAGATTTATCTTTGAAAATCATGCGCTTGACGTCGGACGACGGGAGCTGATCTGCGCCGGCGAAGACATCCCGCTCGAGCCGCAGGTTTTTGACCTGCTGCTCTACCTGCTCGAGAATCGCGATCGGGTCGTCGGCAAGGACGAACTGTTCGAGAAGGTGTGGGACGGCCGCATCGTCTCGGAGTCGACCCTGACGAGCCGCATCAACGCGGTGCGGAGAGCGATCAGGGACACAGGCAAGGATCAGCGTCTGCTGCGCACCGTTGCGCGCAAGGGCTTTCGTTTTGTCGCCAACGTCCAAGTCGATCGGCCGGCGGCGGTGCTACAATCCGCATCCCATCTGGTCGAGGGCGCGCCGGAGCGACTGGCGCTTCCGGCGTTCGATCGTACCGCGATCGCGGTACTGCCCTTCACCAACATGAGTGACGCGGTCGAGCAGGACTATTTTTCCGACGGCATCAGCGAAGACATCATCATGGCGCTGTCGAAGCTGCGCTGGTTCTACGTGATCGCCCGCAACTCCTCGTTCGTCTACAAGGGCAAATCGGTTCACCTGAAGCAGATCGGCGACGAGCTTGGCGTCGCCTATGTGGTCGAGGGCAGCGTCCGGAAGGACGGCGAGCGCGTGCGCATTACGGCGCAGCTGGTCGACGTCTCAACAGGCAGCCATATCTGGGCGGAGCGCTACGATCGCGCCCTGGCCGACGTTTTCGCCGTGCAGGACGAGATCACCCAGGCCATCGTTGCCGCAATCGAGCCGCAGCTTTATGCCGCGGAAAACTTCCGCGCCCGGCGCAAGGCACCGGACAGCACGGACGCCTGGGATCTCGTGATGCGCGCCCTGTCGCATTACTGGCGCGTCACGCGCCAGGACAACATGGTTGCCCAGGCGCTGCTCGAGAAAGCCATCACCATCGATCCGCAATACGGGCAGGCCCTCGGCGTGCTCGCCGCCAGTCATATCTTCAGTGCCCATATGGGATGGGAAGACATGGCGAAGGCGCTGCCGGTCGCCGAGCGCGCGGCGCTCGCGGCCATTCACGCCGACACCGAGGACGCCTGGGCACATTGCGCGCTGGCGAGTGTCTATCTGTTCACCCGGCGTTTCGACGACTGCCTCGCGGAATTCGAGCTGGCGTTGACGCTCAATCCCAGCTTCTCGCTAGCGCGCGGCTACTACGGCGTTGCGCTCGCCTATTGCGGACGCTGGGAGGAAGGCGACCGCGCGGCGCGCCATGCGTTGCGCCTAAGCCCGCGCGACCCCTTTGCCGCGATCTACTGCGGTGTCGCCTCCTACAGCCAGTTCGTCGGCTGCAACTACGAGGAGGCCATCGATCTCGCGCGCGAGGCGCTGCGTCTGCGCCCCGATTTCGTCGGCGCCCACCGCGTGCTGACCGCTGCGGCCGCGATGAGCGAACAACCGGAGCTGGCGGCCGCGGCGCTGGAAGCCCTGCGCCGCGTCCAGCCGACGCTGTCGCTCTCCTGGCTGGCCAGCGAGATGCCGTTCAAACGCGATGCCGAGCGCGAGCAATACCTGGAAGCGTTCCGGCGGGCGGGGCTTCGATAGCTGCCTCCGAATGGAGGGTCATGAAGGCTCGCGCGCCGGCGCCAGCCAAGGCCGCTTCGCGGCAATCCTCCGCGAAGATATTTCAAGCTTTTCTGGACGATAAATCGTTGGTCTCTGAAAGTCTTCGCCAGCGGCAGCGTGCATCCTGCACAAAGGGGAGCTGCACCGCAGAAGGTAGAAGACGATGACCTTATTGAGTGACCCTTACAGTTATTCGGGTACGACATACATTTTGAAGACGATCCGCGCTGCCGGCCGCGCGCTGTCCCGGCTCATCAACGGATGGATTGCAGCCATCATCGCGCAGCGCGAATATCAGGCCGGCCAAGCTGCCCTGCGACGCCTCGGCGACCGGGAGCTGAGAGACATCGGCATCTATCGCGGCGAGATCGATTGCGGCTTGCCGGACGCTGCCAAGACGCGGGAACTGATGCAGAACAAGCATCTTCCCTAACGAGCGGCGTGTCTCCTGGCGAAGAGGCCCGGCGATGGAGGAGTCTCCAGAACCGCGGTGACGGGGTCGGAAACGAGCCCGTCACCGCTCGACCGTGGCGCAGGATCAGTTGGCGGCTGCCTGACCACAAGTTCACGCCTCTCCAAAGTAGCCGGAACCGGATTTTCCTGGGCCAGCCGCAACGCCTGCTGCTCCGTTCGGCGCAAGCGCCAGCTCTCCCTCAGCAAGCGGATCAGCCCCCGCCAGGAAAGCTCCAGCAACACCTCATGGTGTCTCATTCCCTTGCCGCCCTTGACCAGGCCAAGGTCCCTGATCAGGCAGTAGCGGCCACTGCTCATGCGAGCGAGTCGGGCATCCGCGAACCATTTCATGGCGCGAGGATGCACCGTGATACGGACTCGTCAATCCTTGACAGCGCGATTCGCCTGCAGATCCGGTCATCGCCGGATCTGCGCTGTTCCATCCTTGCCGGCCTCATCACCCAGGGATCGACATCGCCGCCAGCAACCGGCGCCGCAAGCCACCCAGCCAGGAGACGAGCCCCCATGCGAGCTGCGGCCCACAATCATCGCGACGGCCTTCACGGGACAGCGATGTTTCGCCCAGCCCGCCGCTCTCGCACGACACGAGTTGGTATACGGGGATTCCGACCGCCGCGGATGCGACGATGTCGTAGACCTGCTCGACCGGCTTCATGCGACCATCCTTTCGCCGGGGGCTCATTCGCTCGGGGCGAATGCCTCAGACCGCAACCGCCCGGCCCCCGCCGCGCTAGCCATGCATGATTTCGGCCAGTTTGCGTTTCAGGGCGTCGCCGCTCTCGTCCACCACGGCCGCCCTCCTCAGGGCGCCAAGCTGCGTGGCCGCGGCGCCGCGCCGCTGCAGCTCCGGCAAGGCATCCATCAATATCTCGAACTTCTTGACCGCCCGATCGTGGGTATCGCCATAGCCCTTCACCAGGCCAAGGCAGCGCGCGATTTCGACCGCTAGTGCGTAGTCCTCTGATGCGATCCTGGTGACGCGCTCCAGCCAGGATTCGTGGCGCGCGCGCTCGGCGATCCAGCGCAGCGAACGTGGACGCATCGGCTTGAGGCTCGCGATCAACGACAGCAGCAGGAAGCCCGGGATCGAACTCGTCTTCACCGTGCGCCCTTTGCGCGTCGCCCGGTCCAGCAACGCGGAAGCCCACTTGCTCCGCATCATCCAGCGGCCGATCGGCGCCGGAACGGTCTCGACGATCTCCTGCCTCCGGGGATGAAAATATTCCGCAATCTCGACGATCTCGCCGTGCTTCGCCTTGACCTCCTCGCGCACGCGATCGAAACGGGCGCGCCGGATCTTCAATTCCGCGACCCGGATCGTGTCCTCAAAGGACATGGCGAGCGCGAGCGAGCGTCCGACTTCCGTCAGGAGCTCATCGGGCTTCCCGTCGCGCGCCCGCTCGATCGTCAGGATCGGCTCCAGGCGTTGCAGGTAGAGCCTGGCATAGTTCTCGTCCTGATATTCGGTCAGGCGATCCACGCCCGCGCTGATCACCGGACGCGACAGGCTCGTCAGCCGGTCTGATATCGTCGACAGCAGTGCCGGTATCCTGCCTTCGCCCTGGGCAGCCGGCAGCGAACTGCCGGGTGACGCCGCCGGTCCGGCCGTCGCGGTCTCATATCCCGCCTTGAACGCGCGGACGCTCGGCTCGACACCGACGCCGCCGCGGCGGATCGTCGCCTCGAACGCCGAGCGCTGAAACGGCAGCGCGCCGGAGGCGGACAGCACGCCGAACATCACGGCGGTGACCAGGCTTCCCGTCATCTCGGCGATGCCGGCCATATCGAAGGCGTAAAGGCGTAACGACGACTCTTCGCTCGATTTCAGCAAGGCCTGGCTGTCGACGCGGTCATCCGCCACCGCGACGCGCTCCTGCATGGTGAAGACGCGGTGCGTGGACGTGATCAGCGTCGTGCGCTCGGGCGTGACGAGGCCGCGCGCGATGGCGCGCCCGGCTTCCATGAATTCGGAGGCGAGAACGATATCGACGTCCCCCGGCACCGGCATCAGCGCCAGCACGGGAGCCTGGGTCCTTGCCGCATTCTTCGGAAACAGCTCCACGTAATAGACCGTGGCGCCGGTGCGCTGCGCGACCCCCGGCACCGATGTCTTCTGGGCGAGGTAGCCGCCGTGCTCGGCGAGATCGACGATCCAGTCGGTCAGCACCCCGCCGCCTTCGCCGCCCATGGCGAGGATCGCAATCGTGATCGGACGGACGCGCGAGGCCCCCCTGGTGTCAAGGACCGGTGCGTTCATCGCGCCATCTCCACCCGTGCGCCTTCCATGCGCCGCTGCAGGAAGCCGATCACGCGATTGCGCAAGCGCTGCCTGAGGCGGTCCCACCACGTCGGATTGTTCACGATCGACGCCTTGTAGAACGACGGGCATAGCACCGCCGCGTGTGCGACCTCGCCGCACAACCCGCATCCGACGCAGGAATCGACGACCTTGGTGACGGGCTCCCGCCGCAACGGGTCCGGATTGGGCGCGATCGTCAAGGACGGGCAGCCGGACAGGCGGATGCAGGAGTGATCACCGGTGCAGGTGTCCGCGTCGACCCCGAAGCGCTCGCGCACGACGCGCTCGCCCCGCTTGATCGCCTCGCGCATCAAGGGCTTCTCCCGGCGCTGCTTGTTCAGCATGCATTCCGACGACGCGATGACGACCTTCGGGCCTTCAGCCTTGGTGGTCAGCGCCTCACGCAGCACGTCGCGCATGGTCGCGAGATCGTAGGTACGCGTGACATGCCTGACCCAGTTGACTCCGACGCCGCGGACCGCCTTCTCGATCGGATGCTGGGTCGAACGGGTGGCGATGTCGCCGGCGGATGACAGGACGTCCTGGCCGCCGGTCGCCGCCGCATAGCCGTTGTCGACGACCAGCACCACGCTGTCGGTCTTGTTGAAGACCTGATGGCCGACGCTGCTGACGAGCCCCGAGTGCCAGAGCCCCCCGTCGCCCAGCACGGCCACCGGGCGCTTGCCGTTCTGGCCCGACAACGGCGAGGCGCCGGCCCCGCCGAGGCCGTAGCCGACGGTCGTGTTGCCCAGGTTGAACGGCTCGAGCGCTGCGAACGTGTGGCATCCGACGTCGTTGCTGATGTGCAGCGTGCCGACCTCGCGCTGCACCAGCTTCATCGCGGTGAAGATCGGACGCTCCGGGCATCCGGTGCAGAAGGACGGCTGCCGCCCATGCACGTTCTGGCCGAGCGTATCCAGGGCCGCCGAAAGGCTCTTGTTGGTCTGCTTCGGCGGCTCGGGCGCCAGCAGATCGGGACGATGGGTTGCGCAGAAACGCTGCAGCGCCGCCTTGAGCACCCCGCCGGTATATTCGCCGGCCATCGGAAGGACCGACTTACCTTCCACCTTCGTCTGCAGGTCGGCACGCCGCAGAATGGTGTTGATCCCCTGCTCGATGAATTCGGGCTGGCCCTCCTCGATGACCAGGATCGCCTTCTTGCCCGCGCAGAAGCGGACGAACTCCTCGTCAATGAGCGGATAGGTCGCGTTCAGGACATAGAGCGGGATACGGCTGTTGCCGTAGACGTCGGCAAGCCCCGCAATCTCCATGGCGCGCAGGACGCCGTTATACATGCCGCCCTGCATGACGATGCCGACGTCGGCGGCCTCACCGTCGAAAAACTCGTTGATGCTGTTTTCCCGGATGAATTTCACTGCCGCCGGCCAGCGATGCTCGATCTTCTCCCGCTCATGGTCGTAGGTATAAGGGGGTAGCGCGTAACGGCTGACGTCGCGCACCGGCTGCTCCAGCGCATCGGCGCGCGAAAATGCCGGCTTCACATTGTCCTTGGCGGTGAAGCTGCCATAGACGTGGCAGGCCCGGATCCGAAGCTGCAGCATGACCGCCGTGTTGCTGGCCTCGGAGAGCTGGAAACCCTTCTCGACCGCCTCGACGATCGAGCGCACGTTCGGGCGCGGATCGAGCATCCAGAACTGCGATTTCATCGCGAAGGCGTGGCTGCGCTCCTGGTTGATCGAGGAGCCTTCGCCATAGTCCTCGCCGATGATGATCAGCGCGCCGCCCTTCACGCCGCCCGATGAAAGCGCGGCCAGCGCGTCGGATGCGACATTGACGCCGACCGTCGCCTTGAACGTGCAGGCGCCGCGCAGGGGATAGCTGATCGATGCCGCCAGGGCCGCCGCGGCCGATGCCTCGTTGGCGCTGGACTCGAAGCGCACGCCGAGTTCCTGCAACAGATCGTTGGCGTCATTCAGCACATCGATGAGATGCGAGACCGGCGCGCCCTGGTAGCCCGAAACATAGGAAACACCCGACTGCAGCAGGGCCTTGGTGACCGCCAGGATGGCTTCGCCGCGAAATTCCTCGCCGGCGCCGATCCTCAGTTGCTTGACCTCTTCCTTAAATGAACGCTCGGCCATTGCACCCCCCAGCCTGCACGAAATGGAATCCGACTTCGCTAGCCATCGTCTCTTGCCCTTCAGTTCCGAAGGATCACCGCCGCATCCAACCCGACGTTCAGATCCACTTCCAGGGCAATCGGCCGCTTTTCGATCACGTCGCCGCCTTCCACCCGTCGCTCGCGTGGATCAAGACATGGCCTTTTGCGCGCACACGGCGATCCCACCGAGACGTTCTCGTCGAATTGCGTGCATGGCTTCAATTGCGCTGCGAGCACCAGATCCTCCGTCGTTCCCCCGAGACTAGCGCCATCTTTGCGGCTTGATCAAACTATCATACTAATATTAGTCTCTTTCAGTCCACAGGTTTTTGACGCAACTCCGCTAATTTCCTCTATATAGCCGAAAAGATGAATGTGTGCGGACTTGTCGATAAGCCTATTTTTAGTATGATAGTCCAATAACGATTGCTCCGACGAGGTGTCGCATGCCATCCCGCGGTCCACATGAAATAGTCGTCGACACCTTCGCTGTCGGCGCACCGGTCTCTCGCTGGCGCCTCGGCTACGCCTGGGAAGAGAGGCTGCGGTCGTCGGTTCATCACAACGCTTGCTCCGACCTGGGGCCCTGCACGCGAAGTCGCCTCGACGGCATGCGTCACCCCGTTCAGGAAAGCCCACCGTCACATCTTGTCCGGTCCTGACTCATGGCGTCGGCGGCGCATGCGGTTTTCGGTGGCGGCGCACTCATGAGCCCGGGCCGAAGACGCGTCGGCGCGGCCCGGTGCTCCGGCGCGAGCGTTGATGACGACGAAACTGTTGAGCTCCCAGCGGCAATGCTCGCGGGGTGAATCAACTCGCAAACAATCACTGAAGAGGGGGGATATCCATGTCAGCTCAAAACACTACAACCGCGCCTCGAGATCCGGCGATTTTGCGCCGCGCTATCGCAGCCGGTTTCACTGGAACTGTGATCGAGTGGTATGACTTCGTCGTCTTCGGCACGGTTTCCGTGCTCGTGTTCGGCAAGGTGTTCTATCCCGAGCAGACGCCGTTCATAGCTCTGTTGTCCTCTCTGGGCACGTTCGCAATCGGCTTCCTTGCACGGCCGCTCGGAGGCATCTTCTTCGGCTATCTCGGCGATCGAATCGGACGACGCAACACGCTCATGGTCACCCTGGCGCTGATGGGCGTCGCGACCTTGTTGATTGGTCTTCTCCCCGGCTATCACGCCATCGGCGTCGCGGCACCGGCGCTTCTGATCCTGCTGCGCCTGGTGCAGGGCTTCTCGCTCGGCGGCGAGTTCGGCGGGGTCGCGACCTTGCTGATCGAGCACGCCCCCAAGGATCGTCGCGGCGCGGTGGGAGGCTGGGCGCAGGCGGGCGGCTTCGTCGGCCCACTGCTCGGAACCGTGGTGATTCTCATCCTGAGGTCGGCGCTTTCTGACGCCGAGCTCGTCAGCTGGGGATGGCGGGTGCCGTTCCTGCTCAGCGTGCTCCTGATCGTGGTTGCCGCGTACATTCGCACGCACATCACCGAAAGCCCCGAGTTCGAGCGGGCTCGCGCCCACAAGGAGCTCTCCAAGCATCCCTTGCGCGGCGTCATCGCGGAGTATCCCAAGGAGATCTTCTGCGTCTTCGGCATGCATGCCGGCAACGCGTTGCTTTTCTATACCGGGCTGACCTTTGCCGTTGCCTACATCACCAGAAATGTCGGCCTCAGCCAGACCGTCGCGCTTTGGGCAAACGCCGTATTTCTCCTGGCCGCCACCATCAGCTGCATCGTCGTATCTCGTCTGTCGGACAGGACCGGCCGCAAACCGATCTACCTTGCGGGAACGATCCTGGGGATGGTCATGGCCTTCCCCCTGTTCTACATGCTCGATACGGCAAACGTCGGCATTGTGCTGTTGGCTGCCGCGATCATGGGCGCGATCGAAGGCGGCTTTCTATACGGCATCCAGCCGTCCTATTTCGGCGAGTTGTTCCCGACCAAGTTCCGCTATCTCGGCATGTCGCTGGGTTATCAGGCGGCGACCGTTCTCGTCGGAGCGACCGCACCGATGATCGGCGTGCTTCTTACCGAATGGAGCGGCGGACACCCCTGGGCCTTCTCCCTCTATCTCATCGCAATTCTCGTTCTGGCGGCGGTATCGGTTCTTCTTGCCGGAGAGACCAGGCATCGGGACATCGAGCGCATCGAGGACCAGCGGGGCGATTCATCGCTCACGGAGCCGCGCGGGGCCGTCTAGTGGAGCGGATATTCCGAAGTGTCCTGGGTCGTCGGCCCAGGACGTGCGGATAGCTTGAGCCTGCGGACAAAGTTGCAGGCGGTACCAAGTTCATGAATCAAAAGTCCCCGCCAATGGCGGGGACCTTGTCGGCAGCCCGGCCGCATCCGTTGCCGGATGCGGCTGTGCTGTTGTTGCGAGATCAATGCTTGACCAGCGGACAGGCGCTTTCCGACAACGGGCGGAACGCGTCATCGCCCGGGATCGTCTCGAGGATCTTGTAGACATCCCAGGGCCCCTTCGATTCCGAAGGCTTCTTCACCTGCGCCAGATACATATCGTGCACCATCCGGCCGTCGATGCGGATCTTGCCGCCCTTGGCGAAGAAGTCGTCGACCGGCATTTCCCGCATCTTGGCCATCACCTTCTGCGCATCCAGCGTTCCCGCAGCCGCAACCGCCTTGAGATAATGCATGGTCGATGAATAGTCGCCCGCCTGGGTCGAGGTCGGCATCTTGCCAAACTTCTTCAGGAACCGTTCGGACCAGGCGCGCGATTCGTCCGTGCGGTCCCAGTAGAAGGCTTCCGTCAGCAACAGACCCTGGGCGGCCGCGAGCCCGAGCGCCTTCGTGTCGTTGAGGTTGATCGCGAGACCGACAACCTGGTTCTTGCCCTGACGGCCGATGCCGAATTCCGCCGCCGACTTGATCGAGTTGATCGTATCGGCGCCGCCATTTGCGAGCGCGATCACGTTGGCGGGCGAATTTTCCGCCTGCAGCAGGAAGGAGGAAAAATCGCTGGTATTGATCGGGTGCCTGACTTCGGAAACCACCTGTCCGCCGGCCTGCTCCACGAACCTGCGGCTGTCCTGCGCGAGCTGGTGGCCGTAGGCATAGTCGGCCACGACCAGCGCCCACTTGTTGCCGCCCCGCCGCACCACCGCATTGGCGGTGCCGCGCGCCAGCGCGTAGGTATCCCACGTATAGTGGATGCTGTTCGGCGTGCACTTCTCGTTAGTGATGACCGAGGTGCTCGCGCCATTGACGATCGCGATGCGGTCCTTGTTCTTGGTCAGCTCCATCACCGCAAGCGCCACCGCGGAGTTCATGAGGTCGGCGATCATCACGACGTTCTTCTCGTCGATCCATGCGCGCGCCAGCGTCGCGCCGATGTCCGCCTTGTTCTGATGGTCCGCTGACAGCACCTCGATCGGACGCCCCAGCACCTTGCCGCCGAAATCATCGACGGCCATCTGGATTGCCGTCACAGCACCCGGCCCCGAGATGTCGGCGAACAGCCCCGACATGTCCGTCAGCACGCCGATGCGAACGGGCCCATCCTGCGCCGTCTCGGCCGATGCCGACGCGCCTGCCGCGAGAAGGCCAAGTGCGAAAGCTGCTTTTGCGATATTTCTCATGTCAATCATCGTGCATTCCGTCCTTATCGACTTTTCCGGATCGCGGAAGACCTTCCCGGACCCGCTCCAACAACACCAACCGTTTTGCCCATCACAGGCGCTGACCACCACTTACATCGATGCTCTGCCCCGTAATCCATCCGCCGTCGTCGGACGCCAGGAAGGCGACCACACGGGCGATGTCGCCGGGCTGTCCGACCCGGCCCAGCGCAATCGTCTGCGCGATGCTCCTGCTCAAATCCGCGTCCCTCGCGGCTGCGTTCATGTCGGTCGCGGTCGCCCCCGGCATCAGCGCATTCACGGTAATGCCGCGCGGCCCTAAGTGAACGGCAAGAATCCGCGACAGCGTCGACAGCGCCGACTTGGTCGGCGCATAGACCGGCATTGTCGGGAACGAAGCCCGCGCGCCCATCGACGAGATGTTGATGATGCGGCCACCGTCGTTGAGCGCGGGCAACAATGCCTGGATCAGAAAGAACGGCGCCTTGAAGTTGACCTGAACCATCCGGTCGAAATCGGCCTCGGTCACCTGCTCGATCGTCTTGCGATCGTCAATTCCCGCATTGTTGACGAGAATGTCGAATGACGACGCGCCCCGCCGCTGCCTCAGCATGCCGAGAAACGTGTCCGAGAGCGTGCGATGTCCCGACGCGTCGGCGAGATCGGCAGCGAGGGTAAATCCGGCGCCGCCTGCGCCCTCGATCAGCTCGAGCGTCCGGTCCGCTTCCTCGGCGGCCTTGTTGTAGTGAACCGCGACCAGCGCCCCGTCGGCCGCGAGCTGCACGGCAATCGCACGGCCAATGCCCCGGCTTGCGCCGGTCACCAGAGCCACCTTGCCTGCAAGCCGCTTCATCGCATCCCTGAACTCAACTGGACCAGCCTCGCGCGGCCTCGAGCGAGCGCGCCTGCTCGATCAACGCCTTGCGGTCAATCTTGTTGGTGCCCGCCCAGGGCAGTTCGGACACGAACTTGACCCGGCGCGGATGTTGATAGGCGGGAGCATGCTCAAGCGCGAAGCTCTTGACCTCGTCGTAGGGGACCTTTGTCCCTGCCCTCGGAACGATGAAGGCCACCGGCATCTGCCCGCGCTCCTCGTCGGCAAGCGGCACGACGGCGGCCTGCTGGACGAAAGGCGCGCCCTCGAGCATCTTCTCGACCTCGACGGGATAGATGTTCTCGCCCGAGCAAACGAACATGTCGTCGGCGCGGCCGACGAAGAAATAGAATCCATTCTCGTCGCGGCGCATCACGTCGCCGCTGTAGTACCAGCCGTCGCGCAGCACCTCGTCCGACTTTTCCGGCAGGTTCCGGTAGCCGCTCATGACGGCCGGATTGCGCATCATCAACACCTCGCCGCTGCCGTTGGGATTCGGCACCAGCTTGACCTGGTCCGGTTGCAGCGGATAGCCGATCGACAACGGAGGCGCCGGCAGCCCATCCGGATGCGCTCCGAACACCGCCGGGCCCGCCTCCGTCGTCCCGTAGCCAAGCGAGATGCTTGCCTGCGGGAAGGCTTCGTGAACGCGCTCGATGAGCGCCAGCGTGGTTGGCGCCGACGCCAGCGATATCTTCCTCACGGCAAAGGGAAGCGACCGGGTCAGGTCGGTCTCCTTGACGACGCGGGCGAACATGGTCGGCACCGCGACCAGATCCGTCACCCGGTAGCGCGACAACGCGCTGATGTAGCCGCGCGCCTCGAAGCCCGGCAGCATCACCAGCGATGCATTCGCCGCGAACGCCACCTTCATCGAAAACAGTCCGTTCATGTGAAAGAGCGGCTGGGCGATGATGAATCGCGCATCCTGCGAGACGTCGGGCGCGCGCATCGACACCGCCCAGGCCTGACCCGAATGGGTCAGTGGCACCCCTTTGGGGCGACCAGACGAGCCGGACGTATAGAGCATCTGGCCGATTTCATCGGGCGCGACCGTCACCGTCTCGAAGGTCGCCGGATGAACGGTCACGCCAAAGCCCGACGGACCATCATCGTCGAAACTGATCGTGGGCACGCGGCCCCCGATCAGCGCCTCGCCGGCGGCGTCCACGAACGCGAATTCGATCTTTGCATCGTCGACGATGTAGTCGATGGTCTCGCGCGGCAGCTTGATGTTCAGCGGCACCGCGACATAGCCCGCGCGCATGATGCCGAAATAGGCAGCGGCGTATTCCGCGCGGTTGAGCGCCACGATCCCGACATGGGCCCCGCGCTTCAGCCGGCGGCCGACCAGCGTCCGCGCCACGCCACCGGCGAGGAGGTCGATCTCCCGATGGGTCCAGGTTCGCGGCGCCTCGGGATCGCGCAGATCGATGATCGCGGTCCTGTCCAGATCGCGCGACCTGTCGATAAGATCGCCGAGATTGCTCCACTGCCTCATGCCGCCGGCCTCCAGCCGAACATATCCGTCGCGCCTCACTGGGTGGCGTAGGTTCCCCGTCCGATCGCAATCAGCGCCTTTTTCTCATCGTACACATCGATGTCGGCAACCCCGACGCTGCGGCCGAGCCGCCGCACCCGGGCGGTCGCGAGCAGAGACGTATTGATCGCCGGCCGGAAATAATCGACCCGGAAATTGATGGTCGGCAGGCCGCGCCCGACAAACATCACGAGCGCAAAGTCGCCCACCGTGTCGATGATCGAGGCGATCGGGCCGCCGTGCCACTGTCCGCTCCCGGGTCCGCGTTCGAACTCCGGCCGCATCGGCGCGCGCATGGTGATTTCCTGCTTCTCGGCATCCAGACCAGTGACGCTCAACCCGAGAAAGTGGATGAAGGGAGACCCGCGCAGCATCGCCTCGATCTGCGCCGCCTCGAGCAGCGGCTTCATGGCGCCACCACGATCTTGCCGAACACCTGCCTGCCTTCGAGCACGCGCATCGCCTCCCCCGCCTGTTCCAGCGGGTAGACATTGTCGATCAGCGCCTTGAGCTTGCCCGATGAGACGAGTTCGAAAAGCCGGCTGATGTCGCTGCGCTCCCATCCGTTCGAGCCGCGAACCTGCAGCTCGAATGTCCAGATCACCCGCAGGTCTTCGGCCGGATCGTAGCCCGCCGTGGCGCCGCAGGTCAGGATGCGGCCGCCGAGCTTCAGCGCGCGCAGCGACTTCACCCAGGTATCGCCGCCGGTGAAGTTGACGACGACATCGACGCCACCATTGTCCGGCATGCTGCGATTGCGCTGCGGGCGGCCATGCCGCTGACGGATCACCTGGAGGAAATCCTCCTGGGTGTAGAGAATGACCTCGTCGGCGCCGAGCGCCTTCAGCCGCTCGCCCTTCTCCGCCGTGCCGGCGCAGGCGATCACATAGGCGCCGGCGATCTTTGCAAGCTGCACGCAACACACCCCGACGCCGCCGCTCGCGCCAAGGATCAGGACCTTCTCGCCCCGCTTGACCTGTCCGATCTCGGTCATCATGCGATAGGCGGTCCCGTAGGCAACGGGCAGCGCCGCGGCCTGCTCGAAACTGACGTTGTCTGGAATGCGGAACAGCTGATGGGCCCGCGCCTTGCACAGTTCGGCCAGACCACCATTCATGGTCTCGCCCATCAGGCCGCCTTCGATCCGGTTGAGCGGATCGACCAGCACCCGGTCGCCGACCTTCCAGTCGCCGACCCCGGGGCCGACCTTGACGATCTCGCCCGCGACATCAAGCCCGATGATGACGGGAAATGGAATCTTGATGCCCGGCATCCCGCGTCGGGTAAAGACATCGTGGTAGTTCAGCGAGGTCGCGCGCACGCGCAGCAGGACATCGCCTTCGCCGATCTCAGGATCAGGAAAGCTCGCCTCATATTTGAGCTTCTCGATCCCGCCATGTTCCCGCAACACCACTGCACGCATAGAAACATCCCTTCTGCCAGCCATACCCGGCACCTTGCGGCTGCTCTATACAACAGAGCGCCTTCAGGACCCAAAAAATTGCAACCACCTCTTCGCCCGCCGATGGCTGCCATGCGTTTCCGACAGCGGGCCCGTCATGACACCTCAGATACCAGGCGATCCTGCCCGGCAATTTCTGCGCGCGGGTAGAAGACGGCCCTGCGACTATCGACCGCATAACAATCCAGGAAATCGGTTGCGTCCCGCGCGAGCTGCGCAACCGAATCCAGGATGTACTGCACCTTCTCGTCCGACAGCAGGACGCTGAAATTCAGCCGCGTAAAGCCCGGCTTGCGAAGCTCCTCTCCACGCGCAATCGCGCGCCGCAGGTCCTCGGAGGCCGCCTCGTCGATATCGAGCAGACGATGCACATAGGGACCCGCGCAAGCGCATCCGCCACGCGCCTGTATGCCGAACCGGTCGCTCAGCATCCGCGTCACGAGCTGCTGGTGGACGTAGCCGCCCTTCCCGTCCCCGATCCGGAACGAGATGATGGGGAGACGATCGGCCCGCGTATTGCCAAGGAGCTCGATGCGATCGACCTTGCTCCAGGCCGACAGCGCGCGTGCGCTGAGTTCGGCATTGCGCGCCGACATGGCGCCCTCGCCGATCGCCTCCTTCACGAGGAAGGCAAGGCCGGCCCTGATATCGCCGATCACGTTCGGCGTGCCGGCTTCCTCGCGCCCTTCGAGGCGATCGCTGTAGTCATGCCCGGTTGGCGACACGAACTTCACGGTGCCGCCTCCGGGCCAGGTCGGCGTCTCCGTTTGCACGGCATCGCGACGCACGATCAGCACGCCCGATGCGGCGGGACCGCCAATGAATTTGTGCGGAGAGATGACGATGGCGTCGATCTCGACGCCAGGGGCCGGCTCCATGGCGATCGGCAAATAAGGACCGGCGCCCGCATAATCCCAGATGATCCGTGCCCCCGCGGCCTTGACCTGCCTGGTGATCGAAGCGACGTCAGCGATGATCCCCGTCACGTTTGACGCCGCGGATAACGCGCAGATCACGGGACGTCCGCCCGCGCCGGCAAGGGCCGCGTCGAGTTGCGCGAGATCGGGACCTCCGGTCACGGCCTCCGGGATTTCAACGATTTCGGCGCCGCTTTCCCGCCAGGGCAGAATATTGGAGTGGTGCTCGTAGGGACCGATCACCACGCGCGGCACGGTCCCGGCGCCGAGCGCCGCCTGGATGCCGAACAGGTTCACGAGACGATTGAGCCCCGCGGTTGCCCCCGACCCCGCAAAGATGACGGCGTAGCGCTGGTCCGCTTCGCAGCAATCGGCGATCGCATTGCGAGCGGCCTGCCGGAGCCCGGTGATGAACCCGCCGCAATACGAGGCTTCGGTGTGGCTGTTGGCGTAGAAGGGCAGCACCTTTGCCAGAACAAAGTGCTCGACCGACAACAACGCGCGGCCGGATGCGACGTAATCGGCGTACACCAGCTTCTTGCGGCCGAACGGCCCCACCAGTTCGGCGTCGTTTCCGACCAGGTCCGCAGCCAGGCGCTCAAGGCGATCGTCGCCCGCCATTCCATCCTTGAAGGATGTCAGAAGATCAATCGCTCGCAGAAGGTGTTGGTCCGTGGCGGACATATCGGATGCAGTCGCTTCGTCCAGGCTGACGAAATCTCTATCAGTCAATGAGGGTTGATTCCTCACAACATTTCGGGGAAAATGGCCTAAATATCGTTCATATGATCGAATATACCATGAAAATAGACAAGATTGATTTAGCCATCCTGAGCCGCCTTCAAAAGAACAGCACGCTCTCGCAACGGGATCTGGCCGAGCAGGTCGGGCTCTCCCAGAATGCCTGCTGGAGGCGCCTGCAGCGGCTCAATGCGAGCGGTCTGCTCAAGGGGACCACGACCGACATCGACCTTGCCGCGCTGGGGCTGGACCTGACCGTCTTTGTCATGGTGCGAACGCGCCACCATTCAAAGGAATGGGCGGACCGCTTTCGCAGGCATGTCGAGCGTTTGCCTGAAGTGATCGACTTCCACCGCATCGGAGGCGACTGGGACTACATGATCAAGGTCGTGGCCAAGGGCATGCACGGCTATGACGTGTTCTACCAACGCCTCATCACCAGTTTCGATCTCGACCGGGTCACTGGCCTGTTTTCCATGGAAGGGATCGTCCGCAATCGCCCCGTCGATCTCACCCGCCTGGTTACGATCGCCAGCGATGCCTGACGCCACAGCGCCAAGCCGGGCCTGAACAGTTCCGGACCGGCTAAGCCGCCGCCACCGGCAGCCGCTCGAGCGAGCGCAAGCCAGGCTGCCGCTGCCACCGGATCTCGGAAGGGTCGACCGCGAGGCGGAGATTCGGCCAGCGCGTGAACAACGCCTGAAGCGCACAGGCGGTCTCGATCCGCGCGAGCTGGTGGCCGAGGCAGAAATGAATGCCGGTCCCGAACGACATGTGCCGGTTCGGATGCCGCGCGAGCTCGAGCGCTTTCGGATCATCGATCACCTGCGGATCGACATTCGCCGCCACGAGCATCGCCATGACGCGCTCACCCTTCTTCAGCTTGACGCCATCGAGCTCCACATCCTGGCGGACGTAGCGCGGCTTGGAAAACTGCACCGGCGACACGAAGCGCAGAAACTCCTCGACCGCGAGCGCCGTGCGGCTCCAGTCCTGCCTCAGCCAGTCGCGCCGCGCCGGCTCCCTGAGCAGCTCGAACACCGAGCCGCTGATCAGATGCGCCGTGGTCAACGAGCCCGCATTCAGCAAAAGAAAGAGCATCGACAGCATCTCGTCCGGACTGATCCGTCCGCCTTCCATCTCGACTCGCACGAGCTCGGCAATCAGTCCTTCGCCGCCCTGCTCGCGGGCGGCTTGCAGACGCTCTTCCATATAGCGCCGCATCCTTTTAAAGGCTGGAAGCACACTGAAAAAACCGATCGCGCCCTTGATCCGCGCCATCGCGTTGGCCCAGCCGATGAAGGTGGGCCGGTCGGCCTCCGGCAGGCCGAGCAATTCGCAAATGACCGCCAGCGGCAAGATCTGCGCATAGCGCGCGACAAGATCGGCCGGGCTCCCCTCACTGAACAAGTCGCCGGCCAGGCCATCGGCGATCGTGCGGATGCGCGGTTCCATCCCCACCACGGCACGGCGCCGGAACGCTTCGTCGACAACGCTGCGCAGGCGGGTGTGGTCAGGCTCATCAGTGGTCAGCATGTTGCTGGCGAGCGTTTCAACGAATTTCGGCATCCACCAGCGCAAGCCGGCGACGGAGCCGTCCTCCTTGCGCAACGTAAAGGTCGAGGACTCCTTCAACACATGCGCAGCCACCTCGTGCGTGGTGGTGACCCAAACCCGGCCCACGATCGGAAAATGAACGAAAACCACCGGCCCTTGCGCGCGCAACTCCGCAACCATCGCGGCAGGATCACGAAAGAAAGCCTCGCTGGTAAAATCCACCCGCATCGCCCACTCCGCCATGTCGGCCCGGCCCATGCGGGACATGGGGCGAAACCGGCCGGTTGCAAGCCCGGCCGCGTTCAATCCAGCGCGAACTAATCGCCGGCGACCGGCGGCGTGCCGCGGGTGTGGAAGGACTCGATCGTCTTCAGACCCCAGGCCTGGCCCTTCTTGCGTTCCTCCTCGGTCCAGACGATCGGCTTCCAGTCCGGGGCCAGGATCAGGCGCGCGCCGGCATTCGCCACCTCGACGCGGTTGCCGCCGGGCTCGAACACGTAGAGGAAGAAGGTCTGCTGGATCGCGTGCTTGTGCGGGCCGGTCTCGATCGGGACGCCATTCTCGAGAAAAATATCGGCGGCGCGCAGTATCTCCTCGCGGCTGTCGAGCGCGTAGGTGACGTGGTGGAAGCGGCCCTTCTGGCCGTAGTGGTCGCGGGTGTAGGCAAAGTCGTAGCTCTTGTTCGACATCGTCATCCACATCGCCGCTTCCGTGCCGTCATTGAGCACGATCTGCTCCGTGGTCCGCAGGCCGAGATAATTCTCGAAGAACAGGCGGTTGGCTTTGATGTCGACCGCGAGACAATTGAGGTGATCGAGCCTGCGCACATTGACGCCGCGCGCGGGAAAGCGCTGCGCCTGGTTCTTCAGCGCAGGTCTTAGCTCATCCGGCGCCTTGTACCACTCGGTCTCGTAGTAAAGCTCGACCACGTGGCCGTCGGGATCGCGGCAGCGGAACGCCGGCCCCTGCCCCATGTCGCCATCGATCCAGCCGATCGCGAATTCGGACCCCTTGAGCGCGGCGACCCGCCGCTCCAGCGCCTGCGGGCTGCGCGCACGCAGCGCCATGTGGCCCATGCCGGATGTGTTCGACGCCGTGAGCTTCAGCGAGTAGCGCTCGTAGTCGTCCCAGCCGCGCAAATACACGGACTCGCCCTGCCTGGCGCTGACGGTCATGCCCATGACGTCGACGAAGAATTCAAGGCTCTCGTCGGGCTTCGGCGTCAGCAGCTCCATATGGCCGAGATGGGCGAGATCGAAGATCGGCTCCGGCGTCATTTGGGCATTCCCTCAAGCAGCGGCCGCGTCACGTCATCGAACAGCTCGTCGGCGGCGTATTCACGGGGGATGAGTTTCTGCTGCGCCGCATAGCACGTGATCAGCTCGAGCGAGCGGCGCATCTCTTGCGCCGTGAAGCGCGGCGCCGATGATGCTGCTCGGGCGGATTCGGCGAGCAAGCGATGAATCTCGCGGACGATGTCGGGACGCTCATCGCAAAGCCGCCGGCTCACCACGACCATGTGGTTGATCGGGACCACGCCATGCCTGGCAAACCAGGCTTTCTCCTCGCCCGCGACATCGGCAAACAGCGGCTTCAAATCGGGATGATCGGCCTTCTCGCCAAGCACAGCGTCGAGCTCGCCGTCGATCAGCATCTGCACGATTTGCTTGCCGGTCGGCGCGCGGCGCGTCGTATCCCTGTATTCGGCGACATGGGCGTCCTCGAACGTCACCCAGTCGATCCGATCGAGATCGACGCCATGATCGTTGGCGAGGATACCGCGCAGCCAGGCGCCGGTCGTCGTCGTGAAGGAGCGGATGCCGACGCGTTTTCCCGCGAGATCGGCGGGCGCAAGCCGGCCGCGCTTCACATTATGGAGTGCATGGCCATGCTGAAATCGCGCCAGCACCACGTCGGGCAGCAGCACCATCGGCTTGTCAAAGCTTTTCGCCATTAGATAAGTGACGATCGCCATCTCCGCGACATCGAAGGCCTGCTCGCGAACCATGGGCTTGAAGCCCTTGTTGGTCGGCGAATACTCCGCGAAGTCGAACGCCACCCGGTCGGACCTGATCGTGCCGTTCTTCAGCGCCGCCGTGCCGGGGTGGTCGCCGAGCAAGGTGCGCAGCCGCATCGTCATTATTCGGGCTCCGCTTCATCGACATAGACAAGGCCGGCCTTCGCGAGCGGCTCGCGCATGTTGTACATGTCGAGGCCCAGCACACCCGATGCGAGCTGCCTGCGCTTGCCTTCCTCGTCGGCGTGGCGCTTCTCAGCCCTGGCGACGACGTCGGTGGCGTATTTCCGCTGCACCACGACGACGCCGTCCTCGTCCGCGATTACGGCGTCGCCGGGATGAACGTTGATGCCGGCGCAGACCACGGGCACGTTGACCGCACCCGGCGTCGCCTTCACCGTGCCCTTGGCCGAGATCGCACGCGACCACACCGGAAAGCCCATCTCGCGTAGCGCCTTCACGTCGCGGCAGCCGGCATCGATCACGAGCCCGACCACGCCGCGCGCCTTCAGCGAAGTCGCCAGCAGTTCGCCGAACATGCCGTCGGTATTGTCGGCGGTGCAGCCGACCACCAGCATGTCGCCCGGCCTGCACTGCTCGACCGCGACATGGATCATCCAGTTGTCGCCGGGCTGCGCCAGCACCGTAACCGCAGTGCCGGCGGCTTCCGCCCCCGTCCAGACCGGCCGCAGATAGGGCTTCATCAACCCGAAGCGGCCGTAGGCTTCGTGCACCGTGGAGACGCCGAGCGCGCCGAGCCGCTTCACGAGATCGGCCTCGGTGCGCTTGATGTTGCGGACGACAATAGTCTTCATATGAGTTCCTCCACCGCCATCGGAAACAGCCGCTGATAGGCCTCGCCATAGGTCATGGCCTTGCCCGAGTTGCGCCCGCCCTGCATGCCCCGCTGCAGCGCGACGCGCTCGTAATAGGCCCAGAGATGCTTTTGCGCCGCGAGGATCTCGAAGGTCGTGCGCTTGATGTCCCAGACCTCGTCGATATTGAGGATCACTTGCGGCTTGAAGTTGCACATCTCGGGCTGGTGCGGTTCGAACAGGAACACCGGCGGCGCATTGTAATTATAGTCCGCACTCGGCTTGTGGCCCATCGCCTGCGCCACGATGCGCGCTTCCTGCGCATAGGCGGTCGCGGCGGGATGATCGACGTTGTAGGGATCTTCCAGCGAATGCGTCAGCACGAAGCTCGGATTGAGCTCGCGATAGATGTCGATCAGCCGCTCCATATGCGCCTCCGTCAGCCGCAGCGGATAATCGCCGGCATCGAAGAATTCGATCTCGGCGCCGAGCGCGGCGGCGGCGCGTTCCGCCTCGTCCTTGCGGCCGGCCTTGACCTTCGCGAGCGTCATGCCCGGCTGCTTCCAGGCAAATTGCGACTCGCCGCGTTCGCCGTAGGCGAGGCAGACGATCTTGACGCGGTATCCCTTTTTCGCATGGAGCGCGATCGCCCCGCCGGCGCGCCAAACGAAGTCGCCGGGATGGGCGGAGACAACGAGACCAGTCTTCATGGGAACTCCGTTTTCGTCGGGAATTGGTTGCGTCTAGTGCTTGACCCTTGCCGATCGCGCGCGCGACGGCACAAGCTGGTCGAGCGGCTGCGCCTGCAGCGCGGCGACGGTCGCCCGCACGAGCTGCTCGATCGCGTCGGCCGCATCGGTGCCGTCGGCGTCGCCGCGCGACAACCGCGAAACGCGCTCCGGCGTCACCAGCGAGTAGTAGAGCGCGCCGAGCAGGAAGTGACAGCGCCACACGATCTCGGCGCGGGGAATATGCGGCAGGCTCGCATAGATCGCGTCGATGAAGGCGTGACTGGTGTCGTCGAAGGTCTGCGCGATGATCCTGCGCGCCACGTCGTTGCCCTCGGCCGACATCACCGCGCGCAACCGGGTGAAGCGCGCGCCGCCGCCTGCCAGATCGCTGCCCGACGAAAATGCCGGAAGCACATAGGCGCGAACGATCGCCTCCAGCCGGTCCTGCAGGTCGCGCACGCGCAGCGCTGCGGCCAGGAGCTCGGAACGGCGCAGGTTCATCGGCCCGCAATGGCGCCGGTAGATCTCGAGCAGCAGGCCGTCCTTGGTCTTGAAATGATAGGTGACGCTGCCCGGATTGGCGCCGGCGGCCTGCGCGATGTCGCGCACCGAGACCGCGTTGAAGCCGTTGGTTGCGAACAGCTCTTCCGCCGCCGCCAGGATCGCCTCGCGCAGATTGGGCTTGCGGTTCGCCGCTTCCGCATTTGATCGTATGACCATGCTATTTGTACTAGTGTACAAATAGCATGGTCAGGTCAACAGCAATCGCGCCGATGCAGCCGTGCGCCCGCAGGCGCGCGCTGTTCCGGAGACGACGATCGGCGCGACGACGCGATCGACCGCGCCTGCGGGGCTCAGAGCATGACCCGGCCGCCGGCGACGTCGAGCGTGGCGCCGGTGATCCAGCCTGCGGCATCCGACAGCAGGAAGAGCGCCGCCTCCGTCACGTCGGTGACGGTTCCGATCCGCTGCAACGGGAACCCATTGGCAATGGAATTGCGGACCGTGGCGGGCGCGGCAGCAAGCCGATCGGTCACGACAGCGGAAGGCGCGATCGCATTGACGCGCACCTGGCGGGAAGCAGCCTCGGCCGCCGCCTGGCGGGTCAGCGCCTGCAGTCCGGCTTTCGCGGCGGCGTAGGATGCGGACGCACCCGAGAGCTGGCGGCCGGCCGACGACGACATCAGCACGACCGCGCCGCTTCCCGCCGTCATCATCGCGGGCAGGAAGGCGCGCAGCGTCAGGAAGACCGAGGTCAGGTTGTTGTCCAGCGTTCTGTGCCAACGCTCAAGGCTGTGCTCGACCAGCGGCGTCGGCTCGCCGCCGCCCCCCGCACAGGCCGCGATTAAGGTGGGGACGCCGAACGCACGCACGGCCGCCTTGCGCAGCCGCGCCACCGCCTCCTCCTGCGTGAGATCGGCCGCGATCGCGATGGCGTTTCCTCCGGCCGCCGCAATGCCAGCCACGACACGCTCGAGCGCGGCCGCGTCGCGCCCGCTGACCACGACCCTGGCGCCACGCCTTGCCAGCGCCTGCGCAATATCAGCGCCGATGCCGCGCGAGCCGCCGGTCACCAGCGCGACGCGGCCCTCAAACGCGCCCCTCTCAGACATAGCGCGTCACGACCATGGTGACCGCGGTGACGGCAAGCAGCGCCGCCGCGACGCGCTGCGCCTTGCCGATGCGGTCGCGGGCGCCGTCGATGCCAAGCTTCCCGCCGTGCAGCGCCCGCACAGTGGGAACGCCAACCGAGGCCTGCACCAGAAGGGCAATCAGGGCGCAGGCGGCGCCCAGCGCCAGGACCTGTTCGGCGCGCGCGAAACGATCGCCATGCAGCGTGTGCCAGATGTAGCCGCCGCTCAGGAAAGCGACGATGCCGGCGCCGAATTGCGGAAACACCAGCTTCTCGCCGCCAAGGCCTGCAAGACGCGCAAGCACAAAGGTCGATCCGGCCCAGAACACGGCGACGAGAACGTGGAAGGCGATGACGGCAATCGCGACGGCGGACATGGCATGACCTTTCGAAACGGAATGGACAATTGACTATACATTATGTATATTTAAAATGCGATCACAAGATCATGACCAAGCGCCACTATTCGAGCCCCGTGAGGGAGAAGGCCGCCGCCGAGAAGCGGGAGCGGACGCTTGCGGCCGCGGCCGAGGTGCTGGCGAGCGGCGACCTGACCGCGTTCTCGCTCGACGCGGTCGCGCAGCGCGCCGGCGTGACGCGGCTCACCGTCTACAATCAGTTCGGCTCGCGAAGCGGGTTGCTCGAAGCGGTGTTCGATGACCGCGCCATGCGCGGCGGCCTCGGGCGCATCGCATCCGCGATGGCGATGGCCGACGCGCAGGCCGCGCTTCGCCGCATCATCGAGATCTTCTGCGAGTTCTGGGAGTCCAACCGGGCCCTTGGTCCGCTACATGCGGCAATTTCGCTCGACCCGGAATTCGCCGCCGCGCTCGAACAGCGCAACGAGCGCCGCCGCAGGCTCCTGACCACGCTGGTCACGCGGCTGGCGGGCGAGGCTCCCCTCGCCCGCCGCCGCGACGCCGTCGACATGATGTTCGTGATGACCGGCCAGCCGGCCTATGCCTCGCTGCGCAAGGGCCGCAGCACCGTTGAAGCCTGCCGCCTGATCACGCACGGCTGTGAAGCCGCGCTTCGCGCGCTGTGACGAACCGCGCCAGCGCGCGATGGCGGCACGCTGCCGATCAGTCTTCGTACAGCATGCGTGTCAGCCATCCGGCGATCAGCGCGCCGACGACGGGCGCCACGATGAAGAGCCAGAGCTGCCCGATATACGGGCCGCCGGCGAACAGCGCAGGCGCGATGCTGCGCGCCGGATTGACCGACGTGTTGGTGATCGGAATCGAGATCAGGTGGATCAGCGTCAATCCAAGGCCGATCGGAATGCCGGCGAAGCCCACCGCGGCGCCCTTGGATGTGGTGCCGATGATGATCACCAGGAAGAAGAACGTCAGCAGCAGCTCGGCTGCGAAGCAGGCGCCGACGCTGAAATGCGATGGACTGAGCTCGCCGTAGCCGTTCGAGGCAAAGCCGCCCATGACCCAGTCGGGCTTTCCGGATGCGATGAAATAGAGTGCGGCAGATGCAATGATCGCGCCGACGACCTGCGCGACGATATAGGGGACGACGTGCCTGTTCTCGCAGCGGCCGGCGGCCCAGAGGCCGAGCGTCACGGCCGGATTGAAATGGCCCCCGGAGACGTGCCCGACCGCGTAGGCCATGGTCAGCACCGTCAGGCCGAAGGCGAAAGCGACGCCGAGAAAGCCGATGCCGAGCTGGGGAAACGCCGCCGAGACGACGGCGGCGCCGCAGCCTCCAAACACCAGCCAGAATGTCCCGACGAATTCGGCGGCCAGCCGCCGTTGCATATCGTTCTGCATGGACTTCTCCCTTTGCGCACCCTTCCCCCGCGCTTGTTTTACACGATTCGGCTCCCCGTGACGCCGAGGCTAGCCGTGCGTCGCAACGCAAGAGTACCGCAGCCGCGTCGACGCCCTCTCACCGCGCGCTCGGCCGACCCTCGTCCCTTCGAAAGTTCGACAGAGCAAAGAACAGCGTCACGTCTTCAAGCGCTTCGATCCATACGCCGGATGCATCGAGCAGCCTCGCTGCGACGGCCGCTATTTCCAGCGCGTCATCCCGCCCTGCCGGCCATTCGGGCGTGACCAGCAAAGTCAGCCCGTGCCTGTTGCCAAACGCGCGCACGCTTTCCAGTCCGCGCCGGGCCTGTGGTGGGATCGTCTCATTGGCCCAGGACCACAGGAACGTCCCCCCGGACAACGAGGCCGAGCCGATCACGCGGATGTCCGCGCTGACCGTGCCGCTGTCGGTGGCGAAGATCAGCCGTGCATCCTCGAGCGAACAGTCATACCGGCAGTCGCGCAGCCCATAATCGCGCAACCATGCCTCGTTGCGTTTCTGCATGAGGCGAACGGCTTGCCTGCTCCAGGCGGCCCAATCCGGCACCACGCCGGTCTCTGCCGGAGCAGGACTATCTTCGCTTGAGTTCGAAGGAGGCAAAGAACTTGTCCTTGTTGGCAGCCGCGAGCTCACGATAAGCCTTCGGATACTCGATAGAGAGCATGTACATGCGCTCTTTGGTCCGGACGTAGCGGAAATAGCCTCCCGTATTTGGACCCTCGACGGCAAACGAAAGCATGTCGCTGCCATCAAGGGGTCCGCGGACGATGTCGGACACCCTGTTCGACGGATTGGACGCAAAGGATTTCGGGATGTCGTCGAGCCGCGCCGTCGCAGCGCTCAACAGAGCCTCGACGGCCGCAAACTTCACGCCCTCCGGGCTCTTGCCGCCGACGACATGCGTCGCAGCTCCAGTAGCGGAATCGTGGATCGTGAAATCGTGGAACGGCACCGGCAGCCGCACGGAGAACGAGCCCTTGGTGGATTCTCCAAGGTACCAACCCGAGCCGTCGCCGACGCTGACGCCGGCGCGATGCATTTCGAGCTTGGGCTGCTGCGCACCTGCGGGGGATGGCACCAACACCATCAGAAGCAAGGCGATCGTCAAGGCGCGCATATCCGTCCCCTCTCCCGTCGAGAACGATCGTACAGGGATAGCTGAGATCAATTTGTGACGGTAACCCTGATCAAGATCGACTTCGGGACGGCATCGGCATGCCGCGCCGAGGGCAATGGCCGCTTTTCAGCTTGGTAAATCGAAGGTTAAGCCGAGGACCGTCCACAGCAACCAACACGATGCGCAAAACCCCCGATTTCCCGATGTTTCCAGTGCATCGACCGGGTGGTGTGATGCGGGCATGCTGTCCGGCTCACAGAATGCGTCGGATTTGAATGGCCCGCCACCGCGGAGGCTTAACTGTTTGTGCAAGGACGAACCGCATAGTGGTTGCCGACGCCATTTCGAATGCTTTGGATACCACGACCGTGACATCTTTAGGACGTGTAATTTCGGTTCGCGGATCGCTCGCCCGGGTCGGCCTGCTTTCGACCAGCAAGATGACGATCCCGGAAATACGCGCCACGGTCGGCCGTTTCGTCAGCATCCGCTGCCCGAACTCGATCATCGTCGCGATGATCACCGACGTCTCCTGCGAACAGGTGCCCAGTTCCGCGGACTACATCGCCACCGCCGGCGTCGACCTGCTCGGCGAAATCCTCGGCGGCGAGCGCCCGAAATTCCAGCGCGGCGTCACCCACTATCCTACCATCGGCGACCCTGTCGACCTCATCAACAACCAGGAGTTGCGCACGGTCTATGCGCCGAGCGGCTCCGACCAGATCAATGTCGGCACCCTGCAGCAAGACCCTTCCGTCATCGCCTATGTCGACGTCGAGGAAATGCTGTCCAAGCATTTCGCGGTGCTCGGCTCGACCGGCGTCGGCAAATCGACCGGCGTCTCGCTGCTGCTCAACGAAATCCTGAAGTCGCGGCCGAACCTGCGCATCTTCCTGCTCGACGTCCACAACGAATATGGCCGCTGCTTCGGCGAGCGCGCGCAGGTGCTCAACCCGCGCAACCTGCGCCTGCCGTTCTGGCTGTTCAACTTCGAGGAAATCGTCGACGTGCTGTTTGGCGGGCGGCCCGGCGTGCCCGACGAGCTCGACATCCTCGCCGAGGTGATCCCGCTCGCCAAGGGCGTCTATACCCAGTACCAGCACTCCGACCGCATCGGATTGAAGCGCGCCGACCCGCGGGCGGTCGGCTACACCGTCGACACGCCGGTGCCCTACCGCCTGGTCGACCTGATTTCGCTGATCGACGAACGGATGGGAAAACTGGAGAACCGTTCGTCGCGCATCATCTATCACAAGCTGATCTCGCGCATCGAGACCGTGCGCAACGATCCGCGCTACGCCTTCATGTTCGACAACGCCAATGTCGGCGGCGACACCATGGCGGAAGTGATCAGCTACCTGTTCCGCCTGCCGGCGCAGGGCCGGCCGATGACCATCATGCAGCTCGCCGGCTTCCCGGCGGAAGTGGTTGATTCCGTCGTCTCGGTGCTGTGCCGCATGGCGTTCGATTTCGGGCTCTGGAGCGACGGCGTCTCGCCGCTGCTGTTCGTCTGCGAAGAGGCGCACCGCTATGCCTCCGCCGACCGCAGCATCGGTTTCGGCCCGACCCGCAAGGCGGTGTCGCGCATCGCCAAGGAAGGCCGCAAATACGGCGTCTATCTCGGCCTCGTCACCCAGCGCCCTGCCGAGCTCGACGCCACCATCATCTCCCAGTGCAACACGCTGTTCACGATGCGGCTCGCCAACGACCGCGACCAGGCGCTGCTGCGCTCGGCGGTCTCTGACGCTGCGGCGAACCTCTTGTCCTTTGTGCCTTCGCTCGGCACGCGTGAAGTGCTCGCCTTCGGCGAAGGCGTGGCGCTACCGACCCGGCTGCGCTTCAAGGAGGTGCCGCCGCATCAGCTGCCGCGCAGCGAGGCGGCAATCAAGACCATGCCGTCGGTTGCCGCCGGCCACGACTTGCATTTCGTCGCCGCGGTGCTCGAGCGCTGGCGCGGCGCCACCTCGCAGCGCGACGTGCCAAACGATCCATCACTCGGCGATCGGCAGACGGTGCGCCCGAGCGAACCGCGCCCGGTGGAGGCGCCGATGCTGCAGCCCTCGATGGGGCTCGATCCCGACCGCTTCTCGCTCCTGAAGAAGCCGCTGCGCTAGCGCAGGCGCCGGCGCATCCGCCTTGCGCCGGCCGCCTCATCGACTATGGTTTTCGCAAACGATCAGCCGGAACCATGTCATGACGCAAGCCGCCGCCAATCGCTTTCCCGTTCCCGCCCTCGACAAGCTGCCGGAAGACATCCGCACGCGCCTGATGGCGGTGCAGGAAAAATCGGGCTTCATCCCGAACGTGTTTCTGACGCTCGCCTACCGGCCCGACGAATTCCGCGCCTTCTTCGCCTATCACGACGCGCTGATGGACAAGGAAGGCGGCCTCACCAAGGCCGAGCGCGAGATGATCGTGGTCGCGACCTCGGGCGCCAACCAGTGCCAGTATTGCGTGATCGCGCACGGCGCGATCCTGCGCATCCGCGCCAAGAATCCCCTGATCGCCGACCAGATCGCGGTCAACTACCGCAAGGCCGACATCACGCCGCGCCAGCGCGCGATGCTCGATTTCGCGATGAAGGTCGCGACCGAAGCGCAGAAGGTGTCGGAAGCCGATTTCGCCGCGCTCGATGCGCACGGATTTTCCAACGACGACATCTGGGACATCGCCGCGATCGCCTCGTTCTTCGCGCTGTCGAACCGGATGGCCAACGTCACCGGCATGCGTCCGAACGACGAGTTCTATCTGCTCGGGCGCGTGCCGAAGTGAGCGTCAGCGCCTAATCGTCGCCGGCCGGCCCGCACCAGCCGGGAAGATAGATCGCGTCATGGCTCTTGGCCGCCGCCTGCGCCTTCTCCATCGCCTTGTCGAAATCCTGCTCCACCAGCTTGCGCGACATCTTCCGCCGCAGGAAGTCGGCCCAGAGGAATTCGCTGAACGGCGTGGTGTCCTTGGCAAATCCTCCGGAGCGACGCAGCTCGCCGGCGAGACTGCGGAACGGATCGTCCTTGAGATCGGCAATTGATTTCGGCAGGTCCTTGAAATGCCGACGCTCGCCCTTGGCGTCGTAGGGATAGACCCAGCGCTTGTTGTCCATCACGCCCCAGAAGGCGTCGCGCTCGACCATCCTGAGATCGCCGATCGGCGTGACGAGCACGTCCTTGACGCCCTCCTCGTGCAGCGCCCTCGCGAGATGATGGTGGTCGACCACGTAATAGCGCTGGCTCGGTCCGACCACGACCGGGATCATGTGCTTGCCGAGCATCTCGGACTGCTTCTGCGCCTTCTGCTCGCGCCAGCGCTGGCGCTTTTCCTTGACCTCCCGCATTCCGACCGTCATCTGCGTCGGGCGGAGCGAGAGGATCGACACCGGATGGACCTTGGGCTCGCGCACGTTGGCCATGTTGAAAACCTCGTTTCAATTTTAACAAAAACGTGCCCTGAAACGCGGGCGATTATGACATGATGGCGAAGGCTAGTGGAGCGGATTTGACGTTCGCCGCCGGCTCGCCACGATTCCCTTGCGCAAACGTCAAATCCAAAGCTTCACTAGCATCAATGGCTTGCGAGTGGTCCTTTGATTCCAGCATTCGCAAACGAGCCTCCCGAAATGGGGAGCGCATGTTGGAAATCGGACCGCGAGGAGCGGATTTTGACGTTTGCCGACCACTGGAAAATGCCTTGCGAGACTGAAAAACGATGACCTGGCATCACAACGAGCGGGCTTCGCGGCGGGTCGTGCGGCTGGGCAGCCGCGAGATCGTCACCGAAGGCCTGCACTTGAGCTTTTGGGCCGATATCAGCCACCGCTGCATGACGGCGTCGTGGCCTTCCTTCATCGCCGGCGCGGCGCTGGTCTTCATCGTCTTCAATGCGGTGTTCGCGACGCTTTACTGGATCGGCGATCAGCCGATCGCCAACGTGCCGGACGGCGCCTATATCGACTACCTCTATTTCAGCATCGAGACGCTTTCGACCGCCGGTTACGGCGACATGCATCCACAGACCCATTACGGCCACTTCATCGCGGCGATCGAGCTGTTCACCGGCATCTTCTCGATGTCGCTGATGACCGGGCTGATCTTCGCCCGGTTTTCGCGGCCGCGGGCGCGGCTGCTGTTCGCGAACAATCCCGTGATTTCGACGCATGAGGGGAGGCCGACGCTGATGATCCGTATCGCCAACGAACGGAGCAACATCATCAGCAATGCCACCGCCAAGCTCTGGCTGTTCAAGAACGTGGTGAGCAAGGAAGGCCAGTCGATCAGGCGGTTTGACGAGCTGCCGCTGCTGCGAAGCGAAAGCCCGGCACTGGCGTTGAGCTGGACGCTCTATCACGTCATCGACGAGCAGAGCCCGCTTTACGGTCTTACGCCCGAAGATTTCGCCGCCAACGGCCTTTCGCTCGTGGTCCAGATCGACGGCTATGACATTGTTGCAGCGCAAACGCTGTCCGCGCGCAAAGCCTACGACCATGTGGAGATTCGGTTCGGCCATCGCTATGCGGACATTCTCGGCACCGCCGAAGACGGGCGGCTGCTGTTCGACTACAGCCGGTTCCACGACACGTTCGAGGCCGAGGACTTCTCTCCCCAGAGTTGAAGATTCTTGATGTGAAGCGCGGCTCGCATGCTACATTTATAAGTGAAGTTTCGGAGCCGGCCTTCCGTGAAAACCCAGCGGCCCATTGCGACGGATGAGGAGCATCGCGTGCTCCAGTTCCGGCCGCGCCAGCAATCGCCGCTGCTCCGGCGCCCCGACGGCCTCGCCCCACCCAAGCCCGACAACAAGCTCGAACCGCTCGACCTGTCGCGCTATGAGCGTCCGCGCGAGGCACCCGACGATTTCCGTCAGCGCATGCTCGGCAACATCGCAGGCCTCGCCTTCACCGTGGCGTTGACGGCAATCGGTATCTGGCTCGTGATCAGCATCGCCGATCTGCGCCGGACCCAGGACTGCGTGCTGATGGGGCGGCGCGATTGCGTCCGCATTTCCACACAACCCTTCTGAGAATCCGGTCCGGGCCGCCCGGCGGGCAGGACCCGGCCGGTCCGCCTCCATTGAACTCAGGCCCTCCCTCCGATATACGGGCATCCGACTCTGGACGGTGGGCCTGGATGGTTTTTCGGGCGCGTTTCCCGCCTGCCGTCCCGCCCTTGGGACTTATCTCAATAAATCAAAGGCTTAGTGTGATGTCCTCAACTTTCGATCAGGTCGCCAAGATCATCGCCGAAACCTGCGACATCCCGCGCGACACGATCACACCGGATAGCCACGCCATCGACGATCTGGGCATCGACAGCCTTGATTTTCTCGACATCGCGTTCGCCATCGACAAGGCGTTCGGTATCAAGCTGCCGCTGGAAAAATGGACCCAGGAAGTCAACGACGGCAAGGCGACCACCGAGCAATATTTCGTCCTGAAGAATCTCTGCGCGCGCATCGACGAGCTGGTCGCGGCCAAGAGCGCGGGCGCCTAATCGCCCCTCACCATGCAGCTTGACTATTTTCAGCTGATCGACCGCATTCTCGACCTCAACACGGAAGAGAAGCGCATCACGGTCGAGGCACAGGTTCCGACGACGAGCACGATCTTCGAGGGGCATTTCCCTGGTCACCCGCTGATGCCCGGCGTGCTGCTCATCGAGTCGATGGCGCAGGCCTCGGGCTGGCTGCTGCTCGGGCTGATGAAGTTCGAGCGGATGCCGTTCCTGGCTGCGGTCAAGGAAGCCAAGATGCGCGGCTTCGTCACCCCGGGCGAAGTGCTGACGATCGAGGCCCACGTCCTGCACGAGGGCTCCGGCTATGCGATCACCGAAGCCAAGGTGAAGGTCGGCGGCAAGCTGAGGTGCAACGCGACCATCATGTTCAGCCACATCCCCTTCCCCAACGCCGACATGCGCGGACACATGGACGCCATGGCCAAGCGCATCGGCTTCCCGCAGCAGGCGCTTCAGCGATGACCGACGCAGCCCCCACCAAGGCGCAAGCGGCCGAAGTCTGGATCACCGGAATCGGCCTTGCCACCTCGCTTGGCGAGGGGCTGGATGCGAACTGGGAAGCGCTCAATGCCCGTCGCGTCAATGTCGACGAGAAGACCTTCGCGCCCTATGTCGTCCATCCCTGGGTGCAGGTCAGCCTGGACGCGCAGATCCCGAAGAAGGGCGATCAGCGCCAGATGGAAGCCTGGCAGCGCATCGGCACCTATGCCGCCGGCCTCGCGCTGGATTCCGCAGGCGTCAAGGGCAACAAGGACATCCTGGGACGGATGGACATGATCGTCGCCGCCGGCGGCGGCGAGCGCGACCTGGCGGTCGATGCCGGTATCCTTGCCGCCCAGGCCCAGGGCAACGCCGCACCGGGCCTCCTGAACGAGCGCCTGATGAGCGACCTGCGCCCGACGCTGTTCCTGGCGCAGCTTTCCAACCTTTTGGCCGGCAACATCGCGATCGTGCACGGCGTATGCGGCACGTCGCGCACCTTCATGGGCGAGGAACTCGCCGGCATGGACGCCGCACGGATCGCCGTTGCGCGCATCGCAGCCGGCCAGAGCGACATCGCGCTGATCGGCGGCTCGCATAATGGCGAGCGCAAGGACATGCAGATGCTCTACGAGTTCGGCGATTTCAGCCTGAAGGAGCGTTTCGCACCGGTCTGGGCGCGCCGGCAGCACCCCGGCTTTGCCCTCGGCTCGGCGGGCGCCTTCCTGGTGATCGAATCCCGCGCCCATGCAGAGGCGCGCGGCGCCAAACCGTTCGCCCGCCTCACCACGGTCGTCGCCGACTACAGCCGGCGCAAGCAGGAGGGCGAGCTCAAGGCGTCGCTGGAAAAGCTCTGGTCGAAGCTCGGCAGCCTTGACGACAGCGCGGCGATCATCACCGGCGCGACCGGCGCCGAACCGGCCACCTCGGAAGAGCGTGCCTTCCTCGCAGGTCATCGCCGCCACGCCGTGCGCGCCACCGGAACCTCGTTCGGCCACACCATGGAAGCGCAGTTCGCGCTCGGCATCGGCCTGGCCGCCCTCGCGCTCTCGCGCGGGGCGCTGTATCCGGCGAACGATACTGCCGGCGTCGAGATTGAAATGTCCGGCACGCCGTCCCAGATTGTGGTCATTGGGACGGGTCATTGGCGCGGCGAAGGCATGGCGCTGGTCGAGGCGGTCTAGGCGACCACCGACCACGCTGATTGGCGGGGATAAAGACATGGCAGCACCACGCGACAAGTTCGGGCGGCCGATCGTGGTCGTGACCGGCATGGGCATTGTGACCTCGCTCGGCGCCGGGAGAGCCGACAATTGGGCCAAGCTGACCGCGGGCGAGTCCGGCATCCGCACCGTCACCCGCTTCCCGATCGACGGCCTGAAGACGACCATGGCCGGCGCCATCGACTTCGTTCCGGTTGAGCCATTCTGCTCGGTCGGCCTGACCGAGCGCCTGGGCGAGATGGCGGTCGACGAGGCCCTGGCCCAGTCCGGCATCGGAACCAAGGGCGACTTCCCGGGGCCGCTGTTCCTGGCGGTCGCCCCCGTCGAGCTCGAATGGCCGCAGCGGCTCGAGCTTGGCCGCGCCACCGGCAAACTCGATCCCAATTACGACGATCTGCTGCGCGCCTGCGGCGGCGGCGCCTACACCCACCTTCACCGCCGTTTCCTGTTCGGCTCGGTCGCCGATTTCCTGGCCGAGAAGTTCGGTACCAAGGGCTCGCCGATCTCGCTCTCGACGGCCTGCGCCTCCGGCGCGACCGCGATCCAGCTCGGCGTCGAGGCGATCCGCCGCGGCGAGACCGATGCCGCGCTGTGCGTCGGCACCGAGGCATCCGTCAATCCGGAAGCGATGGTGCGGTTTTCGCTCCTGTCGGCGCTGTCGACCCAGAACGATCCGCCGCAGGCCGCCTCAAAGCCGTTTTCCAAGAACCGCGACGGTTTCGTGATGGCCGAGGGTGCCGGCGCGCTGGTGCTGGAAAGCTATGAGGCCGCCAGCGCCCGCGGCGCGCAGATCCTCGGCGTCGTGGCCGGCTGTGGCGAGCTCACCGACTCCTTCCACCGCACCCGCTCCAGCCCCGACGGCAAGCCGATCATCGGCTGCATCAAGAAGACGCTCGCCGACGCCGGCATGGAGGCGGAGCAGATCGACCACATCAACGCTCACGGCACCGCGACGCCGGAGAACGACAAGATGGAATACCTGGCGACCTCGGCCGTGTTCGGCGAGCACGCCAACAAGATTCCAGTGTCGTCAAACAAGTCGATGGTCGGCCACACCATCTCGGCCGCCGGCGCGGTTGAGGCGGTTTTCTCGCTGCTCACGCTGGAGCACCAGCGCATCCCGCCGACCATCAACTACGACAACCCGGATCCGGCGATCCCCTTCGACGTGGTCGGCAACAAGGCCCGCGACGCCAAGGTCACCGCCGTGATGTCGAACTCGTTCGGCTTCGGCGGCCAGAACGCCTCGCTGATCCTGACGCGCGAGCCGGCGTAAGCCGACCGCGCCGCCTCCTCGATGCACCCGCTGCTTGCCCGAACCAAGGCGCGCGCGCGCCGCGCGGCCAAGCCGATTGCGGAGGCCGCGGTCGGCACCGTCACAGTCGCGCTGCTGCGCACGACGCGCTATTTCGACCCGACCAGGACCGCCAATGCGTTCGGACGCATCTCGCGGCTGATCGGTGCGCGGCTGCGCGAGAACGAGATCGGGCGCAGCAATCTTGCGGCCGCCTTCCCGGAGAAATCGCCGCAGGAGATCGAGGCCATCCTGGCCGGGGTCTGGGACAATCTCGGCCGCGTCGGCGCCGAGTTCGCCCATCTCGACCGCATCTGGGACTACGACCTCGAGCATCCGGAAAAGCCGAGCAATGTCGAGTTTTCGGCGCGCAGCAAGGCGCTGTTCGATCGCCTGCGCGACGACGGCAAGCCGGCGCTGATCTTCGCGAGCCACCTCGGCAATTGGGAATTGCCGGCGCTTGCGGCGGTCGCCCACGGGCTCGACGCAGCAATCCTCTATCGCCGCCCCAACAGCGCGAGCGCCGACCGTATCATCGAGGAAATCCGCCAGGTGAAGATGGGCACGCTGATCCCGGCCGGGCGCGACGCGCCGCTGCGGCTTGCGGAGGCCCTGCAGAAGGGCCAGCACGTCGCCATGCTGGTCGATCAGTATCTGACCGGCGGCGTCGAGGTCACCTTCTTCGGCCGCAAGACCCGCGCCAACCCGATGCTGGCGCGGCTGCTCAGGCAGATCGAATGTCCCGTTCACGGCGTGCGCATCATCCGCCTGCCCGGCCACCGCTTCCGCGCCGAATTGTCCGAGGAGGTCGCGCCCGTGCGCAACGACAAGGGCGAGATCGACGTACAGGGCACCACGCAGGCAATCACCTCGGTGGTCGAGGGCTGGATCCGCGAATATCCGGAGCAATGGCTCTGGCTGCACCGGCGATGGCGGTAGATTGCGCGGTCATTCCGGGATGGTGCATTAGCATCGCGCCGGAATGACTGCGTTACCGCCCCGTCTTCACCCGCGTCCACAGCCGGTTGATGACCCGCTGGGTCGCCGGATCGCGCGCGGTGATCACGAACAGCTTTGCGAGCGTCGCCTCGTCCGGATAGATGTTCTTGTCGCCGAGGATTTTCGGGTCGATCAGCTTCTGGCTTGCCAGATTGCCGTTGGCATAGGACAGGAAGTCGGAATTCTTGGCGGCGACTTCGGGCCGGTAGAGGTAGTTGATGAGCTCGTAGGCTTCCGCCACGTTCTTCGCGTCCGCGGGGATCGCGAGGTTGTCGAAGAACATCTGCGCGCCCTCCTTCGGGATCGCATAGCCGATCTCGACGCCGTTCTTGGCTTCCGCCGCGCGGCTGCGCGCCTGCATGATGTCACCGGACCAGCCGACCACGAGGCAGATTTCGCCGGTCGCCAGCGCACTCAGATATTCCGAGGAATGAAACTTGCGCACCGACGGCCTGACCTTGAGCACGAGGTCGGCCGCTTTCTCCAGATCCGCCTGCTTGGTCGAGTTCGGGTCGAGACCGAGATAGTTCAGCGCCGCGGGAAAGATGTCATCGGCGGAATCCAGCATGTGGACGCCGCAATCCCTGAACTTCGCGAGGTTCTCCGGCTTGAAGACGATGTCCCAGCTATCGATCTTGGCGCCGGGTCCGAGGATTTTCTCGACCGCCTTCACGTTGAAGCCGATGCCGGTCGTGCCCCACATGTAGTTCGCGGCGTAGAGGTTGCCGGGATCGTAGGTCGCAAGGCGCTCGGTCACCACCGGCCAGGCGTTGGCAAGGTTCGGCAGCTTCGACTTGTCGAGCTTCTGGAACACCTTGGCCTGGATCTGGCGCTGCAGGAAATAGGCGGTGGGCACCACGACGTCGTAGCCGGACTTGCCGGCGAGCAGCCGCGTCTCCAGCGTCTCGTTGGCGTCGAATGTGTCGTAGACGACCTTGATGCCGGTCTCCCTGGTGAAATTCTCCAGGACGTCCGGCGCCATATAGTTCGACCAGTTGTAGAAATTGACGACGCGCTCCTGCGCGCGCGCCGGCATCGATGCCAGCGCCAGCACGGCCGCTCCGGCAGCAAGCAGTCTGAGGCGCATCGTCAACCCGCCTTTCGCCGGCGATGCACCGCGTCCGAGAGCCGCTCCAGCGCGGTGTCGATCGTCGCATCCTTCTTGGCGAAGCAGAACCGCACCACCGAGGTGACGGCGTCCTTTTCATAGAATGCCGACACCGGGATCGCGGCGACCTTGTAGTCGGTCACGATGCGCCGGCAGAACGCCTCGTCGGTCTCGTTGAGGCCGAGCGGCGACAGATCGACCGTGAGGAAATAAGTGCCCTGCGATTTCAGCACCGGAAAGCCGATGCTCTCGAGCCCCTTGGTAAGGCGGTCCCGGCTTCTGGCGAGTTCCTGGCGCATGTCCAGGAAATACTGGTCCGGCTTGGCGAGCCCATAGGCCACCGCCGCCTGCAGGTTCGGCGCCGTGGTGAAGGTGAGGAACTGGTGCACCTTGGCGGCGACGCGCAGCAAGGGCGGCGCGGCGCAGACGAAGCCGACCTTCCAGCCCGTGAGCGAGAAGATCTTGCCGGCGGAGCCGACCTTGATGGTGCGGTCGCGCATGCCGGGAATGGTGATCAGCGGGATGTGCTCGTGCCCGTCGAAGATCACGTGCTCCCAGACCTCATCGCAGATCGCGACGCTGTCGAACTCCTGGCAGAAGCGCGCGAGCAGCTCGAGGTCCTCGCGCGGATAGACCACGGCCGCCGGGTTGAGCGGGTTGTTGAACAGCACCGCCTTGGTCTTGGGATTGAAGGCGCTCTTGAGCATCTCCTCGGACAGCCGCCAATGCGGCGGCTCGAGCCGCAGCAGTCGCGGAATGCCGCCGGCCTGCCGGATGATCGGCAGATAGGAATCATAGACCGGCTGGAACACGATCACTTCGTCGCCGGGCTCGACCACCGCGAGGATCGCACTTGTCAGCGCCTCGGTGCCGCCGGAGGTCACCATGACTTCCGTCATCGGATCGAGCTTGAGCCCATGCCAGTGACCGTAATGGGTCGCGATCGCCTGGCGCAGTTCCGGGATGCCCATCATCGACGGATACTGGTTGTAGCCGTTGACCGATGCATCGGCCGCGGCGCGGCGGATATCCTCCGGGCCCGGATCGTCGGGAAAGCCCTGGCCGAGATTGATCGCGTCGTTGTCGCGCGCGAGCTGCGACATCACCTCGAAGATCGTGACGGGAAGATCCGCAAAGACCTTGTTCGTGGAGATCATGATGCGCGTCAGCCGCCGGTCCGGGTCGGCAGCCCCGCAGCCTTCCAGCCGATGATGCCGCCGGCGAGATGCCTGTCGTAAGGCAGGCCGGCTGCCTGCGCCGCGAGCGAGGCCGTCACCGAGCGCTTTCCCGAGCGGCAGGCGAACACGACCTGCTTGCTGCCCGGATCGGGAATCTCGCCGGGGTCGAAGGTCGACAGCGGCACGACGACGCCGTCGGGATAGGCTTCCACCGCGACCTCGTTGGGCTCGCGGACATCGACCAGGAGATAGCGACCCTCCGCGATCCCCCTGGACACCTCCTGCGGCGTCAGATCATGCACCTTGTGGTCCGCCACGGAAAACCTCCGATCATGCTCAATCCTGCGCGACGATCGCGCCACAGCCGGCCGCCAACCTCGCCCCTCGCGCGCGGAAAATCAAGCGTTGCCGCGGCCTTGGCGGAGCGCGCTCGCCTAGACCGTCACCTGCGTGCCGACCTCGACCACCCGCCCGCTCGGGATCTGGAAATAGTCGGTGGCGTCGTTGGCGGTGCGGCTCAGCGCGATGAACAGGTGATCCTGCCAGCGCGGCATCCCGGAATGGGCGGCCGGCTTCAGCGCGCGGCGCGACAGGAAGAACGAGGTCGACATGATGTCGAACTGCCAGCCGAGCTTGCGCGCGATCGCGAGCGCCCGCGGCACGTTGGGCGATTCCATGAAGCCGAAGCGCAGCGTCACCTTGGAGAAGGTGGCGCTGATCGGTTCCAGCCGCACCCGCTCGCTCGGGTCGATGCGCGGCGTCGGCGCAGTCTCGATGGTGAGAATGACATTCTTCTCGTGCAGCACTTTGTAGTGTTTCAGACTATGCATCAGCGCAGTCGGCGCGCTCGCGGGATCGCTGGTCAGGAACACCGCCGTCCCCGAGACCCGCTGCGGCGGGCGCTTCTCCAGCATCGCCACGAGGTCGGCGAGCGGGAATTCCAGCTTGCGCGACTTCTCGAACAGCAGCCGGCTGCCGCGCCGCCAGGTATACATCACCAGCATGACCAGCGAGCCGAGCGCAAGCGGCACCCAGCCGCCCTCAAAGACCTTCAGCAGGTTCGCCGCGAGGAAGGTGAAATCGAGGAACAGGAACGGCGCGATCAGCGCGGCGGCCGCGATCGGCGTCCAGCGCCAGACCTTCCAGAACACGACAAAGCCCATCATGGCGGTGACGACCATGGTACCGGTGACGGAGATGCCATAGGCGGAGGCGAGCGCGCTGGAGGAGCGGAACATCAGCACCAGCAGCATCACAGCGACCAGCAGCAGCGCGTTGATGCGCGGGATGTAGATCTGGCCGGAATGCGCCTCCGAGGTGTGGCGGATCTCGAAGCGCGGCATAAGCCCAAGCTGGATCGCCTGGCGCGTCAGCGAATAGGCGCCCGTGATTACGGCCTGGCTCGCGATCACAGTGGCGACCGCCGCGAGCAGAACCATCGGCAAGCGCGCCCAATCGGGAAACATCAGGAAGAACGGCAGGAAGGTCGGGTTTTCGACGACCTTGGGATCGGCGATGACGAGCGCGCCCTGGCCGAGATAGTTCAGCGCGAGCGCCGGCAGCACGATGACGAGCCAGGCGGTCTGGATCGGCTTCTTGCCGAAATGGCCGAGATCGGCATAGAGCGCCTCGGCGCCGGTGACGGCGAGAAACACCGCGCCGAGCGTGATGAAACCGATGATGCCGTGATGAACCATGAACGACACGGCGTAGAGCGGATTGAAGGCGAGCAACACTTCCGGCCGCTGCGCAATCGCCGGAAACGCGGCGAGCCCGATGACCAGGAACCAGACCAGCATGATCGGGCCGAAGAACGAGGCGACACGCGCGGTGCCGCGCGATTGCACGGCAAACAGCGCGAGCAGGATCACCACCGTGATCGGCACGATATAGGGTTCGAAGGCCGGCGTCAGCAGCTTGATACCTTCGATCGCCGACAACACCGACAGCGCCGGCGTGATCACGGCATCGCCGAAAAACAGGGCGGCACTGATAATGCCGAGCAGGACGAGGGTGCCGGCCGCCTTGGTGACGCCGCGCTGCGCCAGCGCCATCAGCGCCAGCGTCCCACCCTCCCCGTTGTTGTCGGCCCGCAGCAGGATGACGACATATTTCAGCGTCACCACGATGATCAGCGCCCACAGGATCAGCGAGATCACGCCGAGCACGGCCTGCGGGGTCGCGGTACCGCCGGCGCTCGCGGCAACCACCGCTTCGCGCAGGGCGTAGAGCGGGCTGGTGCCGATATCCCCATAGACGACGCCGATGCTGCCGAGCGTCAGGGCACCAAAACCGGCCGTGGAATGGGTGTCGCCATGTCCGTTGACCGCCGCCGTTTCCGGGGCGGTAGCTGCAACTTCAGGGTTCATTGGAAAAGCTTAAGGCCTCGAATAAATCAGGGCACGCGGCAAGCGAGGCGGCTTATAGACCTGCGGCAGGCGCATAGCCAAGCCAAATTTGGGCCGGCTCCATGCAAAAAACGCATGAAATTTGAGCCGCTTCGACCCATTGCCGACGTCAAATCGTCACCTGCGTGCCGACTTCCACGACCCGGCCGGTCGGAATCTGGAAATAGTCGGTCGCATCATTGGCCGAGCGGGTCAGCGCGATGAACAGATGGTCCTGCCAGCGCGGCATGCCCGACTGCGCCGCAGGCTTCAGCGAGCGCCGCGAGACGAAGAACGACGTCGACATGATGTCGAACTGCCAGCCGAGCTTGCGCGCGACCGCGAGCGCCTTGGGCACGTTGGGCGATTCCATGAAGCCGAAGCGCAGGCGCACGGTGGCAAACCGCTCGCTGACGCTCTCCATCCGCACCCGCTCCGATACGTCGACCCGCGGCGTCGGCGCGGTTTCGATGGTCAGGATCACATTATGCTCGTGCAGCACCTTGTTGTGCTTGAGGTTGTGCAGCAGCGCGGTCGGCACGAAGCTCGGATCGCTGGTGAGGAACACCGCGGTGCCCTTCACAATGTGCGGCGGGCGCTTTTCCAGGCTCTTGAGCAGGTCGGCGAGCGGCACCTCGATGCGCCGCGTCTTGGCGATCAGCATCGCGCTGCCGCGACGCCAGGTCCAGATCGTGACCGCCATGGCGACGCCGAACAGAAGTGGCACCCATGCGCCCTCGAACAGTTTCAGCAGATTGGCGCTGAAGAAGGTGGTGTCGACGACGACGAAGGGCAGGATCAACGCCGCCGCGGTCGCCGCGCGCCAGTTCCACAATTTCCAGATCACCACGAAACCCATGATGCCGTCGGCGACCATGGTGGTGGACACCGCGATGCCATAGGCCGAGGCAAGGCCGCTCGAGGTGCGGAACAACAGGACGAGCAGCAGCACGCCGATCAGCAGCAGCCGGTTGACGCGCGGCAGATAGATCTGCCCGGCATGCGTTTCCGAGGTGTAGCGGACCTCGAACCGCGGCAGGAGCCCAAGCTGCACGGCTTGGCGGGTCAGCGAATAGGCACCGGTGATCACCGCCTGGCTCGCGATCACGGTTGCAGCCGTCGCCAGCGCAACCAGCGGCAGCAGCAGCACCTCGGGAACCATCCGGTAGAACGAGTTCTCGATCGTGGTCGGATCCGACAGCACCAGCGCGCCCTGGCCGAAATAATTGATCAGCAGCGCCGGCAGCACGAAATAGAGCCACGCCGCCTGGATCGGCTTGCGGCCGAAATGGCCGAGATCGGCGTAGAGCGCCTCCCCGCCGGTCACCGCGAGAAAGACCGCGCCCAGCGTCACCAGGCCGATCGTGCCGTGGGACAGCAGGAATTGCACCCCATAATAGGGATTGATCGCGGTGAGCACCGAGGGATCATCGCAGATGTTGACGATCCCCATGGCGGCGATGGTGCCGAACCAGACGATCATGACCGGACCGAAGGCGGAGGCGACGCGGGCGGTTCCCCTGCTCTGGAAGGCAAACAGCACGACCAGGATCAGCACCGTGAGCGGCACCACGTAGTGCTCCAGGGCGGGCGTCGCGAGCTTCAACCCCTCGACCGCCGACAGCACCGAGATCGCCGGCGTGATCATGGAATCGCCGATGAACATCGACGCGCCGACCACGCCGAGCGCGAGCAGCGGCCAGCTCCGCCGGCCAAGCGCGCGCTGGCCCAGCGCCATCAGCGAGAGCGTGCCGCCCTCCCCGTTATTGTCGGCCCGCAGCAGCAGAAGGACGTATTTGGCGGTCACCACGATCAGCAGCGCCCACAGGATCAGGCTGAGCACGCCAAGCACGATGACGCGGCTCGCCGGCTGGCCCTGGGCCGCACCCGAGACCGCCTCGCGAAAGGCGTAGAGCGGCGAGGTACCGATGTCGCCGAAGACGACGCCGATGCTGCCGAGCGCCAGCGTCCAGAAGCCGGCTATGGCCGGTTGCTCGCCGGCCTCGGTCGATGGAACACTGACAGCCATGGGCTGGGAAAACACGCGCTCGCTTGATTTGATCCGGCCCGCTATCGAGGGTTTTCCGCACGCCCTGTCAATCGGGCAAGGGTCGAAGGCAGGCCGTGGACCCTGCGGCGCACCGGCGCACTGCGCGGGCGGTATTTAGGTATTTCAGGGCTTCAGATCCGGCGGCAGCGGCGGATCTTCGCGCATCAGCGTGATGGTCACGCGGCGATTGGCTGACAGCGAGGGATCATCGGGGAACAGCGGCTGGGTATCGGCCTTGCCGCTGACGGCGAAGATATGGGAGGCCGGCAGCCCTTCCCGTTCGAGGATCTGGCGCACGGAGTTAGCGCGGTCGGCCGACAGGTCGAACGGGCCGTAGTCGCTGCGGGTCGGCACGAAGCCGGCCGCGGTATGACCGACGATCGAGACCCTCAGCGGGGTCTGCTTCAGCGGGGTCGCGAGCTTCTCGATCAGGCGGCGGGTGCGATCGTACGGCGCCTTGGAGCCGTCGGGAAACATCGAGCGTCCGTCCTGATCGACGATCTCCAGGTTGAGGCCCTGCTTGGTCTCCTCGAACATGATGTGCTTGGAGATCTCGGTCAGCTCCGGCATGTCCTGCAGCGCCTGCCGCAGCGATGCGGAGGCGAGCGCGAATTCGCGGTCGACCTTGAGCCGCGCGCCGTTGATGCGGCTGCGCTCCTGCTCGTTCGGCGTCGGCGTGTTGGAGGCCTCCTCGGGATTGATGTGCTCGGCGTTTCTCAGCTTCGGCCGGGTCGGAAGCCCGTCGGATTCGATGATGCCGGAATAGCGCGCCTCGGTCTGCACGCCGAAGGCTTCGCGCATGGAGCCGGCGACGATCTTCAGCTTCTGCTGGTCCTGGTTGGAGAAGGCGACGAGCATCACGAAGAAGCTCATCATCAGACCCATCAGGTCGGCGAAGGTGACGAACCAGCCGTGACCGCCGCCATGGGCATCGCCGCGTTTCTTCTTGGCCATCGCGCGTTTCCTGGCAGCGCCGTTACCGAAGCCGTCAGGCCGGGACCGGCTCGCCCTCCTCGTGACGATGCTTTTCCGGCAGGTAGGCCAGCAGCATTTCGCGCACCAGCGTCGGGCTCTTGGAATCGCGGATCATCAGGATGCCGTCGATGATCAGCGTGCGGTTGGTTTCCTCGTCGAGCAGCTTGCCGTGCAGCTTGTCGGCGATCGGCAGGCAGAACAGGTTCGCCACCAGCGCGCCGTACAGGGTGGCGAGCAGCGCGGTCGCCATGAACGGGCCGAGCTTGGACGGATCGGTCATGTTGGCGAACATCTGCACCATGCCGATCAGTGTGCCGATCATACCGAAGGCCGGCGCGCAGTCGCCGACGGCGCGGTAGATCTTGCTGCCCTCGTCGAGATGCATCAGGAAATTGTCGCGGTCGCGCTCGAGATTGTCGCGAATGAATTCGAGGTCATAGCCGTCGGCGACGAAGCGGATGCCCTTGGCCAGGAACGGCTCGTCGGTCTCGACCTTTTCCAGGCCGACCGGCCCCTGCTTGCGGGCGATCTCGGCGATGCGCGCCAGCTCGTCGACGAGGTCATGGGCCGACAGCCGGCTCATGGTGAAGGCGAATTTGGCGCCGAGCGGCAGGCCGTGCAGCAGCGAGCTCAAGGGGAAGCGGATCATGGTGGCGGCCAACGAACCGCCGAAGATGATGATCATCGCATGTTCGGAGATGAACATGTGCAGGTCGCCGCCCATCAGGATCATCGTGGTAATGACAATGATGCCGGAGATCAGTCCAGCGCTTGTCATGATATCCATGGGAAGCTCCACGCTACGCGTACGACCGCCCGTTCAAGGCGGTGCGGCCCGTTCTGAGCCGCCATCCGCGACCCTACGTTGCGGCCATTAAAGACGCGTAAAGGTTAAACCGGCCGGGGTCCGACGGCCCTGCCGGCCGGCACACCGGATGCGGCCGACGGCCATCCCGGGGGGCGGATGCCGGGCGGCCTCAACCTTCCGCTAACCATCAGCGCAGCGAGGCGTGCCGGCGTCGGCGACGGGCGGCGGCTCCGGCGCGCAGGCCACGGCGGCGCTGGTCCGGCAAAGCCGGCCACAACGTGGGGTCAGCATCTTGCATATTTTATTCAAAAATGATTGCCTTGTCTTCCGGGGACGGAAACACCTGACAAGGGGAAGCCAGATGCGGTTACGGCACGGCGTATCGACCTCGACCATGGCAATTGCGTTGCTGCTTGCGGCGCTGGCGCCCGCGGCGGCGCAGCCAGCTCCCGCCGGCAAGGCCGCTCACGTCATCATCCAGCCCGAGCCGCCGATCCTGATGCAGGGGCTGAGCCAGAACACGCCGACCAACATGGTCGCAGGCAACATCTATGAATCGCTGTTGCGTTTCGACGAGAAGTTCAATTTGCAGCCCTCGCTCGCCAAGAGCTGGACGATCTCGGACGACAAGAAGACCTACACCTTCCGCCTGCAGGACGGCGTGGTCTGGCACGATGGCAAGCCGTTCACCGCCGACGATGTGGTGTTCACGCTCGACAAGTTCCTGCGCGAAGTGTCTCCGCGCTGGCGGCCGGTCGTCAACAACCAGGTCGCCAAGATCGAGAAGGTCGACGACCTCACGGTGAAGATCGAGCTGAAGCAGCCGTTCTCGCCGCTGCCGCTGGTGCTCGAAGTGTCATCGACGCCGATCATCCCGAAGCACATCTATGACGGCACCGACTATCGTGCCAACCCCGCCAACAACACCCCGATCGGCACGGGTCCCTACGCTTTCAAGGAATGGAAGAAGGGCTCCTACATCCATCTCGTCAGGAACAAGCAGTATTGGCTGAAGGACAAGCCCTATTTCGACGATCTCTACTGGGAGATCATTCCGGACGCAGCCGCCCGCGCGGTGGCCTATGAGACCGGCAAGGTCGACGTGCTACCGGGCGGCGCGGTCGACATCTACGACGTCGGCCGGCTGTCGAAGCTGCCCAACACCTGCATGACCACCAAGGGCTGGGAGATGTTCGCGCCGACCGCCTGGGTCGCGGTCAACATGCGCAGCGGCATTCTCGCCAACAAGCAGTTCCGACAGGGGCTGATGTTCGCGATCGATCGCGAATTCGGCATGAACACGGTGTGGGACGGCATCGGCAAGGTCCCGACCGGACCGGTCTCGTCCAAGACGCGGTTCTATTCGTCGGACGTTCCGAAATATTCCTACGATCCCGAAAAGGCCAAGCAGCTCATCAAGGCCTCCGGCTACAAGGGCGAGAAGCTGAAGCTGCTCGGCATTCCCTATGGCGAGATCTGGAACCGCTGGGCGGAAGCCGTGAAGCAGAACCTGCTCGATGCCGGCGTCAACGTCGAGATCGAGGCGACCGACGTGCCGGGCTGGACCCAGAAGCTCTCGAACTGGGACTATGACCTCGCCTTCAACTTCGTCTACCAGCTCGGCGATCCCGCGATCGGGGTGGCGCGCAACTACATCACCAGCAACATCGTCAAGGGCAACCCGTTCGCCAATATCTCCGGCTATTCCAATCCGGAAGTCGACAAGCTGTTTGCGGATGCGGCGGTGGCGCCGACCGACGAGGAGCGCCAGCGGCTCTACACCAAGGTGCAGCAGATCATCGTCGACGACGTGCCGATCCTGTGGCTGCTCGAGCTGGAAAACCCGACTATCTACCGCTGCGACATCAAGGACCTGGTGACGACGGCGGTCGGGGTCGACGATGGGTTCCGCGACGCGCGAAGGAACTGAGGTGTCCCTCGGCCGCTACACGGAGCTGTTGAAGTTCCTCGGCTTGCGGCTCGCCAAGGGATGCGTGGTCCTGTTCGCGATCGCGATCCTGAACTTCTTCCTGATCCATGCCGCGCCCGGCGATCCCGTAACCGTGCTCGCCGGCCAGTCGGGCGCGGCCGACGAGGAGTTGCTGCGCCAGCTCCGGCAGCGCTTCGGCCTCGACCAGCCGCTCGCCCATCAACTCTGGATCTATCTGAAGGACTACGCGACGCTCGATCTCGGCTTTAGCTACCGCCAGCAGCAGCCGGTGCTGACGCTGGTGCTCGAGCGGCTGCCCGCCACCCTGCTGCTCACAGGCGCGGCGTTCGCGGTCTCGCTGACGCTGGGCGTCATCATGGGCATGCTGGCGGCGCGCCGCGTCGGGAGCTGGTCCGACAGCGCCATCACCGCGCTGGCGCTCGTCTTCTACGCCACGCCTTTGTTCTGGATCGCGCTGATGAGCCAGATCGTGTTCTCGCTCAAGCTCGGATTGCTGCCCAATGTCGGCTACGAGACCATCGGCGCCGGCTACACCGGCTTGGCGCGCGCCGCCGACATCGGCACCCATCTGATCCTCCCGGCCCTGACGCTCGGCCTGTTCTTCACCGCGCTCTATGCCCGTATGATGCGCGCATCCATGCTGGAAATATCGGGCGCTGACTTCATCAAGACGGCGCGGGCCAAGGGCCTGCCGCCGTTCCTGATCCTGCGCCGCCATATCGCGCGCAACGCCGTGCTGCCGGTGGTGACGCTCGCGGGCCTGCAGGCCGGCCAACTGGTCGGCGGCGCGGTCCTGACCGAGACCGTGTTCGCCTGGCCCGGCATGGGACGGCTGATGTTCGACGCGCTGGTGCAGCGCGACTATGCCGTGCTGCTCGGCGTGTTCTTCGTCTCCTCCGCGATGGTGGTGCTGTTCAACATCATCACCGACATCCTTTATCGGATCGTCGATCCGCGCATCGAGGCGGCCGCATGAGCTTCGTCAGGCGCTTCGCGCGGAACCGCGGCGCGGTGATCGGGCTCGCGCTGCTCGTGGTGCTGCTCGCGTTTGCGATCATCGGCCCCTACCTCTATCCGCAATCGCCCTGGCGCGTCGTCGGGCGGCCGTTCCTGGCGCCGTTCGCGATGGAGCGCTTTCCGCTCGGCACCGATACGCTCGGCCGCGACATCGCCGCCGGCCTCGTTCATGGCGCCAGCGTTTCACTCACCATCGGCGTGGTCTCGACCCTGGTGGCGCTCCTGATCGGCGTGCCGCTCGGCGCGATCGCGGGCTATGCCGGCGGCATCGTCGACGATCTCCTGATGCGCTTCACCGAGTTCTTCCAGACCATCCCGAGCTTTGCACTGGCGATCGTGCTGGTCGCGATCCTGCAGCCGACGCTGGGCTCGATCGTGCTGACGATCGGGCTCGTATCCTGGCCGCCGGTAGCGCGGCTGGTGCGGGGCGAAGTGCTGTCGCTGAAGACGCGGGAATATGTGCTCGCCGCCGTCACGCTCGGCCAATCGACGTCGCGGATCATCTTCAGCCAGATCCTGCCGAACGCGATCGCCCCGATCGTCGTGATGGGCTCGCTGATGATCGCATCCGCCATCCTCCTGGAGTCGGCCTTGTCGTTCCTCGGGCTCGGCGATCCCAACCGCATGAGCTGGGGTTACATGATCGGCGCCGGCCGCGCCCGGCTGATTGATGCCTGGTGGATCAGCTTCTTTCCCGGGCTTGCGATCTTCCTGACCGTGCTGGCGCTCAACCTCGCCGGCGAAGGCCTCAACGACGCGCTCAATCCGCGCCTGTCACGGGGTGGGCGATAGATGGCCGCTTCCCTGCTCGCTGTCGAAGGCCTGAAGCTGGCGCTGCCCGCTTTCGCCGACCGCTCGTTCGCCATCGACAATGTCTCGCTCTCGATCGCGCCCGGCGAGACGCTGTGCGTGGTCGGCGAATCCGGCTCCGGAAAATCGATGCTCGCCCACGCCGTGATGGGCCTTTTGCCGAAGGAGGTCAGGCCGACATCCGGCAGCATCCGCATCGAGGGCCGCGACCTGCTCGCGCTCGACGAGCGGACGATGCGCGACGTGCGTGGCCGCGAGATCGGCATGATCTTCCAGGAGCCGATGACCTCGCTCAACCCGATCATGCCGATCGGCCGGCAGATCGAGGAGACCTTCGAGGCGCATGGGCTGCTCGATCCGCCGCGCCGCCACGCGCGGGCGATCGAGCTGCTCACCGAGGTCGGCCTGCCCGACCCCGCGCAGATCGCGCGGGCCTATCCGCACGAGCTGTCCGGCGGCCAGCGCCAGCGCGTCATGATCGCGATCGCGCTTGCGCTCGAGCCGCGGCTGCTGATCGCGGACGAGCCGACCACCGCGCTCGACGTCACCACGCAGGCGCAGATCCTGAAACTGATCGCCGAGCTGCGCCGCAAGCGCGGCACGGCAGCCTTGTTCATCACCCATGATTTCGGCGTGGTCGCCGATATCGCCGACCGCATCGTCGTGCTGCAGCAGGGCGTCCTGGTCGAACAGGGCACGGCTGATGCCGTGCTGGCGCAGCCGCAGCATCCCTACACGCAACGGCTGATCGCGGCCGTGCCGTCGCTGCGACCGCCGGAGCGCCCCGCCGAGCCGACGCGGCCGCCGGTGCTGGTGGTGGAAAATCTCGGCAAGACCTATCGCAAGCGCGGGCTGTTCCAGACGGCGCGCAGCGTGACCGCCGCGGCCGATATCTCCTTCACGCTGGCGCGCGGCGAGACCCTGGGCCTGGTCGGCGAATCCGGCTCCGGCAAATCGACGATCGGCCGCTGCTGCATCCGCCTGATCGAACCGGACCAAGGCCGCGTCGTGCTCGACGGCGTGGCGCTCAACAGCCTGCCGCCGGGTGCGATGCGCCGGCAGCGCAGCCGCATCCAGATGGTTTTTCAGGACCCCTACGCCTCGCTCAACCCGCGACAAACCATCGGCCGCATCATCGCCGACGGGCCGCTCGCCCATGGCGTCACGCATCAAGAGGCCACGCGGCGGGCGAAGGAGCTGCTCGAGCTGGTCGGGCTTTCGGCCGGCGCGATCGACCGCTACCCGCACGAATTCTCCGGCGGCCAGCGCCAGCGCATCGGGCTTGCGCGTGCGCTCGCGCTTCAACCTGACGTGCTGGTCGCGGACGAAGCGGTCTCGGCGCTCGACGTCTCGGTGCAGGAACAGATCCTGGCGCTGATCAAGACCATCCAGGACAAGCTCGGCCTCGCCATCCTCTTCGTGACCCATGACCTGCGCGTCGCGGCGCAGATCTGCGACCGCATCATCGTGCTGCAGCGCGGCCACATCGTCGAGAGCGGCCGCACAGCCGCGCTGTTCGCCAATCCGCAGCACGCCTATACGCGGCAACTGCTGTCAGCCATTCCCGGCAGCACACGCTTCAAGAATTGAAAGACCTGCTGCGCCGTCCGCGCGGGCGGATGGCATTCACATCATCGAGGAAGGAGACACGATGGCGACCCGGCACGAAATGATATTCGAAGGCGTTCCGGTCGCCTATTGGGAAGGCGGCCGAGGCTTTCCGCTGCTGCTGATCCACGGCTCGGGCCCTGGCGCCTCGACTGCCGGCAACTGGCGTCTGGTGCTGCCGATGCTCGAACAGCACTTCCATGTCATCGCGATCGACCTGATTGGGTTTGGCCAGAGCGGCCGCAAGCCCGCGCCTCCCTATTTCGATCTCGGCCTCTGGCATCGCCAGGCGAACCACGCCCTCGGCCTGTTCGGCTCCGAGCAGGTCGGCGTTCTCGGACATTCGCTTTCCGGCTCCATCAGCCTGCGCCTTGCCGCGCTCGATCGCCGCGTCTCCCACGTCATGACGACGGGCACGATGGGCACCGTCTTTCCGCTCAACGAGCACCTGGTCAGGACCTGGTCGTTTCCCCCGACGCGGGACGCGATAAGGCTTGCCGCCCGGTCGCTCATTTTCGACGAAAGCGTCATCACCGACCCCTATATCGACGGTCGCGTCGAGGTGCTGCATCAGGGCGACTACGGCGACTATTTCGCGTCCATGTTCGAAGGCGACAAGCAGCGCTACATCGATGCCGCTGCGCTCGATGGTCGCCTGTTGCGCGACATCGTCGCACGTGTCTGCATGGTTCACGGCCGCAACGACCTGCCGATCCCCTGGCAGGCCGCCTCATGCCGGCTCGCCGAATTCATGCCGCAGGCGGACGTCATGCTGCTCGCGCGCTGCGGGCATTCGCCAGCACTGGAGCATCCGGAAAAGCTGGTCGCGCTGGCGCGCGATTTCTTCAGGTAGTTGATTCTAACATTCGCAAAAGTGCCTCCCAAAGCGGCGCGAATGCCGGAATCGGAGCGCCAGGTCTACAATCCCCGGATCAGCCGCGCCGCGGTGTGCTCGCAGTGCTGCCGGCACAGCTTGCGCAGCCGCACGGCGTCGCCCGCCTGCAGCGCCTCGAACATCGCGCGATGCTCGGTCTCGGCCTGCCGCACGTCCTTGGTCAGGTTGATTTCAATACGGATATAGGGCGCGACCTGATCGCGCAGCATGGTGGCGAAGCGGCTGGCATGGCGGCGATGCGCCGAGGACAACAACCGCGCATGAAACTCCGAATTGGCGTCGAGCCATTTGTCGATCTGGTTCGGCGAACGGGTGGCGATCCGCTCCATCAGCGACAGCGCCTGCGACACCGCCAGGATGTCGTTGTCGGTCCGGCTCTGGGCGGCGACGCTGGCGAGATGCTCCTCAACTGCTGCGCGGAGCTCGAAAATCTCCTGGATCTCGGAGCGATCGAGCGACAGCACGGCATAACCGCGGCGCGGCCGCAGGACGACGAGCCCCTCGACCTCGAGCCGCGTCATCGCCTCGCGCAGCGGCACGCGGCTGGCGCCGAGCCGCCGCGCCAGTTCCTCCTGGCGCAGCACCCCGCCGGGCGGAAAGACCCCCGTCAGGATCCCCTCCCGCAACCTTCCGTACAGCGTCTCCGACACGGAGGGGACCCCGTCAAGGGGTGCGGCTTTCGGCATCAGTCTCCCCGATATTGAAGATTGTATTCAAAAATGCTTTGCTGCATTGGAAAGTTCTGACAGCGCGGCGGGGGGAAAGTCAACATGGGGATCAGCCTGGAGGACGGGACCTCGGCCAGCCTTGGGCCCAGCCTTGGGCCGGAGACGCCGCCCCGCCGGCTGCCTGCTCCAATCACGGACCGGCGTTTCGCACCGGTTGCCACGGGCGGCCGCGAGCCGGCCCTGCATGAGGAAAACAGACCATGAAGCTCGTCACCTTCAACAAAAGCGGCGCGGCCCATGTCGGCGTGCTCGCCAGCGGCGATACGGCGCTGGTCGACCTGACCGAGGCCGGCATCGCCAGGGACATGCTCGATCTCGTCGACCGCTTCGACAGCCTTCGCGACAGGGTCAGGACCGCGGCGGCCTCGCATCCGGCGCGCACCTATGACGCGCGCGACCTGCTCGCGCCGATTCCCCTGCCCCGCCGCAACATCTTCTGCGTCGGCAAGAACTATTACGAGCACGCGACCGAGTTCGGCTCGAGCGGCTTCGATTCCGGCTCGGTCGGCGGCAGCGAGGTGCCGGAGTATCCGATCATCTTCTCCAAGCCGCCCTCGGCGGTGATCGGCCCCGGCGCCGGCATCGACTCCTCGCTCGATCCCTACAATTCCGTCGACTACGAGGCGGAGCTTGCCGTCATCATCAGCCGCGCCGGGCGTGTGCGCGAAGCCGACGATCCCATGAGTTTCGTGTTCGGCTACACCATCCTCAATGACGTGACCTCGCGCGAGCTGCAGAAGCGCCACAAGCAGTGGCTGCTCGGCAAGGGTATCGACACCTTCGCGCCGATGGGGCCCGCGATCACGACCGCAGATGCGATCAAGAATCTTGCCGATCTCACGATCGAGCTCACGGTCAATGGCGAGCGGCGGCAGTCGGCCCGGATCCGCGACCTGATCTTCGACATCCCGACCCTGATCCGCGCCATCGGCCGCTCGACCAGCTTCGTGCCCGGCGACATCATCGCGACCGGAACACCCGTCGGCGTCGGCATCGGCTTCAAGCCGCCGCGCTACCTGAAGCCGGGCGACAAGGTTCGCATCACCGCGTCCGAGATCGGCGCGCTGGAAAACCCGGTCCTGTGAACGACCAGATCAACAACGGAGAACAATCGATGGCAGCGGACATCAAGATCTACAATCCCGACGAGCTCGGACCGCCGATGGGGCAATACACCCACGTGACACGGGTGAAGGCCAGCGAATTCCTGTTCATCGCCGGCATGCTGTCGGGCGACTCCAAGGGCAACATCATCGGCGCCGGCGACTTCGACAAGCAGGTGACGCAGGTCTTCAGCAACGTCGAGGCGGCGCTGAAATCGGCCGGGGCATCCTGGGCCAATGTCGTGCAGTTCACGACCTACCTGGTGCATTCCCAGGACATCCCGCGCTTCATGGAATTCCGCCTGCGCGAATTCCCGAAGATGTTCCCGAACGGCAAGTATCCGCCGAACACGCTTCTGATGGTCGACCGCCTGGTGCAGGAGCCGTTCCTGGTCGAGGTGCAGACCATCGCGGCGATCTGAGCCGCTTTGCGACAGCGGGCCGCGGAGCACTCCGCGGCTTTCGCGCCAGTGATTTTGCCGATTGGGGGCTCACACCATGACCAAGAAACGCTCGCCGGGACGCGAGGAATTCCGCGTCGCAGGACTGCCTGCGCCGCTCAGCCACTACACCGATGCGGTGAGGCACGGCGATATCCTGTTCGTCTCCGGGCTGACTGCGCATGATGCCGACGGCAGGCTGGTCGGGGGCGCCGACGCCGCCGCGCAGACCAGGCAAATCCTGACAAACCTGAAGAAAGTGCTGGATGCGGCCTCCGCCAGCTTTGCCGACGTGTTGAAGGTCACGGTGTTCCTCACCGACATCAACGACCGCGCCGCGATCAATCCGGTGCGGCAGGAATTTTTCGGTGCAAGCCGCCCCGCCAGCACGCTGATCGAGGTCAGCCGGCTGGCGCTGCCCGAGATGAAGGTCGAGATCGAGGCCGTGGTCGGCCTGCCGCCGCAGGCCTAAAGCCGACAACAACAAGAACGACAAGCCAACGACAAGAACAGGAAACAGGCATCATGCTCCACAAGGCACTCACACTCGCGGTCGCCCTCCTCTGCGGATCGGCGATCGCCGCTCACGCCGATCCCTCCAAGGCGATCAAGATCGGCGTGCTCAGCGACATGTCGGGCCCCTACGCCGATCAGGCCGGCCTCGGCTCAGTCGAGGCCGCGCGCATGGCGATCGAGGACGCCGGCGGCAGCATCGCCGGCCAGCCGATCGAGATCCTCTCCGCCGACCACCAGCACAAGACCGACGTCGCGACCGCGATCGTGCGGCGCTGGATCGACGTCGACGGCGTCGACGTGATCGTCGACATGCCGAACTCGGCGGTCGCGCTCGCCGTGCAGCAGATCGTTAAGGAGAAGAACAAGGTCGCGCTGTTCGCGACCGCGGCGACGACGGAGCTGACCGGCAAGCAGTGCTCGCCGAACGGCATTCAGTGGGTCTATGACGCCTATTCGAACGCCGCCGGCCTCGTCAAGGCGCTGGTCGCCAAGGGCGAGAAGAGCTGGTACTTCCTCACGGTCGATTATGCGCTCGGCCTGTCGCTGCAGGCCGAAGCGACCAAGGCGCTGACCGCGCTCGGCGGCACCGTGGTCGGCAGCGTTCGCCATCCGCTCAACAACGCCGATTTCGGCTCGTTCCTGCTGCAGGCCCAGGCCTCCAAGGCCCGCGTCATCGCGCTCGCCAACGCAGGCGCCGACACCATCAATTCGGTGAAGCAGGCGGCCGAATTCGGCCTCAACAAGGACCACATCATCGTCACGCCGCTGGTCTACATCTCCGACATCCACAGCATGGGCCTGCAGTCGACCCAGGGCCTGACCTATGTCGAGGGCTTCTACTGGGATCTCAACGACGACACCCGCGCCTGGTCGAAGCGCTTCTTCGAGAAGCGCAAGGCGATGCCGACCATGACCCACGCGGGCGTGTATTCCTCCGTCGCGCATTACCTGAAGGCGGTGAAGGCAGCGGGCACCTCCGACACAACGGCAGTGCTCGCGAAGATGCGCGAGATGCCGGTCAACGACTTCTTCGCCAGGGGCGGCACCATCCGCGCCGACGGCCGCATGGTGCACGACATGCTGCTGGTGCAGGTCAAGTCGCCCTCGGAATCGAAATATCCGTACGACTACTACAAGGTGCTGGCGACGATCCCGGGCGACCAGGCGTTCCGGCCGCTCTCCGAAAGCGAGTGCCCGCTGGTGAAGTGACAGCTAGGCTGACGACAACCCTGTCAGCTTCAGACTGAGCTCGCGCAGCCGCTTGCGGGCGGCTGCATCATAGGCCTGCGGGTTGGCGCGGGCCTCCTTCATGCCGTTGAAGAACAGCCCACTTTCGTCGGCGACATCATCGCCGCGCACCAGGTGCAGGATCGCCTCGCCGCCCTGCTCCACCGTCGAGACCGGCGTGATGCCGCCGGCCTGCACCATGGTCGTGTTCATGTAGGTCGCGGGGTGCAGCGAATTGACCGTGATGTCTGATCCCTTCAGCTCCGCGGCAAGATCGATGGTGAACATGATCTGTGCCAGCTTGCTCTGGGCATAGGCGCGCGAGCCGCTGTAGCCCCTGGTGATCATCACGTCGTCGAAATCGATCGGGTGCTGGCCGAGGGATGCGACATTGACGATGCGCGCGGGCGCGGCGGCCTTGAGCAGCGGCAACAGCAGACAGGCCAGCAGGAAGCCCGCGAGATAGTTCACCGCGAATCGCAGCTCATGGCCGTCGGCGCTGGTCTGTCGCGTCGCGCCACCATTCATCGAGCCGATTCCCGCATTGCTGACGAACACGTCGAGGCGCTTGTGGTCGGCCGCCACCGCCTCCGCAAGCCGCTTCGCTTCTGCAAGCGATGCGAGGTCGGCCTGATAGAAGGTCGGCGCTCTGTGCCCGTCGCGTTTGATCTCCTCGATCAGGGTCTGCGCGCGGCCCGCGTCGCGGCCGTGGATCAGCACATTGGCGCCCTCCGCAGCGAGATGCCGCGCCACATAGCGGCCGACGCCGTCGGTCGAGCCCGTGATCAGGACCGTCTTGCCGCGCATGTCCATCGCCATGCTCCAGTCAGTGGATCTCGGCGGAGCGCTTCAGCGCCTCCTTCAGCTTCTCCAGCGAAAAGTCCTTGGATCGCGCGATTGCCAGGATCGGTTCCTCGCGCCGGCCGCAGAGCTCGGCGGCGTCAGGCAGCTTTGCGGCGATATCGCGCGGAATGACGATGGCGCCGTGCCGGTCGGCGTGGATCAGATCGTCCGAGCGCACGGTCATGCCGGCGACCCGCACCTCACCGCCAAAGCTTTCGGCATGCACCCAGGCATGCGACGGGCCGATCGAGCCGGCCAGCGCCTGGAAGCCCGGCGCCCATTGCGGGATGTCGCGGATCGAGCCGTCGGTGATGACGCCAAGGCACCCGAGCGCCTTGTGCACGTTGCTCTGCACCTCGCCCCAGAATGCGCCATAGCCGACGTCCGGGCCGTCGATGTCCTGGATCACCGTGATGCGCGGCCCGTGCCCGGTGCCGACATATTCGTAATAGTCGATGCGGCGCTTGGACTGCTCGGCAGCGGAGAGACCGGACTGCAGCACCGAGCGGATCGTCACGGTACGGGCATAGCCGACCATCGGCGGCAGGTCGGGAAACGGGCAGACCAGCGGCTTCGTGGTATAGCCGATCAGCCGCCGCTCGGGCGCGACCACCTCCATCGCGTTGCAGATCGTCGGCGTGTCGTAGCGCGCCAAGGTCTCAAGCAGCGAAGCGGGAAGCGGTCCTGATGTGGTCACGGCGTTCTCTCCTGATCTTGTCCCGGCCATTTTCGAGGGCCGTGGACCATCAGGCCGTATAGCCGAGTTCAGGCATGAACCCAACTCGGCGAACGCTCATGGCAGATATTTGAAGGCTTGACGCCTGCCTAGTGCAGGCGCTCGGGGCGGTCGTCCTCGGGCGGATTGGAGATCGCCGGCGCGTAGCCCGAGGCCGGACTGGCAACCGACGTAGTGCCCGCCTGCGCCTGCGAGGCGGCCAGTGCCCGCGCCTGGTCGCGATAGGACTTCCAGCCCACCGGCAAGGCAAGCAGATAGGCGATCGAGCCGGCGGAGAGGATGTACCAGGGATAGCCGATCAGGAGCGCGACGAAGAAGATTACGGAGACGAACACCGGCAGCACCAGTTCCGGCGGCACGCGCATCCGCACCGTCTTGCCGGAGAACACCGGCAGGCGCGACACCATCAGGAAGGCGACCACCAGCGTATAGGTCGCGGTCAGGATCGCCGGCGCCGGCGGCAGGCCGAGGAAACCGAGATAGACCGGCAGCAGCACGACGATCGCACCGGCAGGCGCCGGCACGCCGGTAAAGAAATTGGCGGCAAAAGCGGGCTTGTTCGGGTCGTCCATGGTGGCGTTGAAGCGCGCCAGCCGCAGGCCGCCCGAGATCGCAAACAGCATGGCGGCGATCCAGCCGGCGTTGCGCAGCTCATGGAGCTGCCAGAAATACAGGATCAGGCCGGGCGCGACGCCGAAATTAACGAAGTCCGCGAGGCTGTCGAGCTCGGCGCCGAATTTCGACTGGCCCTTGATCAGGCGGGCGACGCGGCCATCGATGCCGTCGAGCACCGCGGCGAACACGATCGCCGCGACCGCCAATTCCATCCGCCCTTCGGTCGACAGCCGGATCGCGGTCAGGCCCGCGCAGATCGCGAGCAACGTGATGACGTTGGGCAGCAGCATGCGCACCGGGATCGGGCGAAAGCGGCGGCGGCGCAGTTCGAGATCGGTCGGGTCTTGCGGTATCATGGCCTCAATATAGCAAACGGCGGGGCATGCCGCCATTGCGGCAGTTCGCCCTCTGCACCGACCTTTCCGATGGTTAATCCGCGCAAAATGGCCGCTTACGCGCTGCGGAAGGCGGGCCGAGTGCCGCCGATTTGAAGTTCCTGCAGCACAAGCTGCTAATTCTACTTCGTGCTCGGGTGGTATGCGGCGGGTTACGAACTTCGGAAAGCGGGCGCTGCCCCGTTCAGCCGAAAGTCGGCCAAAATGGTCTCGCCGGCGATCGCGGTCTGGCCCTCGGCCACCAGCGGCCGCGTGCCCTCGGGCAGGTAGACGTCGAGCCGCGAGCCGAAGCGGATCAGGCCGAAGCGCTCGCCGGCGCCGATGGTCTGGCCTTCCTTGACAAAGGAGACGATGCGGCGCGCCACGAGGCCGGCGATCTGCACCACCCCGATCCGCCCGTTCGGCGTCGAGATCACGAGCGAGTTGCGCTCATTGTCCTCGCTCGCCTTGTCGAGCTCGGCATTGATGAAGATGCCGGGCCGGTAGGCGATGCGGTCGATCCGCCCCGCTACCGGGCTGCGGTTCACGTGACAGTTGAACACGCTCATGAAGATCGAGACGCGCGGCAGCGGCCGGTCACCGAGCCCAAGCTCGGCCGGCGGCAGGACAGTCGTGATCATGGAGATGCGGCCGTCAGCCGGTGCGACCACGATGCCGTCGCGTACCGGCGTGACCCGCACGGGATCGCGGAAGAACAGCGCGCACCAGATCGTCAGCACGGTGCCGATCCAGCCCAAGGGCGTCCACAGCCAGAACAGGACTAGGCTTGCGAGCGCAAAGCCGCCGATGAACGGATAGCCTTCGGGATGGATCGGCGGAATCTGCCGCTGGATGGAATTGGCGATGGACATGAAGACTACTGCTCTCTTCCCACTTTGCTACTCTCTCCCCTCTCCCCTTGTGGGAGAGGGTGGCACGCCGCGAAGGCGGCGTGCCGGGAGAGGGGTCAGGACGGATTCCCAAGCGCGGCCGCAATGGTATCGAGGACGCCGCCGGTGCTTTTCAGCACCTCATTATTCCAGAACCGCAGTACCCGGAACCCCTCATCTTCAAGCCATCGGGTCCGGACCGGGTCCGTTTTTACTCTCGGCATGTTGGCTGCCATCGACCTCGATAATGAGACGCCGCTCGAAACAAACAAAATCAACAACGTAGCTGCCGATCGTCGCCTGCCGCTTGAATTTGCTTCCCTTGAATCGGTGGGCGCGAAGGAAATACCACAGCCGCCGTTCGGCGTCCGTCATGTTGCGGCGGAGGACCTTGGCCTGCGCGGTCGTCATCCCCTCTCCCGTCTCGACTTCGTCGAGCCACCCTCTCCCACAGGGGGAGAGGGGATTTTCTTCGTGCTGCTGGAATCAAGCCGTTCCGAGCAGCGTCGATCACTCCGCGGCCGTTGCGATCGGATCGTCGACCTCGGGCGGGGCGCGGTTCGGCGCCTCGTTGTCGTCGTCGATCTGGGCAAGCCGCTCGCGCGCGGCCTCCGCCTCGCGCTGGCGGTTCCACATGCTGGCATAGAGCCCGCCCTTCGCCAGCAGCTGCGCATGGGTGCCGCGCTCGGCGATGCGGCCCTGGTCGAGCACGATGATCTCGTCGGCGGCGACGATGGTGGAAAGCCGGTGCGCGATCACCAGCGAGGTGCGGTTGCGCGAAACGCGCTCCAGCGCTTCCTGGATTTCGTGCTCGGTATGGCTGTCGAGCGCAGACGTCGCCTCGTCCAGCACCAGGATCGGCGGCGCCTTCAGCACGGTGCGGGCGATCGCGACGCGCTGCTTCTCGCCGCCCGACAGCTTCAGGCCGCGCTCGCCGACCTGTGTCTCGTAGCCCATCGGCGCCATCCGGATGAAGGTATCGATCTGCGCCAGCCGCGCCGCTTCCTCCACCTCGGCATCGCTCGCGTCCCAGCGGCCATAGCGGATGTTGTAGCGGATGGTGTCGTTGAACAGCACGGTGTCCTGCGGCACCATGCCGATCTGCGCCCGCAGCGAGTCCTGCGTGACCTCGCGGATATCCTTCCCGTCGATCAGGATGCGGCCGCCGGAGACGTCGTAGAGGCGGAACAGGAGGCGCGAAATCGTCGACTTGCCGGCGCCGGACGGGCCGACAATCGCGACCGTCTTGCCGGCCGGCACGTCGAAGCTGAGACCTTTCAGGATCGGCCGCTCCTCCTCGTAGGAAAAGCGCACGTCCTCGAAGCGCACATGGCCTGAGGTAACGACCAGCGGCTCGGCGCCGGGAATATCCTTGATCTCGGCCTCGCGCCCAAGCACGCCGAACATCTTCTCGATATCGATGACCGCCTGCTTGATCTCGCGATAGACCATGCCCATGAAGTTCAGGGGCTGATAGAGCTGGATCATCATGGCGTTGATCAGGACGAAATCGCCGACCGTGTTGTGGCCGGAGCGCACGCCGATCGCGCACATGATCATGGTGACGGTGAGGCCCGCGGTGAAGATCACCGCCTGCCCGGTGTTGAGCACCGCGAGCGAGGTGTAGGTCTTCACGCTCGCCTGCTCGTAGCGTTCCACCGAACGGTCGTAGCGCTGCGCCTCGCGCGTCTCGGCGCCGAAATATTTCACGGTCTCGTAGTTCAGCAGCGAGTCGATCGCCTTGGTGTTCGCCTCGGTGTCGGAGTCGTTCATCTTGCGGCGGATGCCGATCCGCCACTCGGTCGCGATGTAGGTGTAGTACATGTAGATCACGACGGTGATCATCGTCGCCAGCACATAACGCCAGTCGAACTGCCAGAGCAGCACGGCCATCAGCAGCGATACCTCGACGATGGTCGGGATCAGCTGCAGGATCACCATGCGCACGATGACCTCGATGCCGGTGCGGCCGCGCTCCAGGATGCGCGTCAGCCCGCCGGTCTTGCGCTCCAGGTGGAAGCGCAGCGACAATTCGTGCATGTGGACGAAGGTGATGTAGGCGAGCTTGCGCACCGCATGCATGGCGACGCGCGCGAAAATGCCGTCGCGCCATTGCGTCAGCACCGCCATCAGCACGCGCATCGTGCCATAGCTCGCGGTCAGCAGCAGCGGCGAGGCGACGATCCAGAACGCCCAGTTCGACGCCTCGACCGGCGCGGAGCCGTGTCCGGTCAGCGCGTCGGTCGCCCATTTGAAGGTGAAGGGCACCGCAAGGGTGGTGAGCTTGGCGAGGAGCAGCAGCACGACCGACCAGACCACGCGCATCTTCAGGTCGACGCGGTCGCCGGGCCAGATATAGGGCCACAGATGCGCGAGCGTCCCGATCAGGGTCGCGCGTTCGATCGCGGGGATGGGTCCCGGCGCTTGTCTGCCGTGGAACGAATCAGGATGAGCCATCAAATCGAAGCCTGGCGGGGAGCGGGAACGCGCCGCCTTTGTCTGTATTCACCCCGTCATATAGAGTGTTTATTTGCCCCGCGCACCCCGACAGATGGGTGATTCTTTCGCCATGTCCGGATATTTGCGGATAGATTTCCAAGGGCTACGAATCAGCGGCTTGACGCCCTTACCTTGCGGTGCCACATGCTGAAGATGAGCAATATTAAAACTGTCTGTGTCTATTGCGGCTCCGGCCCCGGGACCAATCACCATTTCATCGAATCCGCGAAGGCCTTCGGCAAGATCCTCGCCGAAAACGGCATCCGCCTCGTCTATGGCGGCGGCTCGCTCGGCATGATGGGCGCGGTCGCCTCCTCCGTGCTCGACCATGGCGGCACCGTGACCGGCATCATCCCGGACTTCCTCACTGCGCGCGAAAACGCCATGACCCGCGCGCAGGAAATGATCGTCACGCCCGACATGCATGAGCGCAAGCGGCTGATGTTCGAGCGCTCCGACGCCTTCGTCGCGCTGCCCGGCGGCATCGGCACGCTGGAGGAGCTGGTCGAGCAGCTCACCTGGCAGCAGCTCGGACGCCACTCCAAGCCGGTGCTGCTCGCCAACATCGACGGCTTCTGGGAGCCGCTGCTCGCACTGTTTGCGCATATGCGCGAAACCCAGTTCATCCGCCCCAACCTGTCGATCGACATCCTCAAGGCCGAACGGGTCGAGGACATCCTGCCCCGCCTGCGCGCCGCCGCCGCGCGCGTCGGCGAAAGCGGCAAGCAGATGGCGCCGGAGATCGCGCGAAGGCTTTAGGTCGAAGGCGGCAGCAACCCGCCTTCAATCCTCCTCGCCGGATCGCCGGTAGCGGAAATCGCAATGGCTGGCGCCCTGCATGATGGTTTGCGTGCGCGTCAGCCTGACGTCGGGATCAAACCCTTTGGCCGTATCGAAATCCGCGCTGCAGACCAGCAGGAATCCGAGCTCCGGCTCGCCGAGCGCCTTGTAGAATTCGGCGTAGCGGCATCCCGTGACGTCGATCGCGTAAGTGTCCTCTGACCGCTCGACCACCCTGTAGTCGAGCGCGTCTTCGCCGGCATAGGTTGCGAACGCGGACGCCATGACGTTGCCGAGGTTCTTGTCGTTCTTCGCCCGCCAGAACGCTTCGCCGTAGCGGCGATAGGTGTCGCCGAGCGCCTTTCGAACCAGGGCGTTCGCCCGCTCCTTGCCGAGCTCTGCCTGCAAGGCCTTCACGAGCGGCACCAGCAACTCGGCCTGGATCTTGGCTTGCTGAATGACGGAAACGGCCATGCTCCACCTCCCGTTCTGGCGTTGCGCGAAGTATAGCGCAGATCCACGGCGGCGTTGAGATGCGGCCGTCCTTCACGCCTGCGGAAACGTCACCGCCTCGATGCGGTTGCCGTCGGGATCGGTGACGAAGGCAGCGTAGTAGCGGACGCGATCGTGCGGCCGCAATCCCGGCGCTCCATCGGAAGCGCCACCGGCACCGAGCGCCGCGGCGTGGAAGGCATCAACCGCCTCCGGCGATCGCGCGCGCAGGCAGATATGCGTGCCGCTCCCCTCCTCCACCCGCTTCATGCCGGGGCGCAGGTTGATCCAGAATTCCGGATAGGCCTTGCCGAAGCCGATCGTCGCCGGCCGCGTGACGAGGCGTGCGAGCCCGAGCGGTGCAAGCGCAGCCTCATAGAAGCGCGCGGCGCGTTCGAGGTCGCTGACGGCAACGGAAATGTGATCAATCACGATGGCTCTCCCTCCTCCCTGCCCCACACCATTTCCTCGCTCCAGCCGAGCTGGTCGAATTCGCCAGCCCGCAGCGGCGCTTCACCGACCGAGAAGAACTCATCGAGCTGAGGCGGCTTGATCGCCGTTCCCGCGAGCATCGCATGGGCCTGGCCGCGATGATGGATCTGATGCTGGAACAGATGCATCAGCAGGCGGTCGCGCCGCTCAGCCTGAATGCGGGTATCACGGTTGACCCGCACGATCGCGCCGAGACGTTCATCCGTCAGCGCATTGCAATGCGCGATCAGGCGCGCATCTATCGCAGCTTGCGCGGTCCGCAATTCGCCGATTGATGGATACGGCACGGGATTGGCCCAGGCCTTCGGCCCGAGCCAGCCGCCTTCGAGCGCATCGACATAGAAGAGGTCGATGACATAGATGTGATTCAAGGTCGCCTGCAGGCTCGGAAAGAAGCTCGTTCGATCGGCCTCGAATGCCTGCCGATCGAGCCCGGCACAGGCCGAAAGCAGCCGATGGTTCGACCACGCGTTGTTGTAGGCGAACGCGCGGTAGGTCTGAACGAGGCTGGCGGGCATATCCACCTCCAGGCGCGAACTGATCCCCCATGCCAATGATGGCCTACGCCGGCGCGTCCGACCTCACAAGCTTGTAGAATACAGAATCCATCAGCGCCTGGAACGAGGCGTCGATGATGTTCGGCGACACGCCGACCGTGGTCCAGCGTTCGCCGGCCTCGTCCTCGCTCTCGATCAGCACACGCGTCACCGCTTCCGTACCGCCATTGAGGATACGGACGCGGTAGTCGACCAGCTTCAGCCCCTCGATATATTTCTGGTACTTGCCGAGATCCTTGCGCAAGGCGACGTCGAGCGCGTTGACCGGGCCGTTGCCTTCGGCGGCCGAGATCAGCCGCTCGCCGGCGACATCGACCTTCACCACAGCGAGCGCCACGGTGACCTGCTGGCCGTTGGCGTTGTAGCGCTGCTCGACATTGACGTCGAACTGCTCGACGCGGAAATATTCCGGCACCTTGCCGAGGGTGCGGCGGGCCAACAGCTCGAACGAGGCATTGGCGGATTCATAGGCGTAACCGGCGGCCTCGCGCTCCTTCAGCTCCTCGACGAGGCGCGAAAGCCTGGCGTCGTTCCTGTCGTAGGCGAAGCCTGCCCGGTCGAGCGCGGCGATGACGTTGGAGCGGCCGGCCTGGTCCGAGACCAACACCTTGCGGTGGTTGCCAACCGTCTCAGGCGCGACATGCTCGTAAGTCTGCGGATCCTTCAGCATTGCCGACGCATGGATGCCGGTCTTGGTCACGAAGGCGCTTTCGCCGACATAGGCGGCGTGGCGGTTCGGCGCGCGGTTGAGCATGTTGTCGAGCGTGCGCGACACCTTTGCGAGACTGGCCAACTGCGCATCGGAAACGCTGATCTCGAAGGAATCGGAAAATTCACGCTTCAGCTTCAGGGTCGGGATCAGCGAACAAAGATTGGCGTTGCCGCAGCGCTCGCCAAGGCCGTTCAGCGTGCCCTGGATCTGCCGCGCGCCGGCGCGCACCGCGGCCAGCGAATTGGCGACCGCCTGTTCGGTGTCGTTGTGGGCATGGATGCCGACGTGATCGCCCGGGATGAGCTTGGTCACCTCGCGCACGATCGCTTCCACCTCGTGCGGCATGGTGCCGCCGTTGGTGTCGCACAAGACGACCCACCGCGCGCCGGAATCATAGGCCGCCTTGGCGCAGGCGAGCGCGAATTCGGCGTTTTCCTTGTAGCCGTCGAAGAAATGCTCGCAATCGAGCATGACCTCGCGCCCGGCGGCCTTCGCCGCAGCGACGCTGTCGCGGATGGAGGCGAGGTTTTCCTCGTTGGTGGTCTCGAGCGCCACCCGCACCTGATAGGCGGACGATTTCGCGACGAAGCAGATCGCATCCGCCTTGGCCTCGAGCAGCGCAGCGAGCCCCGGATCGTTCGAGGCCGAGCGGCCGGCGCGCCGCGTCATGCCGAAGGCGGTGAAGCGGGCATGGTCGAGCTTCGGCTTGGCCGCAAAGAACTCGCTGTCGAGCGGATTGGCGCCGGGATAGCCGCCCTCGACATAGTCGATGCCGAGTTCGTCAAGCATCGCGGTGATCGCCTGCTTGTCGTGCAGGGTGAAATCGACGCCGTTGGTTTGCGCGCCGTCGCGCAGCGTGGTGTCGAAGAGATAGAGGCGCTCCTTGCTCATGACTGCGCTCCCGGCGCGGCGGCGTCGCCGAGCTGCTTCTGCATGGTGGTGTTGGCGAGCCACTCGCCGTTGACGGAAACGCTGTTGCGCTGGCGCGCCACATAGCCGCGCTTCCTGAAGAACTCCTGCGCGGTCTCGCTGGCGTCGACGGTCAGTGCCTTCACGCCGCGGCCACCGGCAAGCCGCTCCAGCGCATCGCACAGCATGGAACCGATGCCTTCGCCCGCCGCATCAGGGTGCACGTAGAGCATGTCGATGTGGTCGTTGCCTTTCAGCGACGCAAATCCGACCGGCGAATTCTCCAATGTCGCGATCAGCGTCAACTGGCCGGCAAGCCGCTTGCCGAAGGCCTGCTCGTCGTCGGCCGAGGCCGCCCAGGCCTCCTGCTGCGCTTCGCTGTAATCGTCGCCGGTCAACTCCAGGATCGAGGCGGCGAAGATCGCCGCCAGGACGGGCGTATCGGCGGCCAGAAATGGCCGCAGCGCTGGTTTTGGCGATTCCTGTGCCATCATCGCGCGATCTCCCAGGTGGTGACCGGCTTGCCGTCGGCGCCCTTGCCATCCTTGAGCACGACGCCCATTGCAGCGAGCTCGTCGCGAATGCGGTCGGATTCCCTGAAGTCCTTGCGGGCGCGGGCGGCGGCGCGTTCGGCGATCAACGTGTTGACCTGATCGGCGTCGATATCGGATTTTTGACGTCGGAGAATATCTTGCAACCCTACGCCCTTCAGAGTGAAACCCAAGAAGTCGCAAGTCGCCTTAAGATCACTGGCGGCTCGATAATCTCCCGCCCGGCCCTTCGCTGCTAGCGAATGAAGCGCCGCAATGGCTTGGGACGTGTTCAAGTCGTCACTGAGAGCCGAAAGCACATCCTCCGACACAGTTCCGTGCTCTGCATCTACGGTACGTGTTATGTGCTGAAAACTGTCGAGAGCGACTGCCGCCTGTTCAGTCGAATGCCGCGTCCAATCAATCGGCGATCGATAGTGCGTCATCAACATCTGAAACCGCAACACTTCTCCTGGCCAGTCTTTCAGCAGATCACGGATCGTGAAAAAATTGCCGAGCGACTTCGACATCTTCTCGCCCTCGACCTGGAGGAAGCCGTTGTGCATCCAGGTGTTGGCCATGCGCGCTTCATGGAACGCGCAGCAGCTTTGCGCGAGCTCGTTCTCGTGATGTGGGAACACCAGATCGATGCCGCCGCCATGAATGTCGAACTGCTCGCCGAGATGCTTCCAGGCCATCGCCGAGCATTCGATGTGCCAGCCGGGGCGGCCTTCAGACTTGATGCCCGCAGGCGAGGGCCAGGACGGCTCGCCGGGCTTGGAGGGCTTCCACAGCACGAAGTCGGTGACGTCGCGCTTGTAGGGAGCAACATCGACGCGCGCGCCGGCGATCATCTCGTCGAGCGAGCGGTTGGCCAGCGCGCCGTAACGCGGCAGCACCTTGTTCGCGGCGTTCATCGCCTGCGGCGAGAACAGCACGTGATCTTCGGCGACATAGGCGAAGCCGCCCTCGACCAGCTTCTCGATGATCGCGCGCATTTCGGCGATGTGCTCGGTCGCGCGCGGCTCGACGGTCGGGCGCAAGGCACCGAGCGCGTCGACATCCTCGTGGAACTGGCGCTCGGTGACCTCGGTGACCTTGCGGATCGCCTCGTTGAGCGGCAAACCCGGAAAATCCCGCGCCGCGCGGTCGTTGATCTTGTCATCGACGTCGGTGATGTTGCGGACGTAGGTGACTTTCGTCTCACCCTTGCCATCGTCCCACACGCCCTGTTTAGCCAGATGGCGCAACAGGCGGAACAGCACGTCGAACACGATGACGGGGCGCGCATTGCCGATATGGGCGAAGTCGTAGACCGTCGGCCCGCACACATACATGCGCACATGTTTCGGATCGAGCGGCACGAAGGGCCGCTTTTCCCGGGTCAAGGTATCGTAGAGTCGCAATTGCATGGGTATACCGTCGCTCGTGCCTTGCGGCCGGGCGTCCTGATGATCTCTTTGTGTAGAGAAAAGACGGCCTCAGCCAGCGAATCGCTAGCTAATAATCTCGCGGCAAATGATGCAGATGGCGAGGAAGCCGTTCATGGTCACACCATGGGGGAATCGGGGGCATGCCGTCAAGTGGGGCGTTTTCGGACCGATTTTCGCCGCAAAATCAAAGCACCTCCGCCGGCATGGTTAATCATCCTTAATCTTTTCGGTCTATCCCATGCGCGCGTTCCCCATTGATCGGTGCCCTATGCGACTTGTTACGGCGCTTTTCGTCTCCGCGCTCCTTGCCGCTGCTTCCGAAGCCGCGGCGGAAACCAGGGTTTTCATCGTCGCCAACCAGGCCGACGGCTATGGCGTCGACCAATGCCTGGCCCGGGGCGAGAAGTGCGGCGCGCACGCCGCCCTGTCCTATTGCCGGGCGCGCGACTTCAGCCAGGCGTCGGCCTATCGCCGCGTCGATCCCGACGAAATCACCGGTTCGGTGGCGAGATCCGGCGGGAACTGCGCCCATGGCGGCTGCGATGAATATGTCGCGATCACCTGCCAGCGCTGAAGCCTGATTCGGACCGGCCGATCTGCCACACCGGTGCCCCGGAAACGACGTGACGATGCCCCGGGAAGCAGCTATGTGGGAGCGCCTGCCGCGGGGCTTGCCGGCCGCGCGGAAATGCTTTTTACGGCCGGATATGCCAGAACAGCAGACTGCCTCTCTCCGCCGATGGATCCTCGCCTGCGCCGCGTTGCTCGGCGGGCTTGCGTCCGCTCCTGCCGCGTTCGCGCAGATGAACCCCGGCGCGCCGCCCCCGCCGCCTGCGGCGGCCACCAACCCGATCTGTCCCCGGCTGGAAGCGCAGCTCGCCACCATCGACCGTGGCGGCAGCAATGATCCGAACAAGGACGAGCAGATCCGCCGCTACCAGGACGCCGCCACCCGCCAGCAGGCCGAACTCGAGCGCGTCACCTCGCAGGCCAAGCGCATGGGCTGCGACAGCTCCGGCTTCTTCTCGCTGTTCAATGGCCAGTCCGCGCAATGCGGCCCGGTGAACAACCAGATCCAGCAGATGCGCGCCAATCTCGACCAGATGACCTCGAGCCTGGAGCGGCTGCGCACCGGCGGCAGCGTCGACCGCGACAACCAGCGCCGCTCCGTGCTGATTGCGCTGGCGCAGAACAATTGCGGGCCGCAATATGCCGCAGCCGTTCAGCAGCAGGGCCCCTCCGGCCCCGGCGGCTTCCTGAACAACCTGTTCGGTGGTGGCAACAACGCTCCCGGCATGCCGGTCCCGGCCGATCTCGGTCCGCCATCCGGCACCTACCGCACGGTGTGCGTGCGCACCTGCGACGGCGCCTATTTCCCGATCTCGTTCGCAACCGTGCCGACGCGCTTCCCTGACGACGAGAAGACCTGCAAGTCGCTGTGCCCGGCCACCGACGCAACGCTGTTCGCCTACCGCAATCCCGGCGAGGACATGAACCAGGCGGTTTCCATCGCGGGCCAGCCCTATTCGTCGCTGCCGAATGCGTTCCGCTTCCGCACCGAGTTCAATCCGTCCTGCTCCTGCAAGGCGCCCGGGCAGACCTGGTCGGAGGCGCTCAAATCGATCGACGACAAGGCGGCCGCCGAGCAGCAGGGCGACATCATCGTCACCGAAGAGAGCGCGCGGAAGATGCAGCAGCGCGCCCAGCAGACCAAGGGTGCAGCGGGTGCGGGCAAGAAGGGCGCGCCGGCGGCTACCGCGAACACGCCCCCTGCCCCTGACCCCTCGCAGCCCGCCGCCGATCCGGCAACTGCCGGCAAGGACCGGCCGATCCGCTCGGTCGGGCCGACCTTCCTGCCCAACAACGCGCCCGCCACCACGCGCTAGACCGGGTTCGCTAACCGTCAAACGCTTCCGCCGAGGCGCGGCCCACGCGCGACACCAGCTTCTCGTCGGGAACCGGCAGCGCCTTGCCGAGATCGCGGAAGCGGTTGGTGATGGGATAGCGGCGATCGCGACCGAAATTCTTGCGCGTCACCTTGACGCCGGGCGCGGCCTGCCGGCGCTTGTATTCGGCGATGTTCAGCAGGCGGTCGATGCGCGCCACGAGATCAGCATCGAAGCCCGCCGCGATGATCGAGGCGAGCGGCTCCTCGCGTTCGACCAGCCGCTCCAGGACGGCATCGAGCACCTCGTAAGGCGGCAGCGAGTCCTGGTCGGTCTGGTTCTCGCGCAACTCCGCCGTCGGCGGCCGGACGATGATGCTTTCCGGGATGACCTCGCCCGAGGGTCCGAGCGCGCCGTCCGGCTTCCAGCGGTTGCGCAGCGCCGAGAGGCGGAACACCTCGGTCTTGTAGATGTCCTTGATCGGATTGAAGCCGCCGTTCATGTCGCCATAGAGCGTGGCGTAGCCGACCGACATTTCCGACTTGTTGCCGGTCGTCACCACCATGGCGCCGGTCTTGTTGGAGATCGCCATCAGCAGCGTGCCGCGGGCGCGCGCCTGCAAATTCTCCTCGGTGATGTCGCGCGGCAGTCCCTTGAACACGCCGGACAGGATCTTCTCGAAACCCTCCACCGCGTCCGCGATCGGCAGCACCTCGTAGCGGATGCCGAGCGCGGCCGCCAGCCGCGCCGCGTCGTCGAGCGACACCTGCGCGGTGAAACGGTACGGCAGCATCACGCCGCGCACCGCGTCCTTCCCGAGCGCGTCGACCGCGATCGCCGCGCACAGCGCGGAGTCGATGCCGCCGGAGATGCCGAGCAGCACGCCGGGAAATCCGGTCTTGCGGACGTAGTCGCGCAGGCCAAGCACGCAGGCCGCGTAATCGGCCTCGTCGCCATCAGGGATTTTCGCGATCGGGCCAGAGCAGCGCCAGCCGGCGTCGGTCTTGCCCCAGCGCAGGGTCGTGATGCTCTCCTGGAACGCCGGCAGTTGGGCGGCGACCGACAAATCCGCATTCAGCACGAAGGAGGCGCCGTCGAACACCAGCTCGTCCTGGCCGCCGACCTGGTTGAGATAGGCGAGCGGCAGGCCGCTTTCGGTGACGCGTGCCACCGCAATCGACAGCCGCACGTCGCCCTTGTCGCGCGCGTAAGGCGAACCGTTCGGCACCACGATGATTTCGGCGCCGGTCTCGGCAAGGCACTCGACGACGTTCTCGTAGTCCTCGGATTCCTCGAGCCAGATGTCCTCGCAGATGGGAACGCCGACCCGCACGCCGCGAACCGTCACGGGACCCGCGGCGGGTCCGCGCGCGAACAGGCGCTTCTCGTCGAACACGCCGTAGTTCGGCAAATTGGCCTTGAAGCGCAAGGCGGCGATGCGGCCGCCGTCCAGCAGCGCCACGGCGTTGTAGAGCTTGTCGTCCTCGACCCAGGGGCTGCCGACCAGCATCGCCGGTCCGCCATCGGCGGTCTCGCGGGCCAGCGCCTCGACCGCCGCGCGGCAGGCCGCCTGGAACGCGGGCTTGAGCACGAGGTCTTCAGGCGGATAACCGGCAATGAACAGTTCCGGCAGCAGGACGAGGTCGGCGCCATCGGCCGCCGCCTGCGCGCGCGCGGCGCGGGCCTTGGCGGCGTTACCCTCGACATCCCCGACGGTCGGATTGAGCTGGGCGAGCGTGATCGAAAATTGAGCGGTCATGGCGCGATGGTGCACCCCTGTGCGGTCAACTGCAATTGCCCCTTTAGAACGCGCCCATGCGCTCGGCGAGGGCGAACAGCCAGAACGCGCCGGCCATCAGCAGGGAGACGCCGACGGCGGCCGAGCCCATGTCCTTGACCCGGCCGATCTGCGCGTCGTGATCGGTGGTCAGCCGATCGGCGAGCTTCTCGATCGCGGTGTTGAGCAGCTCGACCACCAGGACGAAGGCCACGACGGCCACGAGCTCGACTCGGCGCATGGTCGTGGCGCCGATCAGCCATGCGCCGGGCAGCGACAGCGCGAGCGCCGCCAGCTCCTCGCGAACGGCCTGCTCCGAGCGGACCGCAAAGACGAGGCCGTTCCGCGTGTTGATCGTGGCCCGCCAAAGCCGCAGCAATTCCAGTGCCCCCCTACGGCCAGAAGCCCGACGCTAGTGGAGCGGATTTGACGTTCGCTACCCGTTTGCCGCGATTCTTTAATGCGAACGTCAAATCCGAAGCTCCACTAGCATCAATAGCTTGCTAGTGGTCCTTTGATTCTAACATTCGCAAACGTGCCTCCCAAGTGGGGAGCGAATGTTAGAATCGGACCACTAGAACCCCGCCGCCGCCGGCACCGGCTTGACCTTGTTGCCGCGCTCCTGCTTGAGCAGCTCGGCGATCAGGAAAGCGAGGTCGATCGACTGCTCGGCGTTGAGCCGTGGATCGCAGACCGTGTGGTAGCGGTCGTTGAGATCCTCTTCGGTGATGGCGCGCGCGCCGCCGATGCATTCGGTGACGTCCTGGCCCGTCATCTCCAGATGGACGCCGCCGGCATGGCTGCCTTCGGCGGCGTGGATCGCAAAGAACGCGCGCACTTCCGACAGGATGCGGTCGAACGGCCTTGTCTTGTAGCCGGAGCTCGAGGTGACGGTGTTGCCGTGCATCGGATCACACGACCACACGACGCTGCGGCCTTCGCGCGTCACCGCGCGGATCAGCCCCGGCAGGTGATCGCCGACCTTGTCGGCGCCGAAGCGGTTGATCAGCGTCAGCCGTCCGGGCTCGTTGTCCGGATTGAGCACGTCGATCAGGCGCAAGAGCTCGTCCGGCTTCAACGAGGGTCCGCATTTCAGGCCGATCGGATTCTTGATGCCGCGGAAATATTCGACATGGGCGTGATCGAGCTGGCGGGTGCGATCGCCGATCCAGATGAAATGGCCCGAGGTCGCATACCAGTCGCCGGTCGTGGAATCGACGCGGGTGAAGGCCTGCTCGTAGCCGAGCAGCAGCGCCTCGTGGCTGGTGTAGAAGTCGGTCGCGCGCAGCTCGGGGTGGCTTTCCAGATCGAGCCCGCAGGCGCGCATGAAGTTCAGCGCCTCGGAGATGCGATCCGCCAGCTCCTTGTAGCGGCGCGACTGCGCGGAGTCCTTGAGGAAGCCGAGCATCCACTGGTGCACGCTGCCGAGATTGGCAAAGCCGCCGGTCGCGAACGCACGCAACAGATTGAGCGTCGCCGCCGACTGCCGGTAGGCCATCAACTGGCGCACCGGATCGGGGTTGCGCGCTTCCGCGGTGAAGGCGATGTCGTTGATGATGTCGCCGCGATAGCTCGGCAGCTCGACGCCATCGATCTTCTCGGTGGCCGACGAGCGCGGCTTGGCGAACTGGCCGGCGATGCGGCCGATCTTCACCACCGGCACCGCGCCGGCATAGGTGAGCACCACCGCCATCTGCAGGAAGATGCGGAAGAAGTCGCGGATGTTGTTGGCGCCGTGCTCGGCGAAGCTTTCGGCGCAATCGCCGCCCTGCAGGAGGAAGGCTTCGCCCGCGGCGACGCGCGCAAGCGCCTTCTTCAGATTGCGCGCCTCGCCGGCAAAGACCAGCGGCGGAAAGGTGGCGAGCTGCGCCTCGACATCGGCCAACGCGCGGGCGTCGGGATATTGGGGCATCTGCTGCACCGGCCGGGCGCGCCAGCTATCCGGTGTCCACCGCTCGGACATGGGGGTCAACTCCTTGAGCAAAAACCGTCACTTACCGAGGCAAGCGCATGCGCCGCGTTATACACAGGCTGCTCCATAACCGCTAGCCGCAATTCCGCCCCAGCATCAGACGCTTACCACAAGCCCTTGCGGCCAAAGTCGAATTCGCATTTGCTTGAACCACGACCTGAGGCAGGCGGGGACCGGGCGGTGGATACGGCGGCGCTGGACGACGTTTTCAGTGATGACATCACGATCCCCGCGGCCGACGGCTACCCGCTCGCCGCCACCCTGTTCCTGCCGCGGGGCGCCAAGCGGCATGCGGTGCTGATCAGCTCGGCGACCGCCGTGCCGCGCCGGATCTACCGCGGCTTTGCCGGCTACCTGGCGCATCGCGGCTGCGCCGTGCTCACCTACGACTATCGCGGCGTTGGCGGCTCGCGGCAGCGCGCGGTCGAAGGCTACAACCGGCCGCGATCGCTGGTCGGCTTCAAGGCCTCGATGGCCGACTGGGCCGCACTCGACATCACCGCCGCTGTCGCGTGGATGCGCGAGCGCTACCACAACCTGCCGCTCTCTTATGTCGGCCATTCCTTCGGCGGCCAGGCGCTTGGCCTGCTCAAGAACAACGGCGAGATATCGCGCGCGCTGCTCGTTGCCTCGCAGGCCGCCTACTGGAGGCTGATGGCCTCGCCGGAGCGCTACCGCGTCTACGCGCTGCTCAACTTCGTCGGCGTCCCCCTCACCCGGCTGCGGGGCTATGCCCCGGGGCGGATGGGGATCGGCGAGGACCTGCCCAAGGGCGTGTTCCTGCAATGGGTCAAATGGGTGATGAGCCCACGCTATCTGTTCGACGATTCCTCGCTCACGACGCTCGGCAATTTCGCCAACTACAAGGGCGCGATGCGCGCGCTGTGCTTCACCGACGATCCCTGGGCCACGCGGCCCGCGGTCGAGCTGCTCGCCGGCTTCTATACCGGGACGGCGGCGGAGATCATCTCCATCAGGCCTGCCGAGCTCGCGGTCGAGAAAATCGGGCATCTCGGTTTCTTCCGCCCCGAGCATCGCGACACGTTGTGGCGTGGTGCGGCGGAGTGGCTGGAGGGGCAGTGATCGGCGTACTGGATCGCAGCCGGAGCCTGTCATCGGGCGCGCATTCGCGCGACCCGTTGGCGGGCGATGACAATCGACAATCCTGGGGCAATGCTCGACACACGCCTTCGCCTTCTCGCGGCGGATTCCGCCCGAGGCCTTGATCAACATCTCCCTCCGAGAACAGAGGGCGCAGGGAAAGCCGGGCGCTTGACCGCACCCGCAGCCTCGTGCGCAAAGTAAAAAAGCACACGAGTTAGTCACCACAGGTTTGGCCACAACATCCGGCCTTCCCTGCGCAATGGTTTTAACGGTTTCCTTCGCGCTCTCCCCGGTGACCGGGCTTTTTTGCCACCGTCACTTGCGAAACGTCTCGCAAGCTTGATGCCAGCGTCGGGGCATCAGGACCACACGACTTCGCCGTCCGCGTTGGCACCGCTCGTCAATGGTGCCGCCGCGTCCATCGCATCCCGCGCCCAACGTTCGTGACGATCGCGAAACGCCCCTCTTGATCAGGACGGGACGCAGGAATTGAAGCCACTGATTTGCCCGACGGCGAAAGCGATTTATTTTTTGCGCGAGGACTGGACGACCCAAATCACGTTGACTTCGTTCAAGAATTTTTCCTGTCCGCGCAGGCGCTTTTTCAAGCGCCAAGCGCGCGATGACGCTCGCAAAACGCGGTGATTTGTTCGACCCGGGCAAATCACCCGTGACAGGCCATGTGCTCATAGACTGATGATGTCCGCCTAGCCCCGAACAACGGCGCAAAAGCAGACATGCTCTTATCGGCCCTATGGGCCATGAACGGACTCAACGGTAGGGATTTGTCGCCAGCCGTGGCTCTCTTACCTTGCGTTCATGCGCAGCCAGCTTCGGCACGTTGCAGTAAGTTCAAGCCCCAGCGAGCCGAGCCCTCGATCCACTTCGCTCCATCGGGCTATGCCTGCTCACTCGATCTTGCGGTAGTACAGGCGGACCAGCTCTTGCGGTGTCTTGTTGGTCTTGATGGCGCCGGATTCGATCCGCGTCTTGAACGCCTGCTCCAACGCCTGAGCGACGTCGAGCTGGTGATCAAAGCCGAGGCTTTTCGCGGCTTTGACCGACGCCTCAACCGGGACCGCCGCCCCATAGTAGCCGGCCGCCTGTGCGGCGAGGACCGCCTCGCGCGGGTGCTGGCCGGCCCACTCCCTTGCGTGCCTGAATGCCCGTGCGATCTTGGCCGCGGTCTCGGGGTCGTTATCGACGATCGCGCGCTTGATGACCGTGAGACAGCAAAACTCATTATTGTACGTTGTTTCGTTCTGGGTGACGAGCCGCCGGGCGACATGCTTGTCCTCCAGCAGCGATGTGCGGGGCTCTCCAATGGCGACCGCGTCGAACTTCCCCGTCTTGAACCCCTCCGCCACGTAGTCGTTCAGACTCGGCAGTGCCTCCCAGGGCAAGGTCGTCAGTGTGATGTCTCTGGGAGCATCCAGCCCGGGTGCCTTCAGCCAATGGTGAAGCCACATATGACCGTGCAACAGGAACGGCTCGACGGCATATGGAAGGATCTCGATCGTCTTCCCCTTGAGGTCAGCGGCGGACTGGATCGGGGCGTCCGGCGCGACCATCACCGACCAGCAGCCGAAGTGGTTGCCGTCGACGATGTAGTAGTCGACATTCCCGGCCACCATGTGATGAAGCTGGTCCGTGTCGAAATAGCCGAAATCGGCCTCGGTGAGCCCCGCGTCGGTCTTCACCCAGAGCCGATGGGATCTGCCCTCGGAGACGGCAGTGCGATTGTCGAGCGCGGCGATGCCCCGGACCCGCAGGCCTTCTTCGGCGAAGAAGCCTTTCACGAGAACCGCATACTGACCGAGGTGACAGGTCAGCCCCGTCGGGTCGTAGCCCATGATGAAAGTCTTCTGGTCCGCGGCGCCAGCCGGCACCCCTAACAAGCAGAGGACGATTCCCAAACTGATGATGAGTACGTTGAGGCGTTTCATTGTCAGCTCCTCTCTGGTTCTGAGGATACGACCCCCTACTTTTGTCATCACCACTCAGCGTCGTGCGGTGGCCTCGGGTTGTTGCAGGAGGCTCTCTACGGCCCGTTGGCTGACGCCATCGAGCCAATCTCGCCCTCCGACCTCGCGGACGATTACATTCCCCGCCCGATCGATAAGGTAGGTGGTGGGCAGGACAAGCACCCGATAGCTCCGTGCGGTTGACGAGGACGGATCTAACCCAACGCGAAGCGATACTCCTGCCTTGCCCACGAATGCCTGGATCTTTGCGATGGGTGCGGTGTCGAGATTGACGGCCAGCACTTCCAGTCCGCGATCTTTATATCGCCGATATAGCCCATCGATGGTCGGCATTTCTGCCCGACACGACCCGCACCACGTGGCCCAGAAGTTGAGGAGGACCACTTTGCCCCGTAGATCCGAGAAGCGGATCGGCGCCCCTGACAGCGTGGGCAAGGTGAAGTCAGGAGCCGGGAAGCTCGTCAAATTAGGCTGCGGGTGATCCTCGACCGGCTCGATAGCAGCAATCACCCATTCGAGATCGCGAGCCTGGAGGGAAAATCGGACCAGCGCACCCACCTGAAGTCCGAGAAGCTGTTCAGAGTGCTGTACCGGAAAGGCCATTCGCATGGCCGGCATGAGACCGGAAATGGGACCGTGGTCCAGCGTCACTGTCCCGTGGCTCTCGTCCACCGCTACCACGCGGCCCTCTCCATCGAAACGGGATTGGGCATGCCCCGGGACCACGGCCAAATGTAGATGCCAGCAGAGGGCGGATGAGACCAGCAATCGAATCCAAGGATGCAGGCCAGGCTTGTTCATGGTTGAACCTACCTCATGTGGCCGGCAGCGATGGCGCTTCCTCGTTGCCTCAAAGTAAGCATTTAGCAACAATCGTCGTGCGCCCGTGCGCACGATAAGTGCTCGGTGACAGACCGGCACGAAAGAGCTGTCGGTTTTATTGGAAGTGCGATGCCCGCCGACGGCATTCCCCGCTGCCCATCCACGTGGAACGGAGACATCGGCGCGTCCCGTCTCGAAGGGCAGCTCTAAAGAAGATTACACGATCCCAGGCTCATCCAAAAGACCTCATATTGGCCGAGGCGCGGCACAGACAATTCGGCCAAACTCACCGACCCTAGTGTCCGAGTCGGGTCAAAATCGGTAAATCTCACATTGAGGACAACAATTCCGCTTCGCCTGCCAAAGCAGACCTGGGCTGGTCAAAACACTCCCGGCGAGCAACCTGGCGCAGCGAAATTCAACTGAGTTGTTCGACCCGGGCAAATCACCCGTGACAGGCCATGTGCTCATAGACTGATGATGTCCGCCTAGCCCCGAACAACGGCGCAAAAGCAGACATGCTCTTATCGGCCCTATGGGTCCAGAAGGCGACCTCGCGTACTCGGCCGCTTCTGACGCAAAGCGAATATTGGCACTCGTGCTGGCCAGTAGCGCTAGGCGGCCAGTCCATTTCTTCCCTCTTGTGGGGATGATCCGGGAGGGGATAGCCTTGGGTCCCATTCTTGCGGTACCCCGACTGCGCCCACCCGCAGGGGGATTAAGCGCAGTTGCTCGGTGCGTCCCTTACAGGAGTCCTCCGATGTCATCCCTCAGAGGCAAGACGCTGTTTATCTCGGGCGCGAGCCGCGGGATTGGGCTTGCGATCGCGCTGCGGGCCGCACGCGACGGCGCCAATATCGCAATCGCCGCGAAGACGGCGGAACCGCATCCGAAGCTGAAGGGCACCATCTTTACGGCCGCCGACGAGGTGCGCGCGGCCGGCGGCAAGGCGCTGCCAGTCATCTGCGATATTCGCGATGAGGCCCAGGTGATCGCGGCGGTTGATAAGACCGTCGCCGAATTCGGTGGCATCAATATCTGCGTCAACAACGCCAGCGCCATCAGCCTGACCGACTCCCAGGCAACCGACATGAAGCGGTTCGACCTGATGATGGGCATCAACACCCGCGGCACTTTTATGGTGTCGAAGTATTGTATCCCGCACCTGACGAAGGCCGAAAACCCGCACATCCTGATGCTGTCGCCGCCGCTCGACATGAAGGCGAAATGGTTCGAGCACTCCACCGCCTATACGATGGCGAAGTTCGGCATGAGCATGTGCGTGCTGGGACTATCGGCCGAACTGAAGAGTGCGGGCGTCGCGGTCAACGCGCTGTGGCCGCGCACTACGATCGCTACCGCCGCGGTCGGCAATCTTCTGGGGGGCGATGCCATGATGCGCGCGAGCCGCACGCCCGAGATCGTGGGAGATGCGGCTTATGTCATCCTCACAAAGCCGTCGCGCGAGTTCACCGGGCAGTTCTGTATCGATGACAAGCTGCTGTATGCCAGCGGAGTGCGTGATTTCGACCGCTATCGCGTCGATGCCTCGGTCCCGCTGGCGTCGGACTTCTTCGTGCCTGACGATGACGCGCCGCCGCCCGGCGTCACGGTAATGCCCCTGCGCTAAGCCGGCGCCTTTGCCACTGCGTCAACGTCGGCTTCGGGGCCAATGACAGACATCAGGCTGCGGGCCATGGTGCAGGAGCGGCCTGTCCGGGTCATCCGGACGAGGATCGATAGCCCGGGATCAACGAAGTCGACGCTTATGCACGGGGCACGATCCGCAAAAATCGGACTACCAACTTGTTGGCGCGCGCCAGATCCTCCAGTGCGTCGGCCAAATCAAGATCGGCTCATCGGCCCAAGCATTGTACCAAACCCCCAATTTTCGGCGGCATGGAAAACGCAGTGGCGCAACGCCAGTCTTATCGAGTTCGCCGACTTCTAAATCGCAATCTTCCGGCGCGAGTTGGATCGGTAGCCACGGCATGGCCCACACGAAATCTAGCGCCTAGAGGGTGCGTGTAACTAATGCCGCCACCCGCCTCTGGAAGCCACTGATCTGTCTGAACGCATCCCGCCGCTCTGACCCTTCAGGCAGCCGTTGTGCGGCTTCCCATAGGGTCACCAGCAACCGCGCCATATCTATCAGTTCATTAAATTCGAGCATTCCAACGATGCGTTGGCTCAATGTTGAGTCCTCCTGGTAGGAACGGATCAATGTAAGGGAGGATCGCGGCTTGATGGCGCGGTCAGTAAGGGAAGAGAGTAAAGTGCAACTCGCCGTATCGATGCAGTTGCCGCGCGGAACTATTGGCGCAGCAAAAGGTGCTCTTCTCCACGCACGTCGCATAGCATCGATGTCCTTCTCCTACCCATGTCGAATACGAGGATCAGCCAGCATTTGCGGCATTCCGCGCGTCATGAAGTTGTCATACGCAGACTGGCGCATTCCACCCGGCCCTCTGGGTTTCGAAGTGGTAATCGGCGCGACCGGGGCTATTTAAAAAAGCAGTCCCCAAAATCTCCAAATCTTTGAGCGCTGCACCCGAATTGGCGCGGCCGCAGGTGAGCGAAAATTTGCCCAATGTGCGCTGGCAGGCACCGCCCCTTGGCCCCAGACAGCTGAAACGACTGCATCCATCACGGAACCGCTGCTGTTGGGCCAACAACCGACCTTTCTATAATCAGTTCGACGCCCGAGCGTTGAGCATCCACAACGATCTCACCGTCGCGGTGCAAACACCAGTGTGACTACCCGCCAATATGCGCGCCTCGTTTCAGAGTGGATCGGCGGCGTGGGGCTGAACCCGAGGCTGTTTGGGACTCATTCCCTGAGACGCACCAAAGCAACCCTGATCTATCGGCGTACCGGCAATCTCAGGGCCGTCCAGCGCTTGCTCGGGCATACCAAGATCGAAAGCACGGTCAAATATCTCGGCATCGAAGTAGATGACGCCCTCGCAATAGCGGAACAAGTTGATGTCTGAAGTGCCCGGGCAGAGCGGACATGCTCTGCCCGTCCTCTAACCGCCGGTTTGTGCCATGAACGGACTCATGCGCCGCAGCAAAGGGCATCTCTGTTCGATCACCTTGCTTCCAAGCAGTGAGGGCCGCAAGGCGAGACTGGGTACCTTGGCGGTCTTGAGGTTGACGATAAGCTCGGACTTCGTCGGGGCCTGCACCCATCTGGGTTTGCCTTACGAAAGCCACCGACTATAGGCTCCAGATAGGAAAGGTTCCACGTCGGAGGTCCAGCAATGATCCGCGCCATGGTACTCCGTGCACTTGTGCTGACGGCGGCTTTTGCCGCGGGCTTGACGCCAGTCACGTGCCTTGGCGAAAACAACAATCGGTTGCCGACCAAGGCAACAAAGGAGCTACCGCCCGAGCTGCTCTCGCTGCTCCGACAAAAGAAGATGCCAAAATATTCACCTATCGTTGTGCGCCTTTTCAAGGAAGAGGCGGAACTCGAAGTCTGGAAACAGGACACCGCCGGCCGTTTCCAGATCCTCAAGATCTATCCGATCTGTCGGTGGTCGGGCGATCTTGGGCCGAAGTTGCAGGAGGGCGACCGTCAGGCTCCAGAGGGATTCTATACAGTTACACCCGAGTTGATGAATCCCAACTCCAACTTCTATCTTGCGATCAACGTTGGCTACCCCAACAGCTTCGACAAAGCGAACAACCGCGACGGCAGCTTGCTCATGATCCACGGCGACTGCTCGTCGAGTGGTTGCTATGCCATGACCGACGCGCAGATAAGCGAGATCTATTCGCTGGCGCGCGACTCATTCCTCGGCGGCAGGCCGTCATTCCAGGTCCAGGCCTATCCGTTCCGCTTGACGCCGGCGAACCTGGCGCGGCATCGAAATAATCCGAACTTGGCCTTCTGGAAAATGCTCAAGATCGGCAACGATCACTTCGTGACGACGCATCTCGAACCTAAGGTAGATGTGTGCAATCGCCTCTATGTATTCGATGCGCAACCTCCCCCAAATTCGCCCAATCCACTTGTGTTCAATCCCACCGATAAATGCCCCGCCTTTGTCGTGAATCCGAAAATCGCGCGGCGGGCGCTGGAGAAAAAACGCACCGACGAGCTCGAATACGCGCAATTGCTCAAAGACGACGTGCCAGCCGCCCCAATCTACAGCGGACTGGACGGCGGAATGAACAAGGCTTTCCTCGCACAGTATCCGGGCAGAGTGACGCTTGCGAAAGTGATGCCGTATGCATCTTACCTGCCGCAACTGCCACCGATCCCTTGGGTCGACAACGATGCTTCGTTGACGAGTAAATGGTTTGGCACCTTGTTCTCTAAACCGATTGTATGTGACCTGGCTGGTGCCAGCTTCCTATCGACCGTCGTGGAAGGAGACGGGTGCTAAAGCAAGCGCTGGGAGACGGAGTAGTGATGCCCTTCCGACCGTAAGTCTCAGCGGAGCTAAGCGACATTGTATGCTTCTCTCGGTCGCATTTGATCAGATTGTGACTAGCCACCGGTGTACCGTGAATTCATTCTCAATGAACCCCGCCTTGTATAAGGGGTCTTCCTCCAAAACGCGCCGGGCCTCGCGCTCGTTCGTGGCGTTACAGAGATACATCCCTTCCTTGAGGCCCTCGAAGGGTCCGGCCGCACGCAAGACGCCAGCTTGCCGCAACCCCACTAGGTAACTGAGCCGCTCGGAAAACAATCTCGCAAATTCTTCTGTTTGCCCCAAGGACACTAGTTCCCGAACGGTCGGGGCGTGGCCCGCGCCGGCTGCCTTCGCCACGGCGCCTCTCACGCCGGGACGAGCAATTTGCGCGGTGAACTCAGGCGAGAGCTTGAGGATGATGGCATAGACCGAGGCTCTTGGCTGCTGTTGTGTATCCATAGCTGGGCATCCCATCGCTTGACCCGTCACTTCCGATCTCCCCCGATGATTCGACGGCTTCGGTATCGGTCGCCACTTCGCGAAAGGGCCAAAAGGCGACGTCGCTTTGGCCACCTTGGAGCTATCAGCTCGTCCTTGACACCAGCTACGAGATTTCGCCCGCGCCCCTCGCGCATCGCTTTTGCTCGCCTGCGAATTGATCGGTGCAATCGGTCAGAACGAGCTTAACAATCGGTTGGACCGTTGCACCCTTGGCGTTGCACGTTCTTAACCGGCGTATTGATAAGGAGAGGGTCAAGTGACATTGCAGACTTCGGCGGAATTCGTGCGCACCTATAATGCGCAAGCCCACGAGATCGTCGACGCGATCACGGCGGCGGTCCATGGTGCACAGGCCGGATTAAACTGGCTGCGCACTGAACCGCCGGATGTAGAAGAAGTGCGGCGCATGCTCGACGGTATCATTAACGATGGTAAGCGAGCAGCCGAAATCGTCGTTCGACTTCGAGCGCTGGCGGATACATAGGCACTTCAAGTAGCCGATGTCTCTTGTGGTTCACGAGCGACAAAAACTCCCATTGAGCACAACGAGTCCGCCCTTACCCTGATCGCCGACATATCGACGGACACGGATTTTCGTCGCTACGGGTCACACCCGGAATAGCTCGCGCCGAGCATAACGAGTCAGCCTTACTCCGAGCAGCCGACATAGAGCTGACATTACGCAAGGTCTGCGTCGGGCCAAAATCGGTAAATCTCACATTGAGGACAACAATTCCGCTTCGCCTGCCAAAGCAGACCTGGGCTGGTCAAAACACTCCGGCGAGCAACCTGGCGCAGCGAAAATTCAACTGCTTTGTTCGACGACCGAGCAAATCAGGGCGATCGTTGAAAGCCGCTCACACGACGAGCAGCAGGCCTGACACCAGCAATAGGCCAAGGATGACGCGCCGAAACATCGCCTCGTTGACGCGCCGGAAAGCGAGGATGCCGAGCGCCGACCCGGCCGCCAAGGCCGGAATGCTCAAGGCCAGATCGACCAGCATCCTGGACGACAGGTCATGCCGCAGCATCATCATGACAAGCGCAAAGATCTGCATGGCGGCGATGAACGGCTGAACCACGCCGCGCTGCTCGCTTTTCGGCAGGCCGTGCAGATCGCACCAGATCGTCGGCAATGCCCCCGGCATCGCCGTCAGCCCGCCGACCAGGCCGCCGCCGAATCCGATCAGGGCATTGCGGCTTCGGTTCATGAGCCGGAGGTAGTTCAGGCTGGGCTTGAACAGCATGTAGCCGGCGTAGACTGCGACGGTCAGCCCGAACACCTGCTGGAACACGCGGCTGTCCGCGTTGTGCAACAGCCAGAGCGCCACCGGCACGCCAAGCAGCCCTCCCAGGATCAGAACGAGGCTCTGCTTCCACAGGATATCCTTGCGCAGCGCCCACAGATTGGCGGCCTGCACGCCGACGCTGCAGGCCATCATCAGGGGTACCGCCTCCAGCGGCTCGAACATGTGGAGCAGGATTGCGCCGGCCACGGCCGAGAAGGCGAAGCCGGCAAGGCCGGAGACGAATGCGCCGAGAAAAACGGCCGCGCTGAGCCATGCGAACGATCCGAGCCCGATCATCAGCGATCTCCAACCGTTCGAAGCGAAGCACGCTCAATCATAGAGCTGCGATTGCATGTCCGCGTCGCGGGGCGGATCGCGGGGCGCGCCATCGCGCAGCAGAATCACGCCCGCGAGAATGTGGAGGAGCAGGAATGCGGCCAGCACGGCTGCCAGCAGCAGCCTTTCGGTCAAAACCGGCGCTGGCGCCGACGATTTGGGCTCAAGCCGTTCACCGACGGGGCGTTCGGAACGCGCGGTCAGCTCGCCAAGAACGCCGTTGCCCTCGGCCGTGTCCATCAGATGACGGTATTGCCGGAGAGTGCGTGTTGCCTGCAGGCGCCGCGAGCGATGCAGCGCCTCAACGATGGCAGCGAAAATGCTTGTCCTGATTGGCCGGCGGCCCAGCGAAGAATTCCTGGAAGTAATTTCTGCTGTAATGGATTGAGCGTGTCTCATCCTTGAAAAACTCCGGCTCTCGAAAAAATGGCGCGGACCTTATCTGATGCGCTCTACGACACCTGTGAACCAGATCACGTGGAGTGCGCCATTCCCGGTCACACACGCGCACGTTGAAAAACTCCCGTGCTTTGACGATGGACCGTCGACGGCTCAAGATCCTTGCTAAAATCCTAAAGGGAAGCAGCGAACACGATCGATGGCGTGCGCACCTGCTTTGGCAAATTCCGGCGCGCATGTCGTCATCCCAACAGATGACGATGTGCCCGCCCGTCAGCGAGCATCGGCCAAGCCTTCGCGTCGGAGTTGTTCTGCCCGCTTGATTGCCTGGTGTGACCCCTGCCCGCGGCGCCCCGCCATGGGGGTCAGGCATCGCGCTTCAGATGCGGACATATTTTTGCGTGAGAGCCGGACATGGCCTTTTAGCGATCTTGCTCGGTCGGCCAATCGGCGTCGAGGCATTGATCCCGCACCACGGACTTGCGCAATCCGGTTACCATGGGCGAAGATGACAGCTCAGGGCCAGGCCATGGTCCGCCGGTTATGCCAGGAGCTGCAACGTCCGCATCGCATATCAGGTCGCCGATGACGGGCCTTCCGACCTCGCGTTGTCCGTGGCCGGGTCTCTCACCTCGAACATCAGTCGGAGGAGTCCGCACCAGCTCGATTTTCTCGCCAAGAAAAGATCGTTTCTCAAGCTGCGCTCGCATCATGCTGAACAGGAGAACGTCATGGCTAGACAAGTTCAAGAGACCGAGACGTCGGGAATGGTGAAGGCGGCCAGCGTGGCCGATTACATCGTCGAGCGCCTTGCCGCGGAGGGAATCAATCACTGCTTTGGCGTTGCCGGCGATTACGCATTTCCGATCTGCGATGCGGTCGACAGCAGCGCGAAAGTGAAGTGGATCGGCTGCGCCAACGAGTTGAATGCGGCCTACGCGGCGGACGGCTATGCCCGCGTCCGGGGCGCGGCGATGCTGGTGACGACCTATGGTGTCGGCGAGCTATCGGCCTTAAATGGCGTGATGGGCGCCAAGGCGGAACGGTCGCTGGTCTTCCACGTCGTCGGCATGCCTTCCTATCAGAACCAGCGCCTGCGCAAGATTGCCCATCACACACTCGGCGACGGCGTCTTCGGCAATTTCGTCGACCTCTCCGCTGGTGCCGCGTGCTGTCATGCCATCATCAATCCGGAGAATTGCATCGTCGAGATGGAGCGCGTCATCGGCGAAGCGCGCCGCAACAATCAGCCCGCCTATATCGCCGTGCCGTCAGACTACGCCCTGTCCCCGGTCATGCCGGCCGACGTGAAGCCGATGGTGTCCCGGTCGAATGAGGTGGCGCTAAAGAAGGCCATGGCGATCATCGCAGAGCGCATCAGCAAGGCAAAATCCGTCGTCGCGTTTCCGGCCTTCACGATTTCACGGCTCGGCTTGCAGAAGCAGGCACAGAAGGCGATCGAAGCGCTCGGCTGTCCTTTCGTCACGACGCTCATGGAGAAATGCATCATCGACGAGGGTCATCCGCAGTTTGCCGGCCTTTATGCCGGCGCCATGTCCAATCCGAAAACGCGTGAGATCATCGAAGGCGCCGATCTCGTCCTTGACCTGGGCGGCGTCAATCTGAACGACATCACCACGGCGGCCTATTCCGCCCAGCTCGATCTGTCCCGGTTTATCACCGTGGGTCTCGACGATGTCAGGATCGGAGACAAGGTCATCACCGGCGTCCGGCTTGCCGACGTTCTGTCCGAGCTCGCCAGGCTCAAACCCTCATCGGCGCCATACCGGGGAACACCGCAAGGTGTTGCGCCGGTGAACGGGAGCCGTTCCGACAAGATCACGATGGCCGCGCTGTATCCTCGTTATGCAGCGTTCCTCCGCCCGGGAGACACGGTCGTTCTCGAGACCGGCAGCACGAGCCTCGGCGTGACGCCAACGACCCTTCCTGACGGCGTCCGGGTGGAAGGACAGGTTCTGTGGGGATCGATCGGCTGGGCGACACCGGCCGCGTTCGGCATCGCGCTTGCCGATCCGGCCAGGCGCACCGTTCTGATTACGGGCGAAGGCTCCCATCAGCTGACCGCGAACGACATCGGCAGCATGGGGCGGTTTGGAGCAAACGTCATCGTCTTCGTTCTCAACAATAGCGGTTATCTGATTGAGCGCGCGCTGGAAGAGAACCCGGACTGGACCTACAACGACCTCGCACCGTGGAACTACGCCGAATTGCCGAAGGCGCTCGGGTGCGCAGATTGGCATACGGCGCGCGTGACCACGCTCGGGGAGCTCGACGATGCGATGAAGGCCGCGCGCGCCAGCAAGACCGGCGCGTATATCGAGATCATCGGCGGAAAAATGGACATGCCGCCGATCCTCGCGTTCGCGAACAGCCGCCTCAAGGAAATGTACGGCGCCGCGCCATAAGCCGCACGCGCGGCTACAGCGAATGGCGAGCGCGGTTCGCCCGAATGCTATTCCGCCGCCTGCCGCACGTGGCGCGCGGTCGGCGTGCGCATGGTCACGAGCTCCTCGGCCGCGGTCGGATGCAGCGCGACGGTCGCGTCGAAGTCGGCCTTCGTCGCCTTCATCTTCACGGCGATCGCCACCGCCTGGATCGTTTCCGCGGCGGCCTCGCCGACGATATGGCAACCGAGCACGCGATCGCTCACGCCATCGACCACGAGCTTCATCAGGATACGGGTGTCGCGCCCCGACATCGTCGCCTTGATGGGGCGGAACGTGGTCTTGTAGATGTCGACATGGCTGAATTGCGCGCGGGCTTCGGCCTCGGTCAGCCCGACCGTGCCGACTTCCGGCTGCGAGAACACCGCGGTCGGAATCGTCGCGTGGTCGACCTGCACCGGGCGGTTGCCGAACACGGTATCGGCGAAGGCGTGGCCCTCGCGGATCGCGACCGGCGTCAGGTTGATGCGGTGGGTGACGTCGCCGATCGCGTAGATGTGCGGCACCGAGGTTTTCGACCAGGCGTCGACCGCGACGCCGTTGTTGGTCGGGCTGATCGCGACGCCGGTCTTTTCCAGGCCTAGATTGGCGACATTGGGATGGCGGCCGATCGCGAACATCACCTTGTCGGAGGCAATGCTCGATCCGCTCGACAGATGGCTGGTGAAGCCCTCGCCGTGCTTGTCGACGGAGGTGATCGTGCAGCCGGTGAGGATGGTGATGCCGCGCTTCTCCATCTCGGCCCGCACGTGCGTGCGCACATCCTCGTCGAAGCCGCGCAGGATATTGTCGCCGCGATAGACCACCGTGACGTCGCTGCCGTAGCCGGCAAAGATGCCGGCGAACTCCAGCGCGATATAGCCGCCGCCCTGGATCACGATGCGCCTGGGCAGCTCCGGCAGATGGAATGCCTCGTTCGAGGAGATCACGTGCTCGATGCCGGGAATGACGGGCCCGTGGTTGGGTGCGCCGCCGGTGGCGATCAGCACGTGTTTCGCCGTGATGGTCTCGCCATTGGAAAGGCGCAGCGCATGCGCGTCTTCCAGCACCGCACGCGCCTTGATGACGCGGGCGCCCGACTTCTCGACATTGCTGGTGTAGGCGGCCTCGAGCCGGGCGATCTCCTTGTCCTTGTTGGCGACAAGCTTCCGCCAGTCGAACGCGACCTGCCCGATGGTCCAGCCGAACCCGCCCGCATCCTCGATCTCGTCATGGACATGGGAGCCGATCACGAACAGCTTTTTCGGCACGCAGCCGCGGATCACGCAGGTGCCGCCCATGCGGTACTCTTCCGCGATCACGACCTTCGCACCATGGCCGGCCGCGATCCGGGCGGCGCGTACCCCGCCGGAACCTCCGCCAATCACGAACAGGTCGACGTCGAAACCGGCCATGTCGCGCCTCTCCCGACCGCTGCCCGGTCAGATCTGCTTGCCGCGCTTGCGCATCTCGGCGCGGAATTGCGCGTTGACGGTTTCGGCGAAGGTCTGCGCCCACTGGTTCATGAAGCTCATGCTGAGCTGGATCGCCTTGGGCTCGTTGGTAAGCAGCTTCTGGCCCAGCGGCGACTTGTAGAACGTCAGCAGATCCTTCAGCTCCTGCTCGGTGAACTCGCTGGCATAGACCTGCGCCATGCCTTCGCCGATCTCCTTCTCGCGGCCCGCCAGTTGCTGGGCCACGATCACGGCGACCTCGTTGAGGTCCTTCTGGTAGTTGAGATTCTGCTGCAGCAGCGAATCCTTGGTCTGGGCGACGAGGTTGGGAACGGCGTTGGCGTACATCGCGCTCGCGTTCTTCATCGCGAGGATTTCCTTGGCCGCGGCGATCGCGGCCGGCGAGGCCGGCTTCTGGGCCGGCGCGGCAGGCTGCTGGGCGAAGCTGGGGACGCTGGCGAGCGCCAGTCCCAGCGCGAGGCCCACGGCCGGCAAAATCCTGAAAACGCTTTTCATTCCGTTTCTCCTGAGGTTGCGCGAGTGGGAAGTACCACTAGCGCGCTTCGATAACGCGAATTCCCTGCTTGCCTGCCAGAATGGCCGTGCTGGCGAGCCCGACGAACAACCCGTGCTCGACGACCCCCGGAATCGCGGCCAGCAGGCGTGCCAGACGCGGGGGGTCCGCGATGCATCCGAGGTGGGCATCGACGATCCAGTGGCCGCCATCGGTGACAAAAACGTGGCCGTCCTTGGCCCTGCGGAGGTCCATTTGCCCGGAAACGCCGGCTTCCGCAAATGCCCCGTTGAGCGCGCGCCGGGTCGCCGCCAGGCCGAACGGGATGACCTCGATCGGCAGCGGAAAACGACCGAGCGTATCGACCCATTTGGTGTCGTCGGCGATCACGATCATGCGATCGGAGGCGGCCGCCACGATCTTCTCCCGCAGCAGCGCCCCGCCGCCGCCCTTGATCAGATTGAGCTTCGGATCGATCTCGTCGGCGCCGTCGACGGTCAGGTCGAGGCGGTCGATCTCGTCGAGCGAGGTGAGGCTGATGCCGCAGCGCAGCGCATCGGCACGGGTGGCTTCCGATGTGGGAACGCCGACCACGTCGAGGCCCGCGCGCACCTTTTCGCCGAGCAGCTCGACAAAGTGCTTGGCGGTCGAGCCGGTGCCGAGACCAAGCTTCATGCCGTCGCGCACCGCTTCCAGCGCGCGCGCCGCCGCCTGGCGCTTCAGTTGATCCATCGTCACGTGCCGGTCACCCCTGTTGCCCCTTTGGGCGCGCCTATGTAGCCCCGTTTGGGGCGCAGGAACAGCGGCTAGTGGTCCTTTGATTCGGACATTCGCATACCCGCTTGAGGAGGCACGTTTGCGAATGTCCGAACCAAAGGACCCCTGGCAAGATATTGATGCCAGTGGGGCGTTCGCTCAAGGCAATCGCGGCGGACGGGTAGCGAACGTCAAATCCGCTCCACTAAAGCTACCGATATCGGGACTTTTTGCGGGTCCGGCCGCCTTGCCAGATCGCATCAAGGCGGCTAGCGCTTGCCTGCCCATGAATCCGCCCCGCACCATCGTGTTCGACCTCGACGGCACCCTGGTCGACACCGCCCCCGACCTGATCAATGCGCTCAATTTCGTGCTTGATCGCGAGGGCCTGCCGCCGGTCCCGCCCGCTTCCGCCCGCAACATGATCGGCGCCGGCGCGCGCAAGCTGATCGAGCGCGGGCTGGAGGTGGACGGCCGCGCCGTCACGGTCGATGAGCTCGAGCGGATGACGCGCGACTTCATCGACCACTATGCCGAGCATATCGCCGACCAGTCGCGCCCGTTCGACGGGCTGGAGGACGCGCTCGACGACCTCGGCGCGCGCGGCTACCGCTTCGCCGTCTGCACCAACAAGCTCGAATGGCTGTCAAAACGCCTGCTCGACCGGCTGGGCTTGAGCGCGCGCTTTGCCGCCATCTGCGGCGCCGACACGTTCGGCATTTCCAAGCCCGATCCGGCCTTCCTGCGCGAGACCGTCGCGCGCGCCGGCGGGCAGTTGTCGTCCAGCGTCATGGTCGGCGATGCCGGGACCGATATCGGGGTGGCGCGCCGCGCCCGGGTTCCCGTCGTCGGCGTCAGCTTCGGCTATACCGACGTACCGATGGAAGACCTCAAGCCGGACCGCCTGATCAGCCATATGGAAGAGCTCGCGAGCGCCGTCGAAGGATTGATGCAAACGCATGATCAAAGTTAAGGAACTGATATTACTTTACTTTATTTCATCGCGCACGTTAACCAATTATTAACGATAAGGTTGCGCTGACCTGCCGAGGCTCCTATGGTCGCGGCCGGGGACTGCGGCGGCTCGCCGCAGCAAGTGGCGATTTAAGCGGATTCACCATGCGTCGTGTCATCGCGATTGCGGTAGCGGGGGCAAGCCTCGGCGGCTGCTCATCGATGCCGTCACTGTCCTGGGATTATTTCAAGGCGACGCCGCCGACCATCCAGGTGCAGCTGGAATCGACGCCCTCCGGCGCCGACGCCAAGACCTCGCTCGGGCCCGGCTGCAAGACGCCCTGCTCGGTGAGCATTGCCCCGCCCGACGCCGGCTTTTCCGTCACCTACAGCCTGAACAAGTTCCAGCCGGCGACCGTGCCGGTGACGGTGGTCCGCACCCCCGGCGACGTCACCACCCCGGCCTCGACCGCGACCGATCCCAATCCGGTGTTTGCGGAACTGCAGCCGGCGGCCCCGCCGCCGAAGGCCGCGCATACCGCGCATCGGGTGAAGAAGCCGAAGACCGCCGCCGCGCCGGCGCAAGCGGGCGGTACGGCCTTCCCCGATCCCAACACGCCGCCACCGCCCGGCACCTCGCGCTGAATCGTGGACGTTGTCCGCGGATGGCATAACGCCTACATGGTAAGGACGGAACGCGCGGCACAGGCTACGCACCGCAGCGACAAGGCTTTTGAATGAGCGACGGACTGCCCGGTCCCCTGCCAGTCGTCTCCCGGCCGATGGTCGACCCGTTCGGCCGGACCATCACCTATTTGCGGGTGTCGGTCACCGACCGCTGCGACCTGCGCTGCTTCTATTGCATGTCCGAAGACATGACGTTCCTGCCGAAGAAGGACCTGCTGACGCTGGAAGAACTCGACCGGCTCTGCTCCGCCTTCATCGCCAAGGGCGTGCGCAAGCTCAGGCTGACCGGCGGCGAGCCGCTGGTCCGGCGCAACGTGATGTCGCTGGTCTCCTCGCTCTCGCGCCACCTTCGCAGCGGCGCGCTCAACGAGCTGACGCTGACGACCAACGGCTCGCAGCTTGCGCGTTTTGCCCAGGAGCTTGCCGACTGCGGCGTCCGCCGCGTGAATGTCTCGCTCGATACGCTCAATGCCGACAAGTTCCGCGCCATCACGCGCTGGGGCGAGCTCGACAAGGTGCTTGCCGGCATCGAGGCGGCGCGCGCCGCGGGCCTCGCCGTGAAGATTAACGCGGTGGCGCTGAAGAACCTCAACGAGGACGAGATCCCCTCCCTGATGCAGTGGGCGCACGGCCTGGACATGGCGCTGACCCTGATCGAGGTGATGCCGATGGGCGAGATCGGCGAAGGCCGCATCGATCAGTATGTGCCGCTGTCGCTGGTGCGGGCGCGGCTCGCCAAGCAGTTCACCCTGACCGACATCGACGACAACACCGGCGGCCCGGCGCGTTATGTCCGCGTCGCGGAAACCGGCGGCAAGCTCGGCTTCATCACGCCGATGACCCACAATTTCTGCGAATCCTGCAACCGGGTGCGCATCACCTGCACCGGCACGCTGCATACCTGCCTCGGCCAGGAGGACGCCGCCGACCTGCGCAAGCCGCTGCGGGCCTCCGCCGACGACGAGCTCTTGAGCAGCGCGATCGACCGCGCCATCGGGCTGAAGCCGAAGGGCCACGATTTCATCATCGACCGCCGCCACAACCGCCCGAGCGTCAGCCGCCACATGAGCGTGACCGGCGGCTAACTGTCCCCGGCTCACCTTCCCGGCTCCCCGCGTCAATATGCCCATTTTCCGATTGACGGCGTGAAATCGCGCTGAAATGGTGCGGCTTGCTTTTCGCCTTCGGCGGGACAAGCCGCTGCGCCTTGTGGGCGCAGCCAATATGGCAAAAGCGACACAGGGGGAGGACTTTCGTTGCAATCGCTCCAGCAGAGCCGTGGCTTCGCGCGACCGCCGCGTTGTGATGCAGCGCTGTCCCTCGAGCCAGCCGGCGCCCTTTAGGCGCGGCCGCGGAGAAGATGATGCGCCCATTGTTGGCAGTCAGTAGTGCCATCGATCTGCTCAACGAGAAGATCGGAAATTTCTGCAACCTGCTGGTCCTGATCTCGTGCCTGGTGAGCGCCGGCAACGCCATGATCCGCTACGCCTTCGGCTACTCGTCGAACGGCTGGCTGGAGGCGCAATGGTACATGTTCGCGATCCTGGTGATGTTCGGCGCCTCCTACACGTTCAAGCGCAACGAGCATGTCCGGGTCGAGATCTTCTATCTGTTCCTGTCCGAGCGCGGCCAGCTCCGGCTTGACCTGATCGGCACGCTGTTCTTCCTGATCCCGTCCTGCCTGCTGCTCGCCTACCTGTCCTGGCCGTTCTTCATGCAGGCCTACAATGTCGGTGAGATGTCCGGCAATGCCGGCGGCCTGATCCGCTGGCCGATCAAGTTCGTGATCCCGGCCGGATTCGTGCTGCTGGCGCTGCAGGGCGTCTCCGAGGTGATCAAGCGGATCGCAGCACTACAGGGCTACGTCACGATCGACGCCAAATACGAGAGACCGACCCAATGATTACGCTGGAGATGATGCCGCCGCTGATGTTCGGCGGCCTGGTTCTGGCGATGCTGATCGGGTTCCCGGTCGCCTTCACGCTCGCGGCCGTCGGCCTGTCGTTCGGCTTCCTCGCCATCCATCTCGGCTTCTTCGACCTGAATTTCCTGCAGGCAATTCCCGGCCGCGTGTTCGGCAGCGTGCTGTCCAACGAACTGCTGCTCGCGATCCCCTTCTTCACCTTCATGGGCGCGATCCTGGAACGCTGCGGGCTCGCCGAGGACATGCTGGATTCGATGGGCCAGCTGTTCGGCCCGATCCGCGGCGGGCTCGGCTATTCCGTCATCATCGTCGGCTTCATCCTCGGCGCCATCACCGGCACGGTGGCGGCCCAGGTCATCGCCATGGCGCTGATCTCGATGCCGGTGATGATCCGCTACGGCTACAACATGCGCTACATCACCGGCGTGCTGGCGGCCTCCGGGACGATCACCCAGCTCGTGCCGCCGTCGCTGGTGCTGATCGTGCTCGCCGACCAGCTCGGCAAGTCGGTCGGCGACATGTACCTCGGCGCCTGGGGCCCCTCGGTGTTCCAGATCATGCTGTTTGCCGGCTACACCTTCCTGCTCGGTATCTTCAAGCCCGACCATGTGCCGCCGGTGCCGAAGGAAGCGCGCACGCTGACCGGCTGGGCGCTGTGGAAGAAGTGCCTGATGGGCATCATTCCCTCGGCGGTGCTGATCTTCGTGGTGCTCGGCACCATGATGATGGGGCTTGCGACGCCGACCGAAGCCGGCGCCATGGGCGCGGTCGGCGCCATCGTGCTCGCCGCCATCCACCACAAGGATTTCAGCGCAGCCGGCCACAAGCTCCTGATCATCGGCACGATCGCTGCGGGCGTCGGCACCATCATCGCGATGCTCTACAGCGAAAACATCTATTTCAAGCTCGCCTACGCCGTCACCTATTTCGCGGTGGTCTGGATCGGGCTCGAGGCGGTGCGCATTCCCGACCTGCGCGCCCTGATCAAGCAGGGCTACGAGACCACCATGCGCATCACCTGCATGGTCACCTTCATCCTGATCGGCTCGACCTGCTTCTCGGTGGTGTTCCTCGGCGTTTCCGGTGGCGTCTGGCTGGAGCACCTGCTCACCTCGCTGCCCGGCGGCGTGTGGGGCTTCCTGATCTTCATCAACCTCTTCATCTTCTTCCTGGCGTTCTTCCTCGACTTCTTCGAGATCGCCTTCATCATCCTGCCGATGATCGCGCCGATCGCGCAGAAGATCCTGGCGCCGTCGGTCGGCGCAGATGCCGCGCTGATCTGGTTCGGCGTCATGCTCTGCGTCAACATGCAGACCTCGTTCCTGCATCCGCCGTTCGGATTTGCGCTGTTCTACCTGCGCGGCGTCGCGCCGAAGGAGGTCAAGAGCTCCGACATCTATTGGGGCGCGATGCCCTGGATCGGGCTGCAGGCGATCATGGTCGCCATCGTGATCGCGTTCCCGGTCACGGTGACCGGCCTGCTCGACAAGCCGCTCAACGTCGACCTCAACAAGGTCAAGATCGAGGTGCCGCAGATCGACCTGCCGCCGCTCGATTTCGGGCCGCCGAAGCAGTAGCGGCTCGTAGAGCGGATTTGACGTTCGCCCGCCGAAAGCGTGGGGCGAATGTCAGGATCGGACCGCTACCCGAGATTGCGGAGCCTCCTCCGCCGCCGTGCGAATTGGACATTGCGACGTAACCCGCTCCCATAGGTTCCCGTCGACCTGCAAAGATTGCTGGAGGTCGAATGTCTGACGAAGAGAATCTCACGCGGCCCCCTCCACTCTCGCCCGCTGCGGCGGCCGGCCGGCTTGCCGTCATTGGTGGGGTCGTCTTCGCATCGGCGCTTGCGTTTGCCTATGCGGGCGGATGGCTCACCCAGGACCGTCTGACCCCGACGCGCATGGTTGAAGCGTTGGGCGACCGTGGCGGGAACCCTCTCGGTCATCGTCGCAACCATTCCAAGGGAATCTGCTTCACCGGCTTCTTCGAGGCCAACGGGGCGGCTTCACAATATTCAGTCGCGCCCATGCTGGTCACGGGCAGATATCCCGTGGTCGGCCGGTTCGCCATCGCAGTCGGGAACCCTGACGCTTCCGATATGATGGGACGAGTCAAAAGCATGGCCGTCCGCATCGTCTCGCCCGACGGCCAGGAATGGCGGAGCGGGATGAACAATTCTCCGGTTTTCGTCGTCTCCAATCCGCGCGACTTCTACGAACTGACGCTCGCTCAGGACATCGATCCGACGTTCGGCAAGCCGGACCCGAGCGCCATGAAACGCTTCTCCGCGACCCATCCGGATTCCGCGCCCTTTATGGAATGGAGCCAAACCGCGCCCTGGACGACAAGTTGGGCGGACCAGGCCTATAACAGCCTCAACGCTTTCCGCTTTATCGACGCCGGCGGCGCGAGCCATCTCGTGCGCTGGTCGATGGAGCCGACGGTTTCGCCGACACCTGTCCCGCACGAGGCTTTGACCTCCATGGGACCGGATTTTCTCGAGCACGATCTGGTCCGCCGCCTCACCGACGGTCCCTTGACGTGGCATCTCATGGTGACCTTCGCCGAACAGGGAGATCCTTCGAGTGATGCCACGAAAGCCTGGCCGTCGGACAGGATGCGCGCGGATGTCGGAACGCTGGTCGTGCAGAAGGCCGAGGCCGAAGCTGATGGTCCGTGCCGCGATTTCAACTACGATCCAACGATCCTGCCAACCGGCATCGCTGTTTCCGATGATCCGCTGCTCGCCGCGCGGTCTGCGGCCTATGCGAAATCGTTCGATCTCCGGACGGCAGAGACCGCAGACTATCCATACTCTCCTCGCCCCGCAGGAGGCCGGCCATGAGACCCGAGCGGGACGGTTTCTCGGGCACGCAACGGGTGCTGCACTGGCTGATGGCGATCATGGTGCTCGCCATGCTTTTCATCGGCGTGTCGATGGTATCGACGCTCAAGCCTCGCTTCCTCATATTGATCTCGATCCACAAGCCGCTCGGGATCGCGATCCTGGTCCTGGCCTTGCTTCGTCTCGGCGTCCGCTTGCGGCTTGGCGCACCCAAATTGCCTGACGATCTGCCGCGGACCCAAGCGCTGGCAGCACAGCTCTCGCACCTTGTCCTCTATGCGCTCTTGATAGCGATGCCACTGGTCGGCTGGGGGATGCTGTCCGCAGGCGGCTATCCCGTCGTGCTCTATGGCTCTTTCCACCTGCCTGCAATTCTGCCGCACGACGACCAGTTGCACGCGATCCTGCGAACGACGCATACAGTGCTCGCCTACATGTTTTTCGCCACCATCCTGCTGCACGTCGCAGCCGCGCTCTTCCACGCCTTGATTCGTCGGGACGGAGTATTTCGAGCCATGGCGGGGGTCGGGCCTCGAAGCCAGTAACGCCTGGGCGTCAAACCTTGGCGGCCACAGATCGACCTGCCACCGCTCGATTTCGGGAGCCTGCTGCAACGGGATGCGAATGTTAGAATTGGACCACCAGGGCGTGTACCTGTAAGCGCCTGACGTCCGCTTTGCCGATCGTTGTCGGGATAGAAGCGGACGTCGTAGGGACATCACAAACTGATGCTTCCGACTCCCGTTTCGGAAGTATGCCCTAGTCCAGCAGCGGCCCGATATGCTTTGATGCGCGGGGCTGTAACTGCGACGCATGGGTGGCCCGATGTACATGTTCATTCGAAAGTACACCAAGGTTCGTTCGGTTGCGGACGCTGCCCGCCGCTCCAAGAGCGGTGTCGGTCAGATACTGAGGGAATCTCACGGATTCAGATCTTATCATGTATTGGATGGGGGCGGCGGCGTCGGCGTCGCGGTGATGATCTTCGAGGACCGCGAAAGCGCTAATGCGGCGAACACCAAAGTACTGGAGTTTGTTCAAGCAAGCCTGCACGATCTTGATCTTGGCGACCCCGAAATCATCGCCGGGGAAGTTTTGGTGAATATAGAATCCGGTGCGTAGCTGTTAGCAGGCTACTCATCCGCTACGTACGCAAGCACGGCGTCGAGAGGCGGCTGTAGCGTTTGCCAACAAGAATACAACAAGAATAGTTGTGTTCACTTTGGCCTCTGCGCGTGAACGCGAAGCCTTCACCCAAATAATTGGCCAGAGGATGCACGCGATGTCGCGTGTTGGCCCATCGCGACAAATTTGGCGGGTCTCGCTTAAGTCTCCTTCCGGAGGCGGAGCTGACGTGATTTGCTGGCCGCGAGTATTACGGCTCGTGACCCGGAGCGGACCTCCCCGAGTGGGGTCACGGTTGGCGCTGCCATGCGGCGGGAATGACCACGTCGGGCGAAGCTCTCGGCAATTCCACCGGCAGCTCGGGCGTGAAAGCGTTGGAGCAAGCGCCTCGGTGCCCAATCTCCGTTGGAGCAGCCAAAACGTGGAACAACGGAACCATTTGAAAATTCGGCCTTGAAAGAATGACTTATGCTCTATGTCGCTGCTGCCGTTAGAGCGTTGGACAAGGTGTCGACAACGACCCGCACCATGTCCGCGCCCGCGGTTCTCACGTCTTGACCGACGGCATTGCGTGGGTGCAAGGTTTGGCATGGGCAGTGGGCACTGGATCATCCTCAGGGAGCGGTGCCATGTCAGGATTGAGATCGGTCCAGCTTGGACAGTCAATATTTAACTGTCCGTGTCACGCCTGCGCGTTTTTCCATAGCCAGGACGAAGAATACGAGCTCCTGCTGCCATTTTCGAAATCCGGAGAGGCAGCCCACGACCGGCTTTTCCAGGTGGTCGATCACGCGCACCTGGCGGAACGGCGCCGAAGGCTTGCCGAAGGCTTGCCGAAGCGGGCGTCGACGTCGAGCAGGCCGAGCGCAATGGGCAGCTTGAGTTGCGGGCATGGGAAAACATCTATTTGCGCGAGAGCCGCTTTGATCAGAATGCGATGCTGACGCTGATTCAAGACGTCCTCAAGGAGGGCCGCTCCAGAGGCTTCGGCATGACCAGGCTTTGGGCCGACATGGAGTGGGCGCTCGAAGACCTGCCAGGGGTTCACGACCTCGTCGAATATGAGACCAGGCTCAACAAATTCCTGCCTGATTACGATGACGTCGTCGTATGCACCTACGACCTCAACAAATTCAGCGCGCCCATCGTTATGGACATCATGCGCACGCACCCGCAAGTGATTATCGGCGGAGTGCTGCAGGAGAATCCGTTTTATGTTCCACCGGAAGAACTTCTCGATGAATTACGACGTCGAAATCATTAGCGGTGCAGGAGATAGTGGCAGCACAGGCTCCGCCAACGCGGGAATCATCGGAAAGACCTGAAGCGGAGCTGCGGCGATGCTTGCGGGACGTGGTGGCATTATCCACCCTTCCGATGATTTGGATCGGGGCAAACCCCGAGCAGATCGCGAACAGCCTCGCCCAATTGATCGTAAGCGTCGTCGATGTCGAGTTCGCGTGGGTCACCATGGGTGAGCCTGCGGTCAACGTGCTTCAAGCCCATAAACGAGCAGACGCGCAATTCGCGCCGCGGACACCCAAGTCAGACTGGGCTAAGCCAAACGCTAGGTTTGCGACGGAGGTCCAGCCTCAACGTAAGATGTATGGAGTCTCGGTGCCGATCGGACGCGAGCCCGGCTCAGTTCTGGTAGCGCTTTGCGGCCGATCCGAGTTTCCAACCGAACTTGAGCATCTCCTCTTGCGCGTGGCGGTCAATCAGGCGGCGGTCGCAGTCCAGCAGTGGCGAACCGAGCAATCACTGAGATCGGAAATGGAGCGGCGGGAAGCACTCGAAGCGCGCGAAAGAGAGCAGCGACAGCGGGAAATGCAGCGGGAGCTTGCGCACGCGAACCGGGTGGCAACCATGGGGCAGCTCACGGCCTCGATCGCCCATGAAGTCAAACAGCCAATCGCCGCGACCGTCGTCGGAGCCATGGCGGCACAGCGCATCGTGAGCGCCAAGCCCGCGGACCTGGACCAAGTACGACGGGTTCTCGATGAAATCGAGAAAGCTGGGAGGCGAGCGGGCGATGTCATCGACCGGATTCGCGCCCTTATCAAGAAGGAACCGCTACGGAAGGATCAACTGGAGATCAACGGTGCAATCCGCGAGGTGCTTGAGCTCACTCGTGGCAAAGCGGCAACGAACGACGTTTCGGTGCAGGCGAAGTTAGCGGACGAGTTACCGCTCGTTGAAGGCGATCGGGTCGAGCTGCAGCAAGTGATGCTTAACTTGATCATCAATGCCATCGAAGCGCTGAGTGAAACGAGCGAAGGGTCACGAGAATTGCTGATCGGCACCGCGAAAACAGAGTCAGGCGACGTGTTCGTGGCGGTGCAAGATTCGGGCCCGGGGCTCAGCCCGGTGACTCTCGAGCACGTCTTCGATGCGTTCTACACGACCAAGCCGAGCGGCATGGGCATGGGATTGTCGATCTGTCGTTCAATCATTGAAGCGCATGGTGGACGATTGTGGGCGAGCGCAAACGTGCCCAACGGCGCTACCTTTCAATTCACGCTTCCTGGCCTCCCATACATTACATCATGATCGGTGGTGGTTTGGCCAACGACCCCAATTTCTGAGCCGGTCACGATCCACGATGGGCCGGAATTGCTGAAGCAACCTTGCTTTCGCCGGCCTCGCACAGGTCATGACCGGTTGTGCCCTTCTCGGACCTCGCGCAATGTCCGCTTCCGCGCCGTTGTTGGAAGCCAGGCGGACATCTCCGATTTATGAGTATGTTACTCCGCAAGCCGGAAGCCGAGCGTGAACTGCGCGCCGCCGCTCGGCAGGTTGGCAACCGACACCGTCGCCGAATGGTCCTCGGCGACGCGCTGCACGATCGATAGTCCCAATCCCGCACCGTCGGTGCGTCTTCGGTCGCCGCGCCAGAAGCGCTGGAAGATCGGGCCGCGCTCATCGGCAGGAATGCCGGGGCCGCAGTCGCGCACGCGAAGGCGCGCACCATCAACCGCGCGCGCACCTTCCTGAAGCGGCATCAGACGGCATAGCGAAACCTGAATCACCAGGATTGTTGCGCTCTGGCGATGTTTGCCGGCATCCCAAAGGGGTTCTCCACGGATTGGAGGCTATCGAAAACTCTGTTGTGGTCGAGATCAAGTCGCCGGCGCCCGAGATCGGCGCCTCCAGAGCCGACTTCAAGCCCGGCGGTAGCCTGCGAGCGAGGAGTCCTCGACATCGGGCAGGTTCACCACGATGTTCTCCGGTGTCCGGCAGGCCAGCCACCAAAGTTCTTCGGTCGTGCTCATGTTGACTTCGAGGTGTGGGATGTAGGGTGGCACGAACATGAAATCGCCTTCCGATAGATCGACGTACTCTTGGAAGTCCTTGCCGAAATAGACACGGGCGCAACCCGACAGCACATAGGCGCCAGTCTCGGCTTCGCCATGATGGTGCGGCAAGGAACGAAAGCCAGGCGGGTTGCTGGCCTTGCCAAACCAGATTTTGGTCGCCGCTGTATGCTGCGGTCCGACCCCGGTCATGAGCTTCAAACCGCCCGATTGACCCGTGTTGCCGTGCTCGTAACCTTTCTTGGTCACTTGCGGTCGATCATTCGCCGTCATTCACGCTCTCCGACTATGCGGTGTGCAGCTGGTGGACTGATTTTCGAGCGCAGAGTGCAATCGAACTGTTGCGCATGCAAGCGCGGCTTTCGGCCGTGTCCGGCATGGTGAAGGTTTGGCATAATGCCCGCTTCTGGCGCATTCCGGTGTCCGCTCGTGACGGTCGAAGGGCATGCTGTTTGCGCTGGCCAGCTTCCGTTTTTGACCCTCAGCGGGCGTCACGACCGTACGGCACTATCATTGTGAAAATCATGCTATGCCTAAACCCCGCTGGCTGACGGAGCCGACGATGCCTTTGAAAAAGGAATTTTCCGATCTGCGCCTGTCGTTCGAGCCGCTGACGCTCTACCAGAAATTCGAGCAAGTTTGCGTCCTGATGCTGACCACGCTGATCGCCATCATCATTGCCCTCGCGCTGTGGAATCTGACGCTGAAAATCCTGCTCAGCGTCTGGGCAACCAATTTCGATCCGACCGAGTATGGTGTGTTCCAGACGGTGTTCGGCATGATCTTTACCGTCATCATTGCACTCGAGTTCAAGCGCTCCCTGCTGGTGGTGGCGGAGCGGCGCGACAGTGTTGTGCAAGTACGCTCTGTCATCCTGATTGCGTTGCTGGCGGTGGTACGCAAATTGATCATTCTCGATCTGTCGAGCACGGATGCCTTCCATCTGCTGGCGCTCGCCGCAGCCATCCTCGCGCTGGGCGCCGTCTATTGGCTGGTGCGCGACCAAGGGCAGCCGCGCGAAATCATCGCGGCGGGAGACGGATGAGGTTGCATTGCGGGGCGGTCGCTACAAAAGCTGACAAAACGAGTTCAAATTCGAAGTTCCTAGCCTGACGCGAGGAAACAGGTTGCCAGCAAACCGACCTGCACTTCTGTCGTTGGCCCTTCTCGGACCTCGTGCGAGGTCCGCTTCCCGTGCGCCCGGCTCGGACAGGCGCGATCGCGATGGGCGCGTCTGCATCCCAAATTCCCACATTGGAGCGTCTGTCACTTTTCGAACAGACAGGTCAAATCCGAAACCGCGTTGATATCGACGTCGGCCACGCCATCATTCGAGGTTGATGTGGACAAATTTCCTGCGCAGTCCTAGAGCTTGATCCCTATCAAAAATGCTCATGTCGGATGAGCTTAGAAGAGGGGGCGCTCACAGAAGTCGCAGGAGGCCCCGATGTCGCACTTCGTCGTCAGTTTCATGAAAGATGTGCTCGGCGAAAACGGTCGGCAGGCCGAGATCTGCCAGAGGATCCTGGAGATCGACGCTCCGACTGAGGGCGAGGCCAAGGAGATCGCCAAGCAGAGCTTCTGCAAAGCCGAAAGGCTTTGCGAATGGTCGCTGCATGCCGACCGCATCCAGGTCACGTCTGCTGACTTTCCGTTGTAGAGACCAGGCAGGTTTGCGCGTGAACGCGAAGTCTTCACCCAAATAATGGCCAGAGGATGCGCGCGATGTCGCCTGTTGGCCCATCGCGACAAATTTGGCAGGTCTCGCTTAAGTCTCCTTTCGGAGGCAGAGCCGACGTGATTTGCTCGCCGCAAGTATTAGGGCTCGTGACCCGAAGCGGACGCACGGTCTCGTGGCCTGGCGCTAGGCAAATCCTCCGTTGATCTAGGTCAAACGTCAGCGATCCTTTGGCGCTCACGCTATGTTCAGCCGCATCTGAGGCGGCTCCCGTCACCTTTCAGTTCCGCAAACACGAAGAGGGAGGTTCGCCATGCATCCGAGGAAGCGTCTTTCGATCAAGTCAGCGACAGTTGCCGGGATTGCGGCTAGCGTCCTGTTGGGGCTTGCAGGTCTCACTCTCAATCCAGCGCCAGCCAGGGCGGTCGTGTACTGCCAGTACGTCAGCTATCCTGCCGGTTGCGTGGCGAGGGCCGGCGTCGTGCTCAGGCCTCGTCCGGTGGCGCGCGCTGCGGTCCGTCATAACGCCGGTGGCAATTTAAATGGCGGCGTCAATCGCGTTGGGGTGCGGCGGTAAAGCACTTGTTTGCGGGTCACGACCTTGGCGCGGCAGACGGCAAGCCAGGTTTGTGACCCGTTAACATTTTTGTCATCAGCTATTCTTCTCGGAGGACGGAAGCCTGTTTATGGCACCTTTGAGACATGCCTGCCTATCCTGAGAATGTCCGTTCACCGGGGTAGACCGGAAGTCGCCGTGATCCGGTCAAACCGACGCGAATGACCCAAGAGCCGACCTCAGTACAGCCCGAGCGCTCAATCCCTATGTCGCTGACAAGCGTCATTGAGGGCGCTGGAGAACTTCGCCGAATTAACTCGCGACAAGAGTGACTATCAAGAGACTCAGCGTTAGCCCAATAGACGACATCATAAGCACCGGCGCAAAGGATTCGAAACCGATTTCTGGATTTGCGCCAACTGTTTCGCGCCCATGAACTCGATGTACGCTTGTCTGCATCGTCATTGTGATTTTCTGTCCCAAGACTCGTCGAATTTGCCGCCGCTTGAAAAACGGTGGAGAGACGCCTTAGCTGGAGCGAATTAGGTGAGACTTAGAGAGGGCTTGCCTCCCTAAGGCATCACTTCCGCACATGGCCCTTCTCGGACCTCGTGCAAGGTCCGCTTCCGCGCCCTTGTCGGGAGCCAGGCGGACATCTCCGAATTATGAGTATACGTCCCAGTTACTCCGCAAGCCGGAAGCCGAGCGTGAACTGCGCGCCGCCGCTCGGCAGGTTGGCAACCGACACCGTCGCCGAATGGTCCTCGGCGACGCGCTGCACGATCGATAGTCCCAATCCCGCACCGTCGGTGCGTCTTCGGTCGCCGCGCCAGAAGCGTTGGAAGATCAGGCCGCGCTCATCGGCGGGAATGCCGGGGCCGCAGTCGCGCACGCGCACCGAACCATCGTCAAGCACCTCGACGTCCACGGAGGTGTCGCGCGGGGTGTATTTGATGGCGTTCTCGGCGAGGTTGAAGATTGCCCGCTGCAGCATCTCCGCATTGCCCCGCACCCGCACCGGCTCCTCGGTGCCCTTGAGCGCGATCTCCTTGTGCTGGGCCAGCGCGTAAGGCGCGATCGAGCCCACCACCTCGGCGCAGACCGCGCGCAGATCGGCAACCTCCGACGGGTTGACCTCGAGCGTGTCGAGCTCGGCGATGTCGAGCAACTGGCCGACCAGCCGGCTCATGCTTTCGATGTCGGCATGCAGCGCCCGCATCTCGTTGCGGTCGCCGAGCGTCTCGATGCGCGTGCGCAGGATCGCAAGCGGCGTGCGGAGCTGGTGCGCGGCATCCGCGGTGAACTGCCGCTGCACCCGGAAGCCGTCCTCGAGCCGGTCGAGCGCCTGGTTGACGGCGGTGACCAGCGGGATGATTTCGCTCGGAATCCGCTCGGTCGGCAGGCGGATGTCGGTCCGCGCCGGGCCGATGTTCCGGGCCGCCTCCGACGCCCTGATCAGCGGCGCCACCGCGCGGCGGAAAATGACGATGTCGATCGCAAGCAACAGCAGCAGGATCGGAAAGGTGATCCACCCCACCCGGCGGAAGAAATTGGCCACGATGTCGTCGATGATGACGTCGCGATGCGACAGGTCCTCGGCGACCTGGATGCGCACCGTCTGCCCGTTGATGGTCTTGCTGACGCCTCCTGCCGACACCGTGCCGGGCGCGGCGTTGCTCGGACGCACGATCGCCGACCCGTTCTTGTGCGACGAGAACAGCACCCGCCCCGAGGCATCGACGACCTCGTATTGGTAGCGGCCGTAGGCCTCCGAATAGAGGTCCTTCAGGCTCTCGGGCAGCGCAAGGGTGATGGAGCCGTCCGGCGCGACGCCGAGATGGTCGCCGAGCGCGTCAGCCTGGTCGCGCATCGCGTCGCTCTGCAGCTGGTTGACCTCCGAGCTGAGCAGCCAGAGCAGGACCAGCGGCAGGAAGATCGCCGCGGTCGCGACCGCCACGATGTGCAGCAGCACGATCCGCGACATCAGCGACTTGATGCGCAGCACGCTATTTTTCCCCGGCCATCATGTAACCGACCCCGCGGATCGTATGGATGACGATTTTTGCGCCGTGCTCGGCGAGCTGCTTGCGCAGCCGCGACACGTAGACCTCGACCGCGTTCGAGGCGACGTCGCCGGCGAGCCCGAAAATGTGGTCTTCGACGTTCTTCTTCGGCACCACGCGGCCGTGCCTGCGCAGCAGGATCTCCAGTACCGAGGTTTCGCGCGCCGAGAAGATCTTCGGCTCGCCCTCGATGAAGATCTGACGGCTTTCGGTGTCGTAGACGAGGTTGGCAAGGCTCAGCGAGGTGCCGAGCAGCTGGCCGGGACGGCGCAGGATCGCTTCGAGCCGCGCCACCAGCTCTTCGAGCGCGAACGGCTTTGCCAAATAGTCATCGGCACCGCTGCGCAGGCCCGTGACGCGGTCCTGCAGGCCATCGCGCGCGGTCAGGACCAGCACCGGCAGCGGGTTGCTGCGCTGCCTCAAGGCGCGCAGGAGCGTCAGGCCGTCGCCGTCAGGCAGGCCGAGGTCGAGGATCATCGCGGCATAGGAGGTGCTGCGCAGCGCGTGCGTTGCCTCCTCGACGCTGGACAGGCAATCGGCCTGGTAGCCGGCGGCATCCAGCCCCTTTGCCAGCAACTCGGCCAGCTCTTCATTGTCCTCGACGATCAACAGCCGCATCTTCCAACCAACGGTCCCGCGACGATTTCGGCGCGCGGCGCAAGCACCGAAATCGCGCTGCGATCCGGCTCGCCGCGGGCAGTGTAGACCCACGGCAAAACGGGGCAAGAAATTCGGCCCGCGCCGTGCCGGGCGCTGCTGTTTCGCGTGGCCGAGCGAGTCGGCGCGCGTCTGTAAGCTTCATGTAAGCTTCACGACATTCCGCGCATTTCGAGCACGGATTGTGTTGATCGAACGAGCGAAATTGTCGCGCCGGAGCGGCCGCCGCCGACTCAGCGCTTGCCCGCCCCTGGAGGAGGAACTATGGAGGTTCTGCCCTGCCCGGAGGGGCCCCGGCGGGCCTTCCGGGCTGAGGCGAATCAGTGGAGCCGCCACGGGGAAAGGTGGGCCCGAATCAAAATGACTGAGATACTTCATGGGCGTGCCAGCGGCGTCTTTCGCAGGGGCCGCTGCCGGGCAGGCCAATCCAGGGGTATGAAGGTGACGCGGCTTGAGCCAATCGTCCGATCGATGGCGGCCGCCTCGGGATATTCGCAATGACGTTCTTCAAGCGGTCTCTGCCAGCCAAGATCGTTGTGACGATCCTGGCAACGATCGTCGTCGTTGTGCTGTTCCTGGCGAAGATATTCGTGCTGCCCTCCTCCTCCGAGGTTACCGACAGGTCGCGCAACGGGGCGCGCCAGCAGGCGCAACGGGCTCCCGCCGCCGACGCTGTCGCATCCATCGACCTGTCGGAAAAGCAGGTCGCCGCGGTCAAGTTCGCGCCGGTTGTGACGCGCGAGTTCACCCTGTTCAAGTCCGCGGTCGGCACCATCGGATTCAACGAGAACATGCTGGTCCAGGTGTTCTCGCAGTATCCGGGCAAGATCATCAAGGCGTCGTTCAATGTCGGCGACGACGTCAAGAAGGGCGACACCCTCTTCACCATCGACAGCCCCGATCTCCTGCAGGCGGAATCGGCGCTGCTGGCAAGCGCCGGCGTGCTCGAGCTGCAGAAGCGGACGCTGGCGCGGGTGTCGGGCCTGCTGAAGGCCGGCGGCAGCGCGCAAAAGGACGTCGACCAGGCGACATCCGACCAGCAGACCGCCGAGGGCAACTTCAAGGCTGCGCGAAACGCGGTGCGCATCTTCGGCAAGACCGACGAGGAAATCGACGATATCCTGAGCCAGCGCCGGGTCGATTCCACGCTGCTGGTGCCGAGCCCGATCTCGGGCCGGATCGTGACCCGCAGCGCCGCGCCGGGCTTCCTGACCCAGCCCGGCAATGCGCCGGCGCCCTACTCCATCGCGGACATCTCCACGATGTGGATGGTGGCGAACGTCATCGAGACCGACGCCCCCGCCTACCGGCTCGGCCAGGAGGTCGAAGTGCGCGTGCCGGCCTACCCGGGCCGCACCTTCAAGGGACATGTGACGGCACTGGGCTCGACGATCGATCCCAACACCCATCGGCAACTGGTGCGTTCGGAGGTCGCCGATCCCGATCACCTGCTGCGCTCGGGCATGTATGCGAGCTTCGTCATTCGCGTCGGAACGCCGGCGCGTTCGCTTGCCGTGCCCGTGAACGGGGTCGTGCGGGAAGGCGACGGCACCATGACGGTCTGGGTCACCAGCGACGGCCGGCGCTTCACGCAGCGCACCGTCAAGGTCGGGCTTCAGCAGGACGGATGGAGCCAGATTCTGGAGGGTCTTCACGGTGACGAAGCGGTCGTTACCGACGGCGCGGTGTTTCTGAGCAACAAGCTCGCCCTGGGCGAAGCCGGCTAGGCTTCAGTCGGGAGCCATCACCAAATGCACGCGGGGTCGCTTGATTAAGTCGCTACTAGCCTTCGGACTGACGCGCAGCGCCATCGTGGTGCTTGGCATTGTCGTATTCTGCGCGGCCGGGCTTGTCGCCTTTTCGAAGCTCAACATCGAGGCCTATCCGAATCCGGCGCCCGTGATCCTCGAGATCACCGCGCAGGCGCCCGGCCTTTCCGCCGAGGAGATGGAGAAGTACTACACCATCCCGATGGAGGTCGGCCTCTATCCGACGCCCGGCGTTGTGAGCGTCAGTTCGAAGTCGTTCTATGGCCTGTCGTTCGTCCGCGTCACCTTCAAATACGGCACCGACTACTACTTCGCCCTGTCCCAGGCGTCGATCAGCCTGCAGCAGAACGTCACGCTGCCGGGCAATCTGGTGCCGACGATCCAGTCGTCGAGCCTGGTCGGCGAGATCTACCGCTACCAGATCGTCGGTCCGCCGCATTTCGGCCTGACCAATCTGCGGACGGTGCAGGACTATATCGTCACCCGCCGCCTGCTCACGATTCCCGGCGTGGCCCAGATCAACTCCTGGGGCGGCACCACCAAGCAGTTCAACGTCGATGCCGACCTCGAGAAGCTCGAGGCCTACAACATCACGGTGCCTCAGCTCATCAGCGCGCTCGGCAACGCCAACATCAATGTCGGCGGCCGCGAGATTTCGATCGGCCAGCAGTCGGTCAACATCCGCGGCATCGGCCTCGTCGACTCCGGCGGCGCCGACGACATCACCAAGGGATACCGGGTCGAGGACGTCGAGAACGTCGTCCTCACGCAGTCGAACGGCCTTCCGGTCCAGGTCAAGGACGTCGCGACCGTCTCGGTCGGCTATGTGCCGCGGCTCGGCATTGCCGGCCGGGATCACGAGGACGATATCGTGGCCGCCATCGTCGTGATGCGGCGCACCGAGCACACCAACGACATCATCCCGCGTGTCGAGGCCGAGGTTGAAAAGCTCAACAACGACGGCAGCCTGCCTCCCGGGGTCAAGGTCGTGCCGTATTACGACCGCAGCTCGCTGGTCGGTGTGACCACGCACACCGTTCTCCACAACATGATCTTCGGCTGTCTCCTCGTCTTTCTGATTCAATGGGTCTTTCTCGGCGACCTGCGCAGCGCCATCATCGTCAGCGTAAACATCCCGTTCGCGCTGTTCTTCGCAATCATCATTCTCGTCCTGCAGGGAGAGGACGCCAACCTGCTGTCGCTCGGCGCGGTCGATTTCGGCATCATCGTCGATTCCGCCGTGATCATGATGGAGAACATCTACCGCAACTTCCAATCCTCGCCCGAGCAGCGGCGAACCCTGCTCAGGCAGCTCACCGAGGGCTATTGGGGATCGGATCCGACGGCGCCCACCGGGCCGGGAGCAGGCCAGCGATGGCCCGAGCGGCTGCGGATGATTTTTGCCAGCGCGTTGCAGGTCGACAAGGCGATCTTCTTCAAGACCGCGATCACCGTAGCCGCCTTCGTCCCATTGTTCACAATGCAGGGCGTGGAAGGCCAGATTTTCGGTCCGATGGCGCTCACCTACGGCTATGCGCTCGCCGGTTCGCTGCTCGCGACCTTTACGGTGACGCCCGTTCTGGCGGCATTGTTGTTGCCGAGGGACATCGCGGAGGTCGAGACAGTCATCGTGCGCGCCTTGCGCGCGGCGTACACCCCGGTGCTGCGATGGGCGCTCACCAATCTCCGGGCTGCCGTCATATTGGGGGTGGCATTCCTCGGGTTGAGCGCACTGGCAGCTTCGCGGCTTGGCAGCGAGTTTCTTCCCGCGCTGGAGGAAGGCAATTTCTGGATCAGGGCGTCGCTTCCGCCGACCGTCTCGCTGGAAGCGGGCACGGCTGCGACCCACAAGATGCGGGAGATCCTGCTGCGGCATCCCGAGGTCATCACCGTGGTGTCGCAGCACGGCCGTCCCGACAATGGCAGCGACGCCTCGCCCTTCTCCAATGTCGAGCTGTTCGCACCGCTGAAGCCGTTCGACGAATGGCCCGCCAACCTGACGAAGGACCAGCTCACCGACGAATTGCAGAAGGAGTTTGCCGAGGCGCTCCCCGGGGTGAGCTTCAATTTCTCGCAGTACATCCAGGACAACGTCGAGGAGGCGCTGTCGGGGGTCAAGGGCGCCAATTCGATCAAGATCGTCGGTCCGAACCTCGAGGTGCTGGAGCAGCTGGCGACCCAGGTGATGGCCGAGATGAGCGGCGTCCGCGGCGTCGCCGACCTCGGCATCTTCCATCTGCAGGGCCAGCCCAACCTCAACATCAAGATCAATCGCGAGAAGGCGGCGCGCTACGGCCTCAACACCGGCGACGTCAACACGGTGGTGCAGGCGGCGCTGGGCGGCACCAACGCCACCACCATTCTCGAAGGCGACCGGCAGTTCGCGCTGGCAGTTCGTCTCGATTCCAAATACCGCAGCAGCATCGACGCGATCCGCACCGTCAAGGTCGCCTACCAGACGCCGTCGGGCATCAATGCCTACATTCCCTTGAGCGAGCTCGCCGACATCTCGCTCGATACCGGCACCGCCTTCATCTACCGCGAGCGCAGCGCGCGTTATATCCCGATCAAGTTCAGCGTCCGCGGCCGCGACCTCGGCAGCACGGTCGCCGAGGCACAGGAGCGCGTCACCAGGACCATCAAGCTGCCCAACGGCTACCAGATCATCTGGGCCGGCGAGTTCGATAATCTGCAGAACGCGAAGAAGCGCCTGCTGGTCGTGGTGCCGATCACGCTGCTCTTGATCCTGGCGCTGCTGTACGGCCTGTTCAACTCCTGGCGCGACAGCCTGCTCTCGCTCGCCGGCATTCCCTTTGCGATCGGCGGCGGCCTGATCGCGCTCTATTTCGCCGCGCTCGACTTCAGCGTCTCCGCCGCGATCGGCTTCATCTCGCTGTTCGGCGTCGCCGTCATGGACGGCATCCTCAACATCACCTATTTCCGCGAGCTCAGGGCGCAGGGCATGACGGTTGCCGAGGCGGTGTTTCGCGGCGCCGAGCAGCGCATGCGGCCGATGCTGATGACGGCGTTGTCCGCAGGCGTGGGCCTTGTTCCGGCGGCGATCTCGCACGGCATCGGCAGCCAGGTGCAGCGGCCGCTGGCGACGGTGGTGGTAGGCGGCATGTTCATCGGCCCCCTGCTCCTGCTCGTGGTCGCGCCTGCACTGCGCAGGATCTTCCTCACGGGAGAACTCGCGAGTTTGCCTGACGAGGAGGAGACGACGGATGCTGAACAGATCTAGCCGGAGCAATGGACGGTTTCGATGACGATGACGAGCATTTGGGGCGGACAAGTCTGATGTTCGGCATGGGCCATCACCGGCGACGGATGGCCTGCGGCGTGCTGCTCGGCACGCTGGCCGTTTCCGGCTGCGCGGTCGGCCCGAACTTCAACCCGCCGCCGGCGCCGGACACCACCGGCTATGTGCCGGGCAAGCTCGCATCCCCCGATCCCGGAAAGGGCCCGCCAAAGGTTGCCGGCCAGCACTTCGTTACCGGTGCAGAGGTTTCTGCCAAATGGTGGGCCGCCTTCCGCTCCCAGCCGCTCAACGATTTGATCCGCCAGGCCGTCGATCACAATCCGAGCCTGCAATCGGCAGAGGCCGCGATCAAGGTCGCCTACCACAATGCGCTGGCCCAGCGCGGCGTGTGGTTTCCACAGGTTGGCGCAAACTACGCGGGCGCCCAGCAGCAGATTTCCGGCGCCTCGCCCGGGGGGCCAGGCAGCCAGACGCCGTCGGTATTCATGCTCCATACCGCGCAAGTGACCGTCGGCTTCGTGCCTGACGTCTGGGGCGCCAACTTCCGCGCCGTCGAGAACCTCGATGCGGTCACCGAGCAGCAGCTGTTCCAGCTCGAGGCCGCCTACCTGACGCTGACCAGCAACGTCGTGGCCGGCGCGATCCAGGAGGCTTCGCTGCGCGGCCAGATCGCGGCGACCGAGCGCATCATCGCGATCGAGCGCCGCCTGCTCGATATCCTCAAGCGCCAGCAGAATCTCGGCCAGGCCGCGCTGGCCGACGTGCTGGCGCAGGAGGCAGCGCTCGCCCAGGCCGAGCAGCTGCTGCCGCCGCTGCAAAAGCAGCTCGCCCTGCAGCGCGACCTCTTGACCGCGCTCGCCGGCCGCCTGTCGGCCGACGAGGTGGCCCAGAAATTCGACCTCACCCATTTCAGGCTGCCGGCCAACCTGCCGATCAGCCTGCCGTCAAAGCTCGTCGATCAGCGGCCCGACGTGCGGGCGGCGGAAGCCAACATGCATTCCGCAAGTGCGCTCGTCGGGGTTTCGATCGCGGCGCGGCTGCCGAACATCACGATTTCCGGGAATGCCGGGTCTGCCGCGTTCACCCTTGCCGAGCTGTTCACGCCGGGAACCAACTTCTACACCATCGCGGCGAGCGCAACGCAGCCGATCTTCGACGGCTTCACGCTCTACAACAAACAGAAGGCAGCCGAAGCTGCGCTCGAGCAGGCCGAGGCGCAGTACCGCTCGACCGTGATCACCGCGTTCCAGAACGTCGCCGATGCGCTGCGGGCGCTGCAGGCGGACGCGCGCTCGATAAAGGCCGCAGTGCATGCGGAGGAGACGGCGAAAGCAAGCCTCGACATCGTCGAGAAGCAGCTCAATGCCGGCCAGGTCAACCAGCTCGCGGTGCTCAACGCCCAGCAGACCTACCTCACCGCCTCGGTGATCCGGGTGCAGACCGAGGCCAACCGGCTCGCCGACACCGCGGCGCTGTTCATGGCGCTCGGCGGCGGCTGGCCAGTGACCTGCACCAGCCGGGTCTGGCGCGAATGCGCAATGGGAGATGAAGCCGTTGCAACAGGCAATTGAGCGCGTGACCGACCGGGCGAGGCCAAATGCCGTGAAGCGCGCGATCCTGGCAGGCGCCCTGCTGCTCGGCGCTGCGCCGTTCGCCTGCGCCGCCGAGCCGGGCCGGCCCGACGCAGGCGCCGACCGCCGCGTCCCCTGCACGATCGAGGTGCTGCAGTCCGAGGAATTGCCGGGGGCGCCGATCTTCAATCACCACCTCAGGGCGGTCCTGCGGGTCACGCTGCCGGATCGGGCGCCGTTCGAGACCACGGTCGAAAGGATCATGCCCTGGCAGGTGCCGCCGCCGCGCCGCGGACAGCGGCTGCAGATGCTCTGCGACCCCGCGACGATGGGCTGGCCAGCCTTCTACTGATTGCCATGAGAAACGTGATCGAGAGCGGCAGCGTTGCGAGGCCGCCGTCGACCTACCAGATCACGAAGGCGCAAAGCAGCGACAGCGGCAACAGCGCCACGCCGAGATAGAGCCAGGTGCGAAACCCGCCCGGATCCTTCGGCAGGATGAAGAGGTGGACGGCCAGCCATACGCACACCACAAGGCCCAGAAGGACGCGAACAAGGTCGCTCGGGGTTTCGTGCAGCGAAGACAGGTGCTCGAGCTGCGGGCTGGCGACGCGGATCGTGATGACGATCAGGATGCTGATGAAAAGCGTTCGAAGCACCAGCCCGCCGAGCCACACGGAGGTGGGCAGCTTGGCCTGAGGCAACTTCTGGTTCGCCGTATTCACTGGCAACTCACTTTGAGCAAATTGCGCGCTTTTCGACGCTTACCCAGAATAGATATAGCTCGCTCCCACCCGCGGCAAGGTCGGCCCCCTTTGCGCCCCCGGAAATACGCCGCCTGGCTCACGGAATCGGCCGCGGCGGCCCAAACAGCAGGCCGATTGCCTCCGGAACGTGCGCCATGCGCCGCAAAAAGCGGCGCCCGGCCGCCCTTCCCGGGCCCAGGCGCCGTGCGATTCCGCGGCGGCCTCGGGGCTGATTCGCCCGGCCACAGCGAAAACCCCGGCGCGCAAGCGCCGGGGTTTCATCTGCCTGTCAGGTCTCGGTGGCAGCTAGCTCTGCGAGTGGCGCGCCATGAAGTTGTCGTAGCCGACCTCGGCGACCTGGAACCACGAATAGCTGTTGTTCGAGTAGTTGGTCAGCGATTCATAGACCTTCTTGAAATTCGCGTTGGTCGCGGCGACCTCGTTGTGCAGCTCCTTCGCCGCCTTGAAGGAAGCTTCCATGATCGGCGGCGAGAACGGATGCAGCTTGGTGCCGTTGGCGAGCAATTTGCGCAGCGCCATCGGATTGACGCTGTCGTACTTCGCCATCATCCAGTTGTTGGCGAGGTGGCCGGCCTGCTCGAGAACGCTTTGATAGGATTTCGGCAGCGCGTTCCATTTGTCGAGATTGACCATGGCGAGCAGCATCGGACCGCCCTCCCACCATCCGGGATAGTAATAGTGCGGCGCGACCTTGTAGAGACCGAGCTTTTCGTCGTCATACGGACCGACCCATTCGGCCGCGTCGATCGTGCCTTTTTCCAGCGCGGGATAGATGTCGCCGCCGGCGAGTTGCTGCGGCACGCAGCCGAGCTTCTGCATCACGCGCCCGGCGAAACCGCCAATGCGGAATTTGAGGCCGTTCAGGTCGGCGACGGTATTGATCTCCTTGCGGAAGAAGCCGCCCATCTGGCAGCCGGTGTTGCCGGCGAGCAGCGAGATCACATTGTAGTTCTTGTAGAACTCGTTGAGGATTTCCCGCCCCCCGCCGAGCAGGTACCAGGCCTGGTTGATGCGCATGTCGGGACCGAACGGCACCGACGAGCCGAAGGTGAAGGTCGGGTCCTTGCCGAAATAGTAATACGAGGCCGTATGCCCAATTTCGACGGTGGCGCTCTGCACCGCGTCAAGCACCTGCAGGCCCGGCACGATCTCGCCGGCGGCAAAGGTCTGGATCTGGAATTTGTTGTCGGTGGCCTCGCCGACTACCTTCGCCATCATCTCGGCGCCGCCATGCAGCGTGTCGAGAGATTTGGGCCAGCTCGTCGTCATGCGCCATTTGATCTCCGGCATCGATTGGGCGATCGCCGGCGCCGCCATGCTCGCCGCGCCCGCCGCCGCCAGTCCGGTGACCTTGATGAAATCTCGTCGCTTCATACGCTTCCCCTCCTGATATGTTCCTGACGGCCTTCTTCGAGGCCTGCCCTCAGCATGGAACATCCGCCGGCCGATTTCTATTCCCATCTTCAAAAGCGAACGCGAAAAAGCCCGGCCTCTGCGAGGCCGGGCTTTTCCCGTCTACGACTTAAGGCTTAGAAGCCGGCGCGGCCGGCCGCCCTGCCCGCCTCCGGATCAGCCGCGCGTGCGCGAGCGGATCATGAAGCTGTCGAAGGTGTATTCGGCGACCTGCCACCACAGATATTGGTCGGAGCGATAGGCCTGCATCGCGTCGATCGACTTCTTGAAGTCGGGATTCTTCGACGAAATCTCGGCCCACAGCTCGTTGGTCGCCTTGAGGCAGGCTTCCAGGACTTCGTTGGTGAAGGGACGAAGCTGCGTGCCGCTGGCAACGAGCCGCTTCAGCGCCGCCGGATTCTGCATGTCGTAGCGCGCCGCCATCCAGGTGTTGGCGTTCGCCGTCGCGTTGGTGATGATCGCCTGATAGCTCTTCGGCAGCGAATTCCACTTCTCGAGATTGCAGAAGGCGTGCACCGTCGGGCCGCCCTCCCAGAAGCCGGGATAGTAGTAATACTTGGCGACCTTCTGGAAGCCGAGCTTCTCGTCGTCATAGGGGCCGACCCACTCGGCGGCGTCGATCGTACCCTTTTCCAGTGCCGGATAGATGTCGCCGCCCGCAAGCTGCTGCGGCACGACGCCGACCTTCTGCAGCACCTGGCCGGCAATGCCGCCGATGCGGAATTTCAGGCCGGAGAGATCGGCGACCGTCTTGATCTCCTTGCGGAACCAGCCGCCCATCTGGGTGCCGGTGTTGCCGCAGGGAAAGCCGATCACGCCGAACTTCTTGAAGAACTCGTTGCCGAGCTCCTGGCCGCCGCCCTGGTACCACCAGGAGTTCTGCTGCCGCGCGTTGAGGCCGAACGGTACCGAGGCGTAGATCGCAAAGGTCGGATCCTTGCCGACGTAGTAGTACGACACGGTGTGGCTCATCTCGACCGTGCCGTTCGAGGTCGCATCGAGCGCCTGCAGGCCGGGGACGATTTCGCCGGCGGCGAAGACCTGGATCTGGAACTTGTTGTCGGTCATCTCCGCGACGTATTTCGCGAACTGGTCCGCGCCGCCATAGATGGTGTCGAGCGATTTCGGAAAGCTCGAGGTCATGCGCCATTTGATCTCGGGCGAGGACTGCGCGATCGCGGGCGAGGCCACCGCGGCCGCTGCGGCGCCGGCCGCCGAAACCTTCAGAAAATCACGACGCTTCATTGTAAGGCATCTCCTTAGTTTGGGGCGTTTCCCAGGTTATGGGCATTCTTGATGGGCATTGACGGGCCTTCTTCCGGCAAACGAGCTTTCGTCTCAAACCGGAGGGCGCCCAGTGTGGCGGTTCAGAAGTCCGCATCATTCTAACCAGCGAGTTCGTCATGCGGACTTCTGAACCAAAGCCACACTAGATTGGTGAGTTGCCAGTGTCCTTCGATTCCGAAGTTCGCAAACGAGCATGCCGGACAATCATGCGAACTTCGGAACCGGGACACCAGGCCGGGCTTTAACATGAACGGGCCGGCACGAAAACGCGACAAAGGCATGACAGGCCCCAACAAAAGTCGCATATGGGACCGGCCTAGTGCCCGCTTTCCGAAGTTCGTGATACATCGCTGCGACCCCTTTCACGAACTTCGGAAAGCAAAGGGCACTGGTGGTCCGACGCCAACATTCGCATCCTCTTTGTAGCAGACACGTTTGCGAATGTTGGCGTCAAAGGACCACTAGCAAATTATTGATTCTAGTGGAGCTTTGGATTTGACGTTCGCATAAGGGAATCGCGGCAAATGGGTAGCGAACGTCAAATCCGCTCCACTAGCAAACTTATGATTCCAGTGCCGCTTTCGATCTGAAGTTCCTAAGAGATGATCGCAGCGGGTGGTGTAGGAACTTCAGATCGGCGGCACTAGTCAGGCCGCGGCGATGGCGCCCTTCAGGCGGTCGCGGACTTGCCCGGCGATGGCGCGGTAGATCGCCGCATGCGGCCCGTCCGGCTCGCTCGCGACCACCGGCGTCCCCGAATCGGAGGTCGCGCGAATAGCCATATGCAGCGGGACTTCGCCCAGGAACGGCACGCCGAGCCGCTCCGCCTCGTGGCGCGCGCCGCCATGGCCGAAAATGTCCGACCGGGTGCCGCAATGCGGGCACTGGAAATAGCTCATGTTCTCGACGATGCCGAGCACGGGCACGTTGACCTTCTTGAACATCGCAAGCCCCCGCCGCGCATCGATCAGCGACAGGTCCTGCGGGGTCGAGACGATCACCGCGCCCTTCAGCGGCACGTTCTGCGCCAGCGTGAGCTGGGCATCACCGGTGCCCGGCGGCATGTCGACCACGAGCACGTCGAGCGTGCCCCAGGCGACGTCGCGCAGCATCTGGGTGATCGCAGACATCACCATCGGGCCGCGCCAGATCATCGCGGTGTCTTCCTCGACCAGGAAGCCGATCGACATGATCGCAAGCCCGAAGCGCTCAATCGGGATCATCTTCTTGGCGTCGTTGAGCTCGGGCTTTTCGCGGATGCCGGTCAGCCGCGGCACCGAGGGGCCATAGATATCTGCATCGAGCAGGCCGACCTTCAGCCCGAGGTCGCGCAGGCCCAAAGCGAGATTGAGCGCGGTGGTGGATTTGCCGACGCCGCCCTTGCCGGAGGCGACCGCGATCACCGCGGAGACGCCGGGGATTTCCGCCTGACGCGCCATCGGCGAGGGTCCGCCCTGCGGCGGGCGATGCGATGCGGCGGGCGGCACGCCCGTGCCCGGCCGGCGCGGCGCAGGCGCGCTGCCTGGCTTGCGCTCCGCGGTCAAGGCGATCATTGCGGCGGTCACACCCGGAATGGCGCGCACGACGCTTTCTGCCTGCGCGCGCACGCTCTCCCAGGCGCGCGCTTCCGCTGCGTCGACGTTGATCGAGAAGAACACCTTGCCGTCGCTGACCGATATCTCCGACAGGACATTGGCATGGGTCACGGCGACGCCGCGGGGCGACATCACCCTGGAAAGCTGATCCAGAACCTGCTGCTGCGTAACGCCCAAAAGCGCATCTCCTTGAGGCCTTGCGGATGCGTCCTATAGAGCGGTCCCGCGCGAAAGGCTACCGCGCCAAGGCTATCTGGCACCCACGTCATCGTGGCGCTCGGCCGGCGCGCCGCCGCCCTGCTCCTTGGCGGCCTCGTAGTTCAGCTCGATCATGACCCCGTTGGGGTCGTTGACGAAGATCTGCCAGAGGTCGCCGCCCGGAACCTGCCGCGCATCGAACGGCATGCCTTTGGACTTGAGCCGCTGCTTCATGCCGTCAAAGCCCTGGCTGACGAAGGCCACGTGGTGGACAACGCCGGAATCGGGCTTTTGCGGCTCGTCGGTGGCGGAAATATCGACCAGATGCACGACAGCCTTGCCCTCGCTGTACATCCAGGCGCCGGGAAAGGCGAAGTTCGGCCGGGCCCCCTTTTCGAGGCCCAAGACATCCTCATAGAACCGGACCGTGTCGGCGAGTTTCCGGGTCCGGATGTTGAAATGATCGAGCACGCCTACGCTCATGCCCATCCGCTGCGCTCCCATTTTTGTGAAGTTTGTTCAGGCTCTTGGTGAAGATTGTCGAGGCCTCATCCTAGCACAAAACCCGCCGCCGAACGAAGCCGTTGCCCTTCGCCCGCGAGGGTTTATGGTGCACTCCCTGCCCGCACAAGGCCAGCCGCCCGGCGCCGGCCGAACCCCAAGGTTGCAAAAACAAGGTAGCAGACATGGCCAAAGTCGCTTTTCTCGGTCTCGGCGTGATGGGTTTTCCCATGGCAGGACACCTCGTCAAGAAGGGTGGCCATGAGGTGACGGTCTATAACCGCACCGCCGCCAAGGCCAAGCAATGGGCCGACAAGTTCGGCGGCCGCACCGCGCCGACGCCGAAGGCTGCCGCCGAAGGCCAGGACTTCGTGATGTGCTGCGTCGGCAACGACAACGACCTGCGCGCCGTCACCATCGGCGCCGACGGCGCGTTTTCCGGCATGAAGAAGGGCGCGACCTTCGTCGACCACACCACCGCTTCCGCCGAGGTCGCGCGCGAGCTCGATGCGGCCGCGACCAAGGCCGGCTTCAAATTCGTCGACGCGCCGGTCTCCGGCGGACAGGCCGGCGCCGAGAACGGCGCGCTCACCGTGATGTGCGGCGGCACCGCGGACGCCTACAAGGGTGCCGAGCCTGTCATCGCGGCCTATGCGCGGATGTGCAAATTGCTGGGACCGGCGGGCAGCGGCCAGCTCACCAAGATGGTCAACCAGATCTGCATCGCGGGCCTCGTGCAGGGCCTTTCCGAAGGCATCCACTTCGCCAAGCAGTCGGGGCTCGACGTCGCCGCCGTGGTCGACACCATTTCCAAGGGCGCGGCGCAGTCCTGGCAGATGGAGAACCGCTACAAGACCATGAACGAGGGCAAGTATGATTTCGGCTTTGCCGTCGAATGGATGCGCAAGGACCTCTCGATCTGCATCGCGGAAGCCCGCCGCAACGGCGCGAGGCTCCCGGTGACGGCGCTGGTCGATCAGTTCTACGCCGAGGTCGAGAAGATGGGCGGCAAGCGCTGGGACACTTCCAGCCTCCTGGCGCGGCTGGAGCGGTAGCCCCGCCGGCGCCGAACTTAACCTCCCGTTAACGAGATTTCTTAGCCATCTAAGGCAGCTCTTAAGGATTTCGGGCCAGAGATAGACAATGCAGTAAGTCCGCGCGTTCGCGGGCAGGATTTGTGTTGTTTGATGAGTGACGCCGCCGAAAAGCCCGAAGTCGTCCAGCTTCCGGCCGAGGCGCCGAGCCCGGCGCCGGTTAACAGCCGCCGGGTCGCCGCGCAGCGGGTGCGCGAGGCCCGCGACCGGTTAACGTCATCGAGCGGAACGCGCCCCGCCTTCGACACCGAGCTGCTCCGGCAATACGCGCAGACCCGCATCTCGGCGTCCTACGTCGTGATGCTGCTGGTGGTTGCGACCGGCATCCTGTTCTGCTTCTGGCTGCCGCCGGTCGTGGCCGGCGCCTGGACCGTGGTCCTGCTCTGCATCCACGGCATCATCATCCGCAACTGCGTCAGGTTCCTCGCCGCGCCCGTCTCCACCGCCGCCACCCGCAAATGGCGCACGCGCTTCGTGCTGCTCGATCTGGTCTACGGCATCGGCTGGATGGCGATCCTGATCCATCCGGCGCTGGATGCGGTCTCCGACACGCTGATGATGTTCCTGATGCTGCTGGTGATCGCGGTATCCAGCATGCTCGCCGCCAACCTGCCGATCGCGGCGCTGGCGGCGACCGCGCCGGTGACAGCGGCGATCGCGCTCAATTTCGTGCTCGGCGGCAAGCTCGACGACTATGTGCTCGGCGTGCTGGTGGTTGCCGCGGAAGGCTATTTCGCGCTGCTGGCGCTGCGCCTGCATTCGACGACGCTGGCGACGCTGGAGGCGCGCGCCGAAAAGGACGCGCTGATCGGCGAGCTCGAGCAGGCCAAATCGATCTCGGACGAGGCGCGCCATCGCGCCGAGTCGGCCAACGTCGCCAAATCGCGCTTTCTCGCGCAGATGAGCCACGAACTGCGCACGCCGCTCAACGCCATCCTCGGCTTTTCCGAGGTGATGAAGAGCGAGATCTTCGGCGCCCATGCGGTGCCGGTCTACAAGGAATATTCCGCCGACATCCATAATTCCGGCGTCCACCTGCTCAATCTCATCAACGAGATCCTCGACCTGTCACGCATCGAGGCGGGCCGCTACGAGCTCAACGAGGAAGCGGTCTCGCTCGTCAACGTTGTTGCCGACTGCCATCATCTGTTGAAGCTGCGCGCCTCCAGCCGCGGCATCAACATCCACGAGGTGTTCGAACAGGGCATGCCGCGGATCTGGGCCGACGAGCGCGCGATCCGCCAGATCGTGCTCAACCTGCTGTCGAACTCGATCAAGTTCACCCCACAGGGCGGCGAGATCTGGCTCAAGGTGGGCTGGACCGCTTCCGGCGGACAATATCTCAGCGTCAAGGACAGCGGCTCCGGCATCGCCGAGGACGAGATCCCGATCGTGCTCGCTTCCTTCGGCCAGGGCTCGAATTCGATCAAGTCGGCCGAGCAAGGCGCGGGCCTGGGGCTGCCGATCGCCAAAAGCCTGGTCGACATGCACGGCGGGACGTTCACGCTGAAATCGAAGCTGCGGATCGGCACCGAGGTGATCGTCACCTTCCCGCCGGAACGCGTGATGAGCGCACTTGCGCCCATGACGGAGGAATCGCCGCCGCTGCAACCGGAGCCGGCTGCGCCAGTCAGCGAAGACAAGCGCAGGCCGCGCCACAAGCCGATCATGAATGCCGGGACGGGACTGTAGGAGAAGAAAAATCATCGCTTGCGATGCCTTGCGCAGGCGGACGAACGGGCCTCACTATCAGGAATGAGCAAAGAAACGCCGTGCATCGCAGTCTGTATGATCGATCCCAAGACCGGCCTGTGCTTTGGTTGCGGGCGCACCCTTCCCGAGATCGCGCGCTGGCATCGCATGGACAGCGCCGAGCGGCTCGCGGTGATGGCGCTATTGCCTGCGCGCATGGCGGAGGCCGGGCTCACATGCCCGGCCGCGAAGCCGGCCTGAACTTCGCTCTCGACCGCGGAGGCGCCGCATGAGCCGTCTGCTCCTTGTGCTGCTGCTGCTCGCGGCCACGGCCGGCGCCGTCGTCGCCTATCGCGACCCCGAGCAGGTGGCGCGCGCCAGCGACAGCGTCTCGGACCTGTTGCGCCGGCGCGCCAAGGCGCCCACGCATGCGGTGCAGGTCGCCCGCGGCCCGGGCGGCGAATTCGCCGTGCAGGCCAAGATCAACGGCGTCGCCACGGCAATGGTGGTGGATACGGGCGCCACCTCCGTCGTGCTGACCTACGAGACGGCCAAGGCCGCCGGCCTGCCGCTCGAGCTTCTGGAATATGACGTCGACGTGCAGACCGCGGGCGGCCACACCAAGGCGGCGCGGCTGACGCTCGACCGCCTGTCGATCGGCAAGCTCGTGGAGCGCTCGGTGCCGGCGCTGGTGGTGGCGCACGGGCAGATGAAGACCAACCTGCTCGGCATGAGCTTCCTGGATCGCCTGGAGAGCTGGGAGGTGCGGTCCGACACGCTGGTGCTGCGCGGCTTTCCGGAGCCCAAGATGCCGCGCAGGCTGTCACGCAGCGACCGCAGCCGCGGCACCGTGGCCAACTAGGGGACCCGCCTGCACCGCCCTAGCCGCGCAGCGCCGCCGCCTGCCGCCAGTGGGAAAACCGCCTCTCCATCTGCCGCACGCATTCGGTCAGCAGGACGCCGAGGGCCGCCAGCGCGATCACCACGACGAAGACATAGTTGGTGGCGAACTGGTTGCCGTAGTTCACCAGCATGAAGCCCATGCCCGAGATGCCCAGGAACATCTGCGCGACGATCATGCCGATGATCGCCTGCCCGATACCGAGCCGCAGGCCGGACATGATGAAGGGGACGCTCGCCGGCAGGATGATCTTGCGCACCAGCTCGGACTCGCTCGCCCCGAACGAGCGAGCGGTCTCGATCAGGTCGTTGCTGACGTTCCTCACGCCGGTGTGGGTGCTGATCAGGATCGGGAAAACGCTGGTTCCGAACACGACCGCGATCTGCGCGGGAATGCCGAGGCCGAGCCAGACGATGATCAGCGGAATGAGCGCGATGCGCGGCACCACGTAAAGGGCGTTCACGTAGATATCGAGCATGTATTCGACGGTGCGCGAGCGGCCCATCGCCAGGCCCAAGGGAACACCGACGAGGATCGCGGCCAGAAAGCCCGAGAACACCACGCCGAGGCTGACCAGCATCGCATAGGGCAGTTCGCCGTTTCCGATCACGACGAAGGCCGCCTGCGCGACCGCCAGCGGGGTCGACAGGAAGATCGGATTGAGCCGGCTTCCGACGACCTGCCAGATCGCGATGACCGCGATCAGCGACAGCGCCCGCAGCACCCAGCGGTTTGCGAAAAAAGCCTTCATCGCGATCCAGCCCTGCCCTCGGCGGTATTGAAGATGTGCGCGCGAAGCCTGCGCCGCAGCTCGGAGAACCCCGGCTCGGCGCGCACGTCATAGGTCCAGCGCGGCCTCGGGAAGTCGACCTTGATGATTTCGCGCACGCCGGCGGGCTGGCCGCCCATCACGACGATGCGGTCGGAAAGATAGATCGCCTCGTCGATGTGATGGGTCACGAACAGGACCGTCTTGCGGGTTTCCGCCACGATCTTCGACAGCTCGTCCCAGAGGAATTCGGCGGTCTGCGCATCGAGGCTGCCGAACGGCTCGTCCATCAGCAGGATGGCCGGATCGGTGGTCAGGGCGCGCGCGATGCCGACGCGCTGCTGCATGCCGCCGGACAGCTCATGCGGAAAGGCATGGCGATGCCTGCCGAGGCCGACCAGATTGACGAAGTGCTCGGCGCGCGCGCGGCGCGCGGCCTGCGGGACCTTGCGCATCTCGAGGCCGAACTCGACATTGCCGAGCACGTCCCGCCACGGCAGCAGGTTGATCGCCTGGAACACCATGGCGCGCTCAGGCCCCGGCCCGCAGACCGCGGCGCCGTCGATCTCGATCGTGCCCGCATCGGCCTTGGTCAGGCCGGCGACGATGCGCAGGAACGTGGTCTTGCCCGAGCCGCTGGCGCCGACAATGGAGACAAATTCATTGTCGGCGATATCAAGGTCGACGCCCTTGAGGATGTCGACGCTGCGCGCGCCGTCCCGGTCCCTCACCAGGAAGCGCTTGCCGATGTCTTTTGCGACAAGTTGAACCATTATCTTCCGGTCACTTCCGTCCGAGCGCGGCCACGGCTTCCTTGACGAAGCGGTCGGTCGCCCATTTCTCGAAGGGAGCCTCGCGCTCGATCACCTTGAAGCGGACCATCTCCGTCACGGTATGGTCGCCGGCCGTCTTGTTGAGCAGGTCGTCGTTCGGATCCCACACGCCCATGTTGCGCAGGATGTCGTAGGCGCTGCCGATGGTGGCTTCCGTCATCGGCTTGAGCCGTTCGGCCGCCAGCTTGACGAAGGCCTGCTTGTCGAGCGCCTCGCGCGTCGCCTGGAGATGCGCCTTGACGATCTCGGTCGCGAGCTTCGGATTGGCCTCGAGGAACGAGCGCCTGGCCCAGAACGCCTTGAAGATGAAGTCCTCGTTCTTGGCCGGGGGATCGATGATGTGGAATCCCTTATCCGCAAGCTCGAGCGCCTGCCCGACCTGGAAGGCGGCGGCCTGAATGCCGCCGGATATCAGCGCATTGCCGCGCCCTGCCCCACCGCCGACCGGCTGCCAGCGCACCTTGCCGGTGTCGACATTCGCCGCGCGCATCTGCATGACCGGCAGATAGTAGGTGGAATCCACCAGCGCGATCACGCCGACGGTCCTGCCTTCGAGCTCCTTCAGGCCCTTCACGTCGCCCGTCGCGGTCAGCACCAGATATGGACGGGCACCGGAGGCGAGCGCGAACACGACGATATCCTGCCCCTGCAGCACGGCAGCAAGCCCGGCGTTCAGCGTCGCGATTCCGACATCCGCCTGATCGGCAATGACGGCCTGAATGGCACGCACCGCGCCCGGCAGATAGGACACCTCGCTCGCAATGCCGGTGTTCTGCTTCAGGAAATGATCGAAGGCGCGCACATCCGGCACGGTGAGGATGTCGGGTGTCGTGCCGTTGGCGACCCGAACCTTGTCGGGTCCGGCGGATGCCGGGCCCGACAAGACGGCAAGCGACATGACAGCCAGAACGGCTGTCCGGATCAGTCCACGGATCATCAGGGTCCCCCGTCCAACGTCTTTCACTGCGCGCGCAACGCCGCGCCGTCGATGTACTGCCCCCAGCCGGGCTCCCCGACCACGGCACCGTCACGCATGACGATGCGGCCGCGCGAGATGGTCATCACCGGCCGCCCGGTAAAGGCGCGCCCGGCATAGGGCGACCAGCCGACCTTGGTCTGAATGCCGTCGTTGGAGAACGTGCCTTTGGCGCCGAGATCGAGCACCGCGAAGTCCGCGTCCGATCCGACCTGGATCGCCCCCTTCTTCGGATAGACGCCGATCAGCCGGGCGGGATTCTCGGCGAGCGTCCGCACCAGCGTTTGCAGGCTCAGGATTCCCTGGTCGACATAGGTGAGCAGCGCGGAGACGAAATGATCGAGCTGCGGGTTGCCGAACGGAATCCGCCAGGCGTCCTTCCAGCCCGGCTCGAGCTCTTCGCGCGTATGGGGCGCGTGGTCGCTGCCGAGAACATCGACAAAGCCGCGCTCGATATCGCGCAGGATGTTCATCCGCACCGCGTCGGGAAGGCCATACGGCGTGCACAGCGGCCCCATCCGCTTCATGTCCTCGGAGGTGTGCAGGACATATTTCGGATTGACCTCCATGGTGATCGGCAGGCCGTCCTGCTTGGCGCGCTGGATCAGCATGACGCCGGTCTCCGAGCGCAGGTGCAGGACGTGCAGGCGCGCGCGCGAGGCGCGGACCATCTCGATCAGCGTCGCCATCGCGGTGTGGTCGGAAACGCAGTTCTCGCCGAAATAGGCCTCGACGAAATCATCGGGCGTCGTGGTGCCCGCGTCCCATTTCTTCTTCGATTCGTGCGTGAAGATCTCCTGATTGGTCGGATGCACCGCGCAGAACGTGCCCTCCGAATTCGCGACCTTGAGCGTGTCGTAGAGCACGCCGTCGTCGCCGGTGAACAGCTCCGGATCGTGCGGATAGCCGGACTTCGGATCGGTCACCATGAAGATCTTCACGCCGATCGCGCCGGCCTTCAGCATGCCGGGAATCTGGTCGAGCTTGGTCGCACCCGCATAGAGCGCATAGTCCACCATCGCCTTGGCACGGACGTCGTCGCGCTTCTGGATGTAGGCATCGGTGCGGTTGATCGCCGGCTTGTTGTTCGGCATGTCGACCACGGTGGTGATGCCGCCGGCGGCTGCAGCCCGCGTGCCGGTCGCGAAATCCTCCTTGTAGGTCAGACCGGGATCGCGGAAATGGACGTGGGTGTCGATGAAGCCGGGCACCACGACCTTGCCGGAGACGTCGACCGTCTGGCGCGCCTTCGGCGTCCACTGCCCTGTCGAGATGAAAACGATCCGCCCGTCCTGCACGCCGACGGAGGCGTCGCAGAGCCCTTGCGGGGTCGCAACCTTCCCCCCTGCCAGAACGAGATCCAGATCAGCCATGACTTACCCTTTCCTGCTACTTGTCTTGTTTGCTTGTCTTGTTGGGACGTGACGGCTGCACTGGCGCTTCAGGCGCCGAACGCCGGCCAAATTCCGCCGAGATTTTCTCGGCGCAGACCACCACCGCCGCGCCGAGCTGCGGCAGCTTCTTCGCCAGCCGCTGATCCGGTCCCCAGACGCCGACCCCGGCGATGACGCCGCCCACGCTGTTGAGGATCGGCGCGGCGACGCCCGCCACCTGATCGCGGAATTCGCCGCGATTGATCGCGTAGCCGCGCTTGCGGATCGCCTCGAACTCGCGACGAAGCGCAGCTTCCTCGTGAATGGTCGCCGATGTTCTCGGCCCGACGCGCCGCGCGATCTCCGCCTCGATGCCTGCCGGCTGGAAAGCCAGCATCGCCTTCCCGGTGCCGACGCAATGCGCCGGAACCCGGCTGCCCACGCGCGTCATCGCCTGGATCGCCTGATCGGACTCGATCTTGTCGACATAGACGACGTCCAGACCGTCGAGGATCGCGAGGATCGCCGACTCACCGGTCGCATCGACCAGCGCCCGCATGTGCGGCGACGCGACCTGCCTGATGTCGACCCTCGACATCACGGCAGTGCCAAGCTCCCAGAGCTTGAGCGTCACCGCGTAGCTGCCCTCAGCGGTCTTGCGCACATAGCCGAGCGCTTCGAGCGTCGTGACCACACGATGCACGTTGCTCTTGGGCAGGCCGGTTTCGCGCGCGAGGTCGGAAACCCCGCGCGGCGCGCCGGCGGCGACCAGCGTCTCCAGGAGACGGAAGGCCTTGACTGAGGTCTGGTCCATTGTTCCAATATTTAGAACGACTGTTCCAATATCTAATTCCGCAATCGCCTTCCGATGTCAACGCGCCGCGCCCGCCCGCCCGCGCTAGCGCGGATGCGTGCGCGCCTCGTCGCGGCTTCAGCCGCGCCGCGCAATCGATTGAAGTTGTTGGGCTGTTTCGGCGCGACCGCGATCAGGATGATGCGGAGGATCGACAGGCGATTTGCATCCGGCTGCGCCGATTGGTCACACGCGCCGGCGCGGCCGCGGGACGCAAAGCGGCAGATGCGGCCGTGCGGCGCGCAGACCGCCCGCGATCGCGTCGGACGACGGACTAGATTTCGAAATTGGCGAGCGGCTCTTCGATTCCGGCATGCGCAAGATCGCCCGCCGAAACCGGCGGCGAGTGCTGCACTCGGTCCACGAGCGCGATGGCATCCCGCAACACCTCGATGCCGGCGCCGGCCTTGACGCCGTACACGGAAAGATGGCGGCGAAAGGCGCGCGCACCGGGCACGCCGTGGAATGCGCCGACAAAATGCCGCGTGATCGTGTGCAGCCGCATGCCGCGCGCGAGCTCGCGCTCGATATAGGGCATCATGGCCTCGAACGCGCCGCCCACGTCGTCATGCGGCGCGTCTTCGCCGAAGATCTCGGGATCGACCGCAAGCAGCCGCCACGGTTCCTGATAGGCGGCACGCCCGAGCATGACGCCGTCGACATGTGCGAGATGGCGCTTCGCCTCGTCGAGGCTCGCGATCCCGCCATTAATGATGACGGGCACGTCGCGAAGCGACTGCTTCAGCCGGTAGACCCGCGCGTAATCGAGCGGCGGGATGTCGCGGTTCTCCTTCGGCGACAGCCCGTTCAGCCACGCCTTTCGGGCATGCACGATCAGCGCGTCGCTGCCGGCGGCGACCACCGCGCGCGCCAGCACATCGAGCGCCAATTCCGGATCCTGGTCGTCGATGCCGATCCGGCATTTCACCGTGACCGGAATTTTCACCGCGCGCTTCATCGCCGCGACGCAGGCCGCGACCAGATCCGGCTCGGCCATCAGGCAGGCGCCGAAGCGCCCATCCTTCACGCGATCCGAGGGGCAGCCGACATTGAGGTTGATCTCGTCATAGCCGAAATCCTCGCCGATCGCGGCCGCGGCCGCGAGCTCACGCGGATCCGAGCCGCCGAGCTGAAGCGCGACCGGATGCTCGCTTTCGTCGAAGCCAAGCAGGCGCTTGCGGTCGCCATGGATGATGGCGCCGCTCGTCAGCATCTCCGTGTAGAGGCGCGCGCGCCGGGTCAAATGGCGGTGGAAGGCGCGGCAGCGCGTATCCGTCCAATCCATCATGGGCGCCACGGAAAAGCGATAGTCTTGATATTCCAAGCACTTACCCTATCATTACAATGGACTAGAGCGGGAACAAGTGCACACGTGTGCACTCCAAACTAGCCAAAATTGCACACGTTTGTACCGCATTTGATCTCCCGGTGCACACGTAGCGCACACGAAATCGGGGTGGAGTGCACACGCAATGCCGACCTTTACGAAGCTGAAATCGGGGCGCTGGCGCGTTCAGGTCAGGAGGAAGAACGAGTACGTCGCGAACACCTTCATTCGGCGGCGTGACGCCGAGGAGTGGGCAATTGACGCGGAGCGTTCAATCGATCGCGGCGCTCCAATCCGGCGCTCGCGACCTCACGAGCGGCCGCGCATCTTTGCCGACTTGATCGCACTGCACCTCGATGATCTGGCTCAGGTTGGCAAGCCTATGCGACGATCGAAGTCCATGGTGCTCAAAGCGCTCAAGACCTCCCTCGGGCGCGTAAGTCTCAAAGACATAACCCGTGAGAAATTGATCGAGTTCGGAAGAAAGAGAGCCGCGCAAGGCGCCGGCCCGGCTACCCTTGCCATCGATTTTTCTTTCATTCGAGCAGTGCTGCTGCACGCGGCAGCCGTGCACGGCATCACGGTGTCTGTCGAGAGCGTTCAGTTAGCTCGAGCGCCGCTTAAGCATCTCGACCTCGTTGGAAAATCAAACGAGCGCGACCGTCGCCCCACCCAAGACGAACTGAATCGGTTGATCGAGTATGCTGAATCCAATCCCCATCAATTCATCCCACTCGGAAGAATTATTCGCTTCGCGGTAGCGACCGCAATGCGCCAGGCTGAGATCTGCCGAATAGAATGGTCTGATGTCGACATGACGAAGCGAATGGTCACGATCCGCGATCGCAAAGACCCACGACGAAAGGACGGAAATCATCAGATAGTCCCCCTCCTCAATTCGACGGGCTACGATGCGTGGCAAATCATGATCGAGCAACGCATCCTCACGCGCGGCCTCTGGCCATCAGGCGTGTGGCACCAACGTGGAAGGCATCACCACGCCGAACACCACCAGGGTGATCGCCGAGCGGATCAGAAAAAGCGGCGGAGAGCTGCGTTACGTCGCCATGGATGAACCTCTCTGGTACGGGTATCATTTCAACGGCGCGAATGCGTGCCACTTCACGCTGAACGAGCTGGCGGGCGCCATCGCCCCAAATGTCGCCGCGTTGCGCGAGCTATTCCCCGCGGTTGAAATCGGCGACGTTGAGCCTATTGGCGCGGCGAAGAATGTACCGCCTGACTGGGTTGACGAAATCGCCCAATGGACTCAGGTCTATCAGCAGGTTGTTGGGCAGAAGCTGAGCTTCTTCCACGCCGACATTGTATGGACCAGCCCGTGGCAACAGCAGCTCGGCGCCATCAAGCGCGTTGCACACGAGCACGGACTGAAATTCGGCGTCATCTACGACGGCGGCGGCGCCGGAAAGCAGGAGAGCGACGCGTTGTGGACGCAGGAAGCCGTCGAACGCTTTCAGATGGTTGAATCGAATCCGGCAACACTCCCCGATCACGCCATCTTCCAGAGCTGGGCACGGTGGCCCCACAACATGCTACCGGAAGACCAGCCGGGCACGATGACGTGGCTGGTCAATCAGTATGTCGGTTCGAAACACTGAATAGATATCCGGGGGACCACGTATCACAGTTCTGCCCACCACTGGCGATGCTGGGTAAGATGCAGCCCAATGTGAGGACGAGATTTTCCATCGCCGCGGGCCGCGACCGATGGGTAGCCGACCCCCGCCGCGATATTGGCGGTCGGATGGCCCAGCAAACATAGTGCAACATCGTGGGCTGCCGCAGCCTTGCCGAGTGGAGCGATTAGCCGCCCATAGCCTCATAGTGCCACGGCGAAAGAGTAGCGCCCGTCTTCATCTGCCGTGGCGCGCCAGTTTCTCTTATTCCACAATGTGATATGCGCGCCCGAAGCGAAACGCCGCTTCGCTTTTATTCGAACGAGTAAGCAGTCTGAAAGTCATGGGGGACACGCAATTTGTGAGGCAGACGGGGAACTTGGTCAGCAAGTTGAAGTTTGCGGACGATAATGCGACTTCACGCACGCTCGTCTGTCGGCGTAAGAATCCGCGATTCCGAGCGAGCCGCCGATCAAGAGGCATCCAATTCGCATTGATCTCTCAAGCAGATTTTTCCAACCAAGCCAAAACGCAATTCTTCATACGGGTCAACGGCCCGTAGCGAAAAAAACCCAATTGCGAGAGCGCGTTGGCGACCGACCAAAGGAAGCGCGAGGTTCGAGTACTGTAACTGCTCCTTTATCCAACCTTCATTTGTGCAGCCGGAGACTGGTCAAACTTGGAAACGACTTCAGTTGCTATCTCGCGCAACCGCGCCAGTGCGGGATCCTTGTGAAACGATGCCGGCCATTGAAGGGCCTCCCGAAATGCAGGGATGCGAATCGGCGCGCGCAGCAGCTTCAACGAAAAGTTTCGCGCAATGATTGCAGCGAGTCGATGATGCATGGTTGCGATTCGGTCTGCCGATCACGATGGCAGCCGTCGCGGTAAAGTTTGGGGAAGCGGTCTGAGGCGACCACGTAACAGCCTGCGCAGTTGCCCCGCAGCGAGGAGTCACCGAACTATCAAAACCTATCCAACGCGAGTGGTAGATGGCGCTATAGAAATTAACATTCCGGAGCATGATTAGTTCACTTGGGACACTGCGAACATGCAGGCTAAGCGGCGGTCCTTCCAGGCGAAACCTCACACGCACCCGGATGCCGAAGTCGTCCGACCTGGTCGGGGTATCCCATCGTCACGCAACACCGTGTAGTGCGCTGCCGTCGGCGTACCGAACATGTACGAACCTTCGCCTACGAGCGCGGCTCCTGAAGAGGTGCCCACCGGGAACGAGTGTTACTTCTCCCCTTCCCTGTTCAAGTCGTCATGCAGCTCGATTGACTGTCCAACTCGCTCGACAACAAGCTTTGACGCAACAAGCGCTCTCTCGGCCCACGACTTAGGACCCAGTTCAGCAAGCCGAATACTGTTCGGCACCTCTACCCCAATACGAAGACCGTTGGGCAATCGCGATAGTATTCCTGGGATATCGACGTCGCCCTCGCCCGGCAACAATCGTCCATACCGTGCCGATTGCATCATCGCTTCGGGAGACATGACTCCACAATTATTACCGTCGCAAATCTGCACCGATTTAATCATGTCCGCCGGGATTGCACTCAAATCATCAAGCGTGGTCTGTGACCTCGCGACATGCAAGGTGTCGACTAGTATTTTTGCGTTCGATTTCCCGATGCTACTAACAATTCTGAGCGCAGTACGTGCGTCTGGCACGGCGGTCCATGGCATGAACTCGAGCTGGACGTCGAGATGGTAAGGAGCCGCAAGTTCGCATAACTCACCGAAGCGATCCCTCAGCCGCAATTCGTCTGGATCGTCGCCAATTGCGAGAACCACGGCAGCACCGAGCATGGCAGCGACCTCAAAAAGTCGCTTGTGCTCTTTCACCTCGAAGTCTGGATCAATCCTGAGGACCTCTACATCCAAAATGCCAACGCCCGTCGCTTTGATGCAAGAGATGGTTGCTCTTTGTAGAGAGGCATCTTCAAGCAGAGCGCTGGGTTCATTCGGCGCTGTCGACGTCAGACGCGCGCCGATTGTTTCAAACCCAACATCTCGCGCCAGTTGTATCATCTCTGGAGCTTGCATAGGGGCAGTCGTTAGATACGCCAATGAGTATTTTTCTACCCTATTCCTCACCGATTTTCGGGCTCCTTTGAACACGATATTCTCGACAGACTTTGGCGCGCTTCTCGAATAGCCTCGACGACACTTTAAGAGAGCTTCCGTTACGCCGTCAGGTCTTTGTCTCAAAACGCGCCCTCAGACTGAGGTCTGCCCGCTGTTGGCACCGAGGCCCCGCGCGACTTTCAGCGGACTTCCACGTCACGCTGGGAGCCAAATGGCGTTGCCGTTTTGACAAAAGCGCGATTGTTTGTTATTTGCAACTAAAATATTAGCGTGGGGAAACCGGATGGACACGCACGATTCCGTTTTTTACGAAAACACCACTGTAATTTCTCGCCGTCCCCTGATCTGGCCGAATGGGTACCGAGTTGCGTTCGCAGCAGTGGTCAGTGTCGAGTATTACGAACTCCGGCCACCCTCGAACGCTTTCATCCCTGCAAACGTCCCGGGCGGGTTCGGCCGCGCGCCGTATCCGGACGTTCGCGCGTTTTCCCAAAGGGAATACGGCAACCGCGTTGGCGTTTTCAGAGTGATCGAAGCGTTTGACAAATCCGGTTTGTCGGCGACAGCTGCTGTCGACGCCGCGGTGGCCCAGAGCTATCCGTACCTGGTACGTCAATTTCGTGAACGGCGTTGGCCTATCGTTGGCCATGGATACAGCCTTACCCGCGTCATATCGAACAAGATGTCAATCGACGAGGAGCGCGAATACCTCAATGTTTCGCTCACGGAGGTCCAGAAGCAATCCGGCGCGCGCCCAACAGGCTGGCACGGCCCGGAGTATGGAGAATCTGAGCGCACGCCTGCCCTTCTCGCGGAACTCGGGATTGACTATCTGCTCGATTGGCCCAACGACGAGCAGCCCTATGTCATGCGGACGCCGTCTGGTACGATTCTTTCTTTGCCGATGGCGCTCGAGCTCGATGATGTCGTCGCCCATTACCATCGCCGTATTAGCATGAAGCGGTGGAAGCAGGCAGTTCTCGATGCGCTCGACCAGCTAACAGGGGACGGCAGACAAAGTGGTCGTCTTCTTATTTTGAACTTGCATCCGTGGCTGATTGGACATCCGCACCGGATCGGTTATCTTGAAGAGTTGCTGGCGGAAATTGCTAGCCGCAATGACGTCTGGAAAACGACGACACAGCAATTGGCCGATCACCACCGCACCCTCAACAGCCACGCAATCTAATGTGCGAGCCTCGCGACCCATGGCGCATCACAGCCGCTGGTTAAGCAGCGCGAGCCGTCGCCAAGCTTCTTGACGCTGGCGTAAGCTCTCCAGGCGTCCGCAAGGGGGAAGCAAGTTTGATCGCTTTCGCCTTCAATCCGGTTAGATTGCTGCGCGTATCCGTTCTCCGACGATGGAGAACACCGTTAAGCCGACTTGAAGGAGCTGGGCGTCCTTTCCGCGCGGCGCATACAAAGTTATACCGAAGGGAGCGCCATCCGGACCTTTTCCGACCGGGATCGCCAAGACCGGAGCTCCAGCCTTGCCAGTGCATTTGGCCGCAGCAGCCATGGGAGCCATAAGGACGTCCACATCGCCCAGCTTGGTCGCGGCATCGATGCCGGCATCTCTTGCGAGGTAGATGTCACGACGCCGATCAAGCCGATATTGGCTATCATCAAGCCCCCTCGTGGCTTGTGCGGCCAGCAGCAATGATTGTCCATACGGAATGGCTTCCGGACGCGCTTCGTTCCAATTGATCAGGCTCTGCAGGGAGTCGATTCCAGATGGGGACCCGTTCTCGGCTAAGAAGGAATTAATAGCCGCCTTGAACTCGGTCGGGAATACTGATGACCGCACGTCTTGCAACTGCTCTGCAGCTGGCAAGTCACAGGGATCGACGATCGAGACACCCGATTTGCGGAGCTCGTCGAGCACGGCCTGAAAGGTCGGCATTAGACCCGCGAAATCGGAGCGATCGGCCATTGCTCGACGGGGAACGCCGATGCGTATTTGACGTGGAGCCCTCGGTTGCAACGCGCTCGGAATGTCGTGCAAACATTCCAATCCCAGAGTGTCAGCAGCGTCCGGTCCCGCCAAGGCCGTCATAACGAGAACAATGTCTTCGACGGTGCGCACGAGTGGGCCCGGGGAATCCTGGCTCGGTACCAAGGGTATAATCCCGGCCCGGCTGACGACCCCTGTGCTCGGCTTGTATCCGACCACCGACGAGGCCAGCGCTGGCGACTGGATCGAATTCTGCGTCTCACTCCCTATAGCGAAGGGTGCTAGCGAAGCCGCCACAGATGCCGCAGAACCGACGCTTGAGCCGAGGCCTCGACCGTATTCGTCCCCGCTTTGAGGATTCTTCACGCGACCGCCCGCGCCGCTAAAGCCGGATGGCATGACGTCAGACACGTAATCCGCGAATTCTGTCAGATTGGCTTTCCCCAGCACAAGGGCACCTGCCGCCCGGAGCCGTCTCACGATCGTGGCCTCACGGCCTGGTTTGAAATTCGCCAACGCTGCAGCTCCTCCGGCGGCTCCCAAACCATCCGACGTCAGAATATTGTCCTTCAACAACACGGGGATGCCGTGAAGAGGTCCGCGAGACTTTCCTGTGGCGAGTTCTTCGTCGAGATGGGCGGCTTCGCGCTCGACATCAGGCACGAGCTCACGAACGGCATTGAAAGCCGCTCCGGCGCGATCCACGGAGGCGATTCGCCGAACGTACCAACTCGCAACCTCCCGGATACTCATTTTACGTGCCTGGATGGCATCCGAGAGGTTACTGATCGTTCCGTGCAGCAGCAGATCGTTCATGTCGCTTGTCTCCGGAGTAGCCCCTGACTCTGTAAGGATGTCGATTATGAACTCGAATTCGAGGGCTAGTCCCTCCTCGAGGGCATCAACCGCTCCCTGTCTAAGGATTTATCAGCGACATGCGCATCTTCAAAAGCTACGGCGACGGCTACCGCCCTACTTTCGATCGCCTCTCGCTGTTGTCTCACCGCAAGACGGCAGCGACCGCAGAAGTCTGCGAAATACTGGTCTCGTAAGCGCGTCCGCATGATTCACCCAACCAGTCCTTCTCCACCACGGGCAATGGGACGGCGCGCAACAACTTCTTCGTATAGTCGTTGCGCGGGTCATTAAATACGCTCGTGCACTCTCCTGCCTCCACGACCCGCCCGTGCTGCATCACAATGACATGGTCGCAGAGCGTCCGAACGACCGAGAGATCGTGACTTATGAAGACCATCCCGAGAGAACTCTCGGCCCGCAACTCCCGAAGCAGCGCTAGAACCTGCGCCTGTACCGATACGTCCAGTCCGGACACGATTTCGTCAGCCACGATGTAACTCGGTTCGAGCGCGATCGCTCGTGCAATCCCCACTCGTTGGCGCTGACCGCCGGAGAGCTGATGCGGGTAGCGATCGCCGTGGGTCGATCGCATCCCTACGCGTTCTAGCAAAGCGAGAGCCCGCTTCCGTGCTTCACTTCGGCTCGCTCGACGATTGGCTACAAACGGATCTGAAAGAATGTCGATTATCTTTCGTCGCGGGTTCAGCGAAGACTGGGAGTCCTGGAAAATCATCTGGACCTTTAAGCGAGCTTCTCGAAGTTGCTCCTTTGAGAGCGACGAGAAATCCTTGCGCTCGAGCATCACTTTTCCCGCGACCGGGCGGTGGAGGCCGAGCAGCGAACGACCCAAGGTGCTTTTGCCAGAGCCAGACTCGCCGACAACGCCAACCACCTTTCCTCGATCAATTGTCAGATCGACGTCCTGGATAATTTGCAGTAGTGGCGCGCGTCCAAGCAGCGGCCTTCGGCTACGATCGGGCAGCGCGATCGAAACATTGATCGCTTCAAGCACGGCTATGCTCCAGATCAGACGCCATCGCATCGTTCCAAAGACTAGTAGTAAGTTCGCCAGGCACCGGATGTAGCCCGGCGTCCGGCCGATCAAGGCGAGGGGACGCCGCTATTAGCGCTTGAGTGTAGGGATGACACGGACGTCCAATAACGTCTTCCGTTCGACCTTGCTCAAGAATGCGTCCGGCAAATATGACGGACACCTCGTCGCAAATCTTGGCGACCACGCCCAGGTCATGCGTGACGAATAGGACCGCAGTTCCTGTCTTGGTTTGCAGCTCTTTGATGAGCTTTAGAATCTCAAATTGAACCGTGACATCCAGCGCCGTTGTCGGCTCATCTGCCACAATCAGGGACGGCTTCCCGGCGAACGCAATTGCAATCACCACGCGCTGACACATTCCACCCGACAGCTCGTGCGGATATTGGCGAAGGACCCGTTCGGGAGCGCGGATGTGGACCATGCTCAGGAGTTCGAGGGCGTAGTCGCGCGCTCCTTTCTTATCGTAACCTAAACGTCGTGTAAGCACGTCGGTAATTTGGTTCTCAATGCGGAGAACCGGATTAAGGGCTGAGCTGGGCTGCTGCAAGATCATTGCGATTTGCTTTCCGAGCAACGCACGGCGGTTCTTCGCCGAAAGCTCGAGCAACTTCTGCCCTTGGAAAACTATATGCCCTGACGATACAACCGCGCTGCTTGGAAGTAGCCCGGTGATGGCTTTACCGACCATTGTCTTTCCGCCGCCGGATTCGCCCACCAACCCTCTGATTTCACCGGGTTTGATCTCGATATTCACACCACGCAAGATCGGCGTGGCGTGTCCTCCCGTTCCAATCTGGACCCGGAGGTCTGAAACTTGAAGAAGCGCTCCACTCATCGTCGGATAACCGGATCGAGTGCCAACCGAAGCCCATCGGCGAGCAGACTGAGCGTTAGAACGGACAGCGTGATTGCGACGATGGGTAGCGTCATGATCCACCACGCCTGATATACGTAATTTCTTCCGTCTGCTAAAATTCCACCCCACGTGGCCATGTCGCTTGTACTGAACCCAATGAACGCAAGGATCGCCTCTACGACAATGGCGCGCCCCATTTCCAGGGCCAGAAGCGCCAACACCATTGGAACGATATTTGGCAGCAGTTCCTGGAACAAGATCCGGAACCAGCGATAACCCAGCAGGTGCGCTGCCGTTATGAAGTCCTGTTCGCGTAGCACCAAAACCTCGGCTCGAACAACGCGGGCAAATCTGGTCCACCCGATTAAGGCGATCGCGAAGACGACGGCATAAAGCCCTGGGCCAACGACCGCGACGAGCACAATAGCCAGAAGCATGGGCGGGAAAGCCATGAAAATCTCGATGACGCGACTTAGAACTGCATCCGTCCCTCCCCCTAGATAGCCAGCTACTAGCCCGACGATCACGCCAGCGATCCCTGAAAGAGCGGCTCCCAAAACCATTACGATCAACACGGGCCGCGCGCCCCATACCAGCCGCGAAAGCAGATCACGACCTAAGCTATCCGTTCCAAGCAGGTACGACGAGTCGTGGCCCGGCAGCCAGAACGGCGGGAGGTTCTGAGCGAAGAGACTTTGATCGAGCGGATCCTGGAGCGGCAGCAACGGCGCCGCTAGCGCGATAGCCGCAATGGCCGCAAATCCTAGACCTCCGACCAACAGTTTAGGATTGGCAGAGGCAAGCTCAACTTGTCGTATGAGATTCATCAATCTAGCCGCACTCTGGGATTGATCAGCCCGTAGCTCATGTCGATGCATATGTTGACCAAGATGAAGACAACCGCGAAAATGATGGTGATACCCTGCATCAACGGAAGATCACGGTTGATGGCGGCGCCGAAGAGCATGTTCCCAATTCCGGGGTAGGCGAAGATTAGTTCGATCAGCACCGTGCCACCAATCAGCAATGTGAACTGGGTACCCGTGATCGTAATGGCCGGAATGAGCGCATTTGGAAGCGCATGTCTCAACAGGACGTAGAGCGGGGAAAATCCCTTGGCCCGCGCCAGAAGCACATAGTCCTGATTGATTGCATCCAGCAGTGAGCTCTTCAGGACGCGCCCTATGACAGCCGTTAGGGGTAGAGCTAGCGATACTGCCGGAAGAAACATGTGACGCAGCACCTCCGAAAGTTCGGAGAACCTACCGGTGAACAAACTCTCGAAGAGGTAAAACTGCGTGTGAAACACCGCAGCATTTGAAGGATCTGTCCGTCCCGAAATTGGAAACAGCGGTATAGATACGCTCAACAACAGAATGAGCAGCAACGCCCAGAGAAACTCAGGGAGAGCCAACGCTAAGGCGTTAGCTGTATCCACAGCGACCTCAGGCCAGCGGCTCCGCCAGTAAACGGCGATTAGCGCAAAGGAAACACCCAATACAGTCGCGATGAAGAGCGCCAGAATAGCGAGCTCTAGAGTTGCAGGGAGCCGCCCCATTATCAACTCGAGCACATCCTGATGCAGACTGATTGATGTCCCCAAGTTCCCCGTCGAAACACTCTTCAGAAAATAGAGAAACTGGACAGGTATCGATCGGTCTAACCCGTAGGCTTCGCGCAACTTGGCAATGTCCTCAGGCGACGCCTCCCCCGAGATCATCATCGAGATCGGATCCCCGGGAACGACTCGGATCAGGACAAACACAACGACCATGACGCCGAGCAGCGTCGGCAAAGCCATTGCCAACCTTCTTAGTAAGTAAGCTAATCGCATTTGATCCCGGAGCACCCCTGCTGCCGCTTCGATAACTCCCTACGGGTCACCGAGCACCGAGCACCCTGCGCGCGCCGCAACGAGCGTCAGAAGACGCGACACGGTCTCGCCCGCGAACCGCAACCTCACCTGACGAGCAAGAGTAACCCGCCACATTACCAGCTGTTGACATAAATCCTCCCCACCTCAGCCGATGATTGCTTTTTTAATTTCGTGCTCGGCACGCGCGGCGAAAACCAAGACCGCAAGAAACTTGCCAGCCCGCGCCAATCGCCTATGACAGAACTGTATCTCTTTTATTTGCGACTTACAACAACTGTGATTCACAACTAAATTAGGCTAGCGTGTCCGCTTTCGAGGCAGCCATCCGGAAGCAAGGAGATTATTCGTGCTGCAATACAGCTACAGGCCGCAATTTCCTGAAACCGACGTCCAGCGACAGGGTGCCGACCAAACATGGATTGACTATCTTCCGATCACAGAGCGACCGCCGCTCAAATGGCCCGGTGGCGCTCGCATGGCCGTGATGGTTTGCCCAAACGTGTTGTATTACGAGTTGATGCCGCCCCGCGATCCGTGGATTGACCCGTGGGCTCGCATGACCCCGGACGTGATGATGTATGGACGTCAGGAATTCGGCGCTCGCGTCGGATTCTGGAGAATGGTCGATGTGCTCGACAAGTACAATTTGCCGTGCACGGCTGTCCTAAATGTCGCCGCCCTCGCGAAGTTTCCCGAGATTCGCAATGCTCTCGTGGAACGCAAATGGGACATTCTCGGGCACGGCATGTACAATACACGCTTCATCTGTGGATACAGCGAGGAGCAGGAGCGTCAGTACTATCGGGACATGCGACGGATCGTATTCGACGAAACGGGAGTGGACATGAAGGGCATGGGGGGACCCGGCCCTCAAGCTGCCACTGAGAATACTCCCGATCTACTGGCTGAAGAGGGGTTCTGGTACTACAGTGATTTCTTTCATGATGACCAACCTTTTCCCATCCGAGTGCGCTCGAACAGGTTGATCTCGATGCCCTACTCAGTTGAGAGCAACGATGTCCCCGTGCTTGCGACTGCGTACGAGGCTGACGATTTCGCCGATCTGGTGAAGAGGCAATTCGACCGTCTTTACACTGAAGGAGGCCGCATAATGTGCTTCACGGTCCATCCAGCACTCATCGGCCAGGCTCAACGAGCGAAGTACCTCGATGCGGCCCTGCAGCATATCACGTCTCAATCAGACGTGTGGTTCGCTACGGGGAGGGAAATAGCGGACTACTACCTGACTCACTGCTATGAATCGGTAGTGAGACTTCTATCGACTTGGCAGAATGTCTAGGCGAGATCCCGGCCCTGAAGTGCCCGGGAGCGCGCATTTTCGCGCGGGTTCTGCCCTAATATGCCTTTTCCTAGTTGCGAGGGGGGGCTTCTCGGTCTAGTTCTGGTCGAGCGCCGATTAGACCCTTCCACCAGCGCTTTACTCTATGAACCTATAACTGGATTATCTGATGGCCCTCAAAACCAAACCTCGAGAGGAGGCTGACAATATCCGCTTGGAACTAGCGGAACGCTCCTTCTATCGTTTTTCCCTCCTAGCCGCTCAGATCAATAGAGCTATCGGTCGCGCCTACGTACAGCGTTATGGTCGTCCTGCCCATGGATGGAGGGTTCTTACAGTTCTCGGAAATTTTGGTCCTTTATCCGCGACAGAGATTACGCACCGCAACACTCTCGAAACCGATAAGGTTACGCGTATCGTCGATAGCTTGGTGGAACAGGGCCTTGTGACCAGGCAACAGGATAGCGAAGATCGTCGAAGGGTCATCGTTGCACTCACCGCCAAAGGAAAGCGCATCTACGTCCAAATTGAACAGATGATCGGTGAGATGGAGCACGAGTTTTTGATCGTTCTTTCAAACCAAGAGCGCGAGATGCTCTACGATATCCTGGACCGGCTCAAGCAGCGCGGCGACCAGGTATTTCGCACAGTGAGCCGCTGGGCCACTTAGCTAGAATTGTTCCGTCGGAGTGTGTCGAAACGAACTCCGCATTTCGTACTCCTCCCTGCTTACGGAGAGGCGACGAAAGTCTTCAGCGGAATTGACTTATCGGTCGCCTGATCGATTGGAATTGAGGCCTCAGCAGCTATTAGCTTTCGAGCGGCCATATGCTCGGCAGGCTTGTTGACGGACTCGACGACTTTGAGCCGGCCGTCGCGATCGTATCCAAGTACCGAGAATGCACGGTCAGAAAGGTCGCCGCGCACCGCGAACCTATCGCAGTTCGACCAGATGCCAGCAATTTGGAGCTTGAGATCGGATTGGTCGCTCCAAAACCATGGCACCGCATCATAGGCCGCTTTCTTTCCGGTCAGGCGGCGCGCGACCGCCTTAGCTTGGTCAAGGGCATTTTGCACACACTCCAAGCGAGCAAGGCCCCCTGGCACGAATTTGTTTGGGTGTCGTGTACAGTCGCCGACGGCCGAAATGGAATCGTCCGCTGTCAACAAATCCGAATCGACAATGATTCCGTTATCGCAAGGCAGGCCGGCCTCAATCGCCAAACTGTCTTCCGCTGTGGTGCCGATGCCTGCAACCACGAGGTCTGCCTGCATCGCCAAACCATCAGACAATCGGAGTTCAAACTCAGAGCCACACGATCGAATGCCAACAACAGTCCTCGAGAGTCTGATATTGACGCCCATCCTTCGGTGCTCGGCCTCGAAGAACGAAGATATGAGCGGGCTCACACTCCGGGCCAGAAGTCGATCGCTTTGCTCTACGACATGAGGTTCGCACTCCATCTGCAAGGCCACAGCAGCGAACTCTAAACCGATAAAACCAGCTCCGATGATCACGACCTTCTTTGCCTTCGTCAGACGATCGCGCAAAGTTTCCGCATCCGGCAAACTTCCGAGATAGTTAATCTTGGCGCCATCTGTTGCGAACGGTAGCCGCCGTTGGCGAGATCCAGTCGCCAAAATGAGATGCCCATAAGAAAGCGTAGCCCCGGTTTGGAAGCGAAGGGCTTTTTGGTGCCTATCAATGCGAACTGCTTTTCCGTGAAGAAGTTCGATGCCTCGCTGCGCGTAGAATCCCTCTCCACGAAGTACAAGCCCACCCGCATCCACCTCGCCCTTCATGAACGCCTTGGACAATGGCGGGCGTTGGTACGGAAGGTTCTGCTCGCCATTTACGAGCCGAACCGGTCCGTCGAAGCCCTCATCTCTGAGGGCTGCGGCGGCGCCCACGCCGGCATGACCAGCGCCTAGAATTACAACCGGTTCGGCGACCATCGATGCCCGCAGCACTACTGAGCCATGATCACATTCGCGGTCGACAAGTGTCGCTCATCGACACCCAAGGACCGCTCGTAGTCCTCCTGTGCCTTTACGACTTCCTGCCAAGGCTTTCCGGTTGGAAGATCAAATGAACAAGCACGCTGGTTATAGTCGAGCGAGGGATCCTGGCCCGGCAGCGGCTTTCCTTCATCCATCTCCTTGAGCTTGTTCAACAAGAGCTTACGATAAAACATCACCGCCTTGTCGCTGGTCCCAAGGTGTTCTTTCGTGCGATCAACGATGGGCAGCATGCTTTCTTGGACAACGCGATCCTGGACGGCAGCACCAGACACACCTGAGAAGTTTCCGCGCTTCATTCTCTCGCGGTCCTGCAAGTGCATGTTGGCTAAATTATGCGGCGTTTTGTACTCCGGTGGCGAGGTCCGATGGCCCCAGTTCGAGTACGCAGCCTCCTTATCGATCGGCTTTTCGAAGTCAAAGTGGATGTAGAAGGTATAGCAGTTGTGGTCGTCGATGGGATGCCACGCCTTAAACAGCCTGGACTCCCGCGGGCCAGTCGCAATGTAGCAATAGAATGGTGCGATCCACTCAGTTGAGCGGACATAGTGCACGTCCGGCTTATCGGTATTGCGAATCGCGCCCACCCGCATGAGGTACGGCGTCTCCTCGCAATGGATGACCGGCGTACCGTCCGACATCAAATGAGCGATCGACTGCCAACCCGCACCAGCCCAACTTTTTTTGTCATCGAGATCGAAGTCGCGATGCAGATAATTCGGGTGGGCCGGATCCAGATCGCCTTCAACGCCCTGCAAGTAGTTGCTCGCCTGATGCATCTTCACGACAAGCAGCTGGCTTTCGGGCAGATCCAGCCACGGAAACTTGGGGAACGGCGGCTCGAGCTCGGGCGGCCCCATATACGCCCAAAGAAGCTGCCCAGCCTCCCTAACCGGATAAGAGACGTGCTTAAGCTTTTTGGCGAACGTGCGAGTTGGCGGCTCGGGGGGAGATTCCAGCACGTAGCCACATCCCATCTTCCACCCGTGATAGAGACACCGAAGGCCGTCCTCTTCGTTTCGGCCGTATACCAGCGAAGCTCCGCGATGCGGGCAATACTCACCAACAAGACCGACCTTCCCATTGGGATCGCGAAACGCGACGAGGGACTCGCCCAGCAGCTTCACTCGGACTGGCGCACCGCCCGGCTCAGCGATTTGCTCCAGCTTGGCCGCGGGAATCCAGTACCGCCGCATGAAGCGCCCCATGGGAGTTCCAGGGCCCACCTGCGTGAGCGCCATATTGTCTTCATGTCTCAGCATAGAGGACCCTCCGTTCGAAACCTGTTGCTGACGATACTAGCTCCTTTATTTGTGAAACACAACTATCGTGGATCTTCTGATGAACGATGGCTGCACAAACGATGCGATATCTTCAGCGCAAAGCGGCATGTCGTTCACAACGACCATAAGAACAAGAAGCCAACCGCATAGGCGACTGCGAGGGCTCCTGCGACAGCAAGAGTCCCGAGGACGTCTTTGCTGAAGGACCTATAACCCTTCTCTTCTGGCGCCGGAAAAGAGCTCCCACATGCCTCAACTCATTGAATCGTGAGCACTCGCTTCAACACCACAGCATTCACCTGCGCTGCCCCCGCACCGACGCCTCTTCCAGAGCGCACGTACAGCTCAAGACCTTCCGCCGATGACGTTGGGCAACGCTACTGACTCCATGCGTGGAGATCAGCTGGCTAATCTTCGATAAGCTCCGTCGAAGTATAGAAGCGGATCCTTCTGCTCCACCCCGGTATCGACAACTCGACCTACAAAGATCGTGTGTGTATGCACATCGATTCTCGTTTCCAGTTCGCACAACAAGTAAGCTATCGCCTCCGAAAGGACCGGCGTCCTTCCGTCTACCAACTTGTGCGGTACCGCTTCAAATGGGTTCATCTTTTTCGACGCAAACAGCTCCGCGAGCCCTTCTTGAGACGCTCCCAACACGCTCACGGAAAATGCACAACTACCCTCTACAAAGGCATGCGTCCTGGACGTCTTATTGAGAATGATCAATAGAGTTGGCGGGTCTGCGCTAGCGCTGCATATTGCCGTGGCGGTCATCCCATGCAATCCATCAGGACCGCCAACGCCAACAACGCAAACGGCACCGGTCAGCTTCCTCATCACGCCCTTAAACGTTGAGCTGTCTACGCCTACGTTTTGCGCCTCGTTCTGAAAATGCATTCCCAGGACGCGGTCCCCTGTTCGCTCAATTTTCATGTCGACTGACTCGAAGACCTCGCCGTTACGGCTCGCCGCCTTACGCCTTGGAAAAGAGCGACGGCATTACATATCCCGCCACATGGGGCTTGAACTTCAGTGTCGGCTTGTAGACGACTGGCTGGAAGTACTGAAACAGAGGGATGATGTAAGCATTGTCAGAGACTGTCTGATTGATCGCTGCGTACTGCTCGAGGCGCTTGCCTTCGTCCTTCTGTACAAACGTGGCCTTCAACGCGTCGTCCAGCTGGCCGCCCTTCCATGAAGAGTGTGCGCTGTTCGTGATCAACGCTGTACCAAGTGAGCTTTCCGGATCAGCGGTCGAATTCCCCCAATCATAGAAGGCCGCCGGAGCCAGCTTGTGCTGCGCTCGCAGCTCGAAGTGCTTCGCAATCTCGTATACTTCGATATTCGCGTGGATCCCAACCTTTCTCCACATCTGGACGATCGCCTGGATGATCTCGTAATCCTTGGGCTTGTAACCCTTCGTTGTCTGAATCGTCAGCTCCACAGGCTTGCTCGGCGAATAGCCCGATTTGGCAAGCAGCTCGCTCGCCTTTGCCGGATTGAAAGGCGTGTAGATCGATTGATCGAAGCCCTTGTACTCGGGAGCCAAAAGCGTCCCAAGCGGCTTTGCGTATCCGCGCAATAGACGTTCAACGATCGCCTTCTTGTCGATTGCAAAGACCGCGGCGCGCCGCACGTTATCATCGGCAAACGCGCCCTCGTTGTTCACGAAAATTAGAGCGACGTCGGCGATCGGGTAACAGCTGCCCGCAAGCCCGCGGCTTTTGAGCCGCTCGTACTCCTCATACGGAATATCGGAAGTTGCATCGGCACTTCCACGCTCAAGTTCAGCGACCCTGCTGGGCGAATCGGTGACGAATTTGAAAACCACCGTTTCAAACTCTGGCCGGCGTCCCCAATACTCACTGAACTTCTTCAAGCGGAGGAACGATCCGCGTTCGTACGTATCAAACATGTACGGCCCGGTTCCGATCGGCCTCTTCTCGAAGCCCTCAGCACCCACCTTCTCGTAGTACTTCTGCGGGAGCAGGTAGCAACCGAGGAACGTGAAACGCTCGAGCATGTTTGCACGCCAAGGTGACACATCAAATGTGATTGTATTGCCATCGACAACAAAGTTCTTGTTACTTGCAAAGATGGGGGCAAGCGGCGCCTTTGGATCAGTGAGGCGCTTCAAATTCCAGAGGACGTCATCGATCGTTACGGCTTCGCCATCGTGCCACTTCACGCCCGCACGGAGCGTCAAGAATATTTTCGATTTGTCTTCGTTCCAGCCAAACTGATCGATGACACCCGGACTGAGTGTAAGATCGGGGTTTTGGGTTATGTAAGGGTCATAGATTGTCCGAAAGATGGACTGATTTCCGGGGCTCGTTGTCTGAGGACCGGTGTTGGGATCGAAGGCTGCCGGCGCAGCCGGGTAGGCGATTGTCAGAACATCTGCAGGAGCGCTTTTGGCCTCCCCATCAAACAAAGCAAATTCCCCTCCGACCGCTAGCGTACTCAAGCCCGCAAGCCGCAGCAAAGAACGTCGTGACAAATTGCTCATGTTCGGCTCCTCTTGTGCTCCACGGACCCTCCAACTCGGATCGCGCGCGACTGACCTTCGACAACAACAACACCTCAGGTACGAAGCCCCCAAGACTTCCCTTCGACCTATTGTGCACGCAGACCTTTTCGGGCAAGACGTGGCAGCACCTCTTGGACGAAGAACGGCATTTCCTCGAGGTAATTCACGAATGAAATTGCGACCCCGTCGAATCCCGCGTCGGAAAGTCGAGCAAGCTGCTCGGCCACGTCATCGGGAGATCCGCATAGAGAGTAGCTTCCGCCGTAGCCGAGCACTGCCCTCACCTGCTGTTGATGACGGACATACTCTGTCTCCGCGGATGAACGGGTCTTCGAGCCGAATGCACCAGTGTACAATCTGTACTGCTCGTCCAACGCTTCCCAGTCGGCGTTGTTCACGCAGTGCATCGCATATTGCTGGGCAAGTTCACGCGTTTCCCTGCATACCACTGATGCCGGGATCCAAACATGGATGTTGCGACCAGCAGCTTTCGCCAGGGCTTTTGTTTCAGTGATGCGATCGCGACTCTCCTCGGGCGTCCGGCAATAGTCGTAATGCAAATCGACGTTGCGGATCGCAAAAGCGCGGCCTGTTTCGGACGCCCCAGCGCTCATCGTAATCGGGGCAACTCCGCCGTGCGGAGCCGGCTCTCCTGTCAGTTTCTTAAGATCAAAAAATTCGCTCGTATAGTCTTGCGGCTCCTTAGCGGCCCACACTGACTTTACGACGTTGAACCAATCCTCGCCGTACTTGTAGCGCCGGTCGTGAGCAAGAGCTTGAACGCCGAACATATCGAATTCGCTCTTATTCCAGCCGCAAACAATGTTGAGGCCAAACCGACCCCGGCCGACATGATCGGCTGTTACCATCTGCTTCGCGGCAAATACGGGATGTACCATTGGCGCATGGACGGTGCCGAAGACAGTGATCCTCGTGGTCTTCGCCAACAGGGCGGTCGCCCAGGTGAGCGTTTCCCACGATTTCGAATTGACGTTCGAGGCGCCACCGAAACCGCTCCAGCGCGCAATCGGCACCATGCACTCAAATCCGGCCTGGTCGGCGAAAATGGCGAGACGCTCGTTCCCCTCCCAGCTCCCATTCCATCGCTCCGGAAGCCTGATAAAGGCCAACCCTCCGCTGCAGTTCGCTCCGAAGAGACCCAGCTTCAGCTTGTTGCCGTTGAGCAAACCTGGATTTCGCGTAACCATGTCGATCCCTCACCGCCGGTCACCGTCGCATTCTCGCCAGGAAGCTTATAGAGTTTTATTTGCGAAACGCAATCATATAATTGTGCACCCAACTACCTGGTTAAACCGACTCGGATGACAGCCCCACCCGTCTCACACGTAGGACCCCGCGAGTGCCTGCCCCAGTCAAAGGGCAATTCGTCCAAATGGCAGGTCTGAGGGATTTTGTGGCAAGGCGGCATTGCCCGAGGGGCGCCCAAGAAGCGCCCCTATTAACCCGTTTGCTGCGCGTCCCCTTTTCATTGCGTAACACAAATATGTCTGATTAAAGCTGCGGAGCACCAGAGCTGCTTTCTCGTCGCATTCACGTTGGCTGTCTCTTGGGATCTCGGGTTACGATGCAATCAACTTGCCTTATGCGGTTTGGCGCTTTTGCCGCCAGTTGGGACGACGCGTTTCATGGGGGCATCGACTTACCTCAGCAGATTCTGCGCTCCCGAAGATGCGGAAGAAGCCCTGTGCTCCAAGGAGGAATATCATGGTGACTCCAAACCAAGAGGTTGGCGGCAAGGTCGTTCTTGTCACAGGCAGCAACGGTGATATCGGACGAGAACTTGTTCTCGCCTTTCGTGCAGCTGGAGTGGCGGAAGTCATCGAGGTCGGCGGCCGCAATGCGCCGGATGGCGTCAATCGTCTTGACGTGACAGACGCTGCCGGTGTCTTTTCGCTGGCATCTTCGCTTGAAGGAAAAGTCGACATATTAGTTAATAGTGCCGGCATTAACGACAATGTCGGCATACTCAGCGCGGAGTCCGCCGATCATGCTCGTCGAGAGATGGAGGTCAATTATTTTGGCCTGTTGAATGTGGTTCGTGCATTTGCGCCCCCAATGCGGGATCGCCGACAGGGCGTAATCGTAAACATGCTGAGCATCTTAAGTCACGTGAACTTGCCGATTTGCGGTTCGTATTGCGCCAGTAAGGCTGCGGCTTACTCGCTGACGCAAGCAATTCGAGGAGAGCTTGCGCCGTACAATGTACGAGTTTGCGGCGTTTTCCCTGCTGCGGTCGACACTCGCATGAGCATCAAGTCTCCGCCACCAAAGCTCGCCCCAAAAGAGCTCGCTAACCACGTAATCCTGGCCCTACGGGAGGGTATTGAGGATCTGTATCCAGGAGTGGTGGCTGAGCGCATGCACGCCGCACTGCGGTCCGCCCCAAAATCTTTGGAAAAGGCGCTATCTGCACGTCTGCCCGAAGGCACGCTTCAATCGACGGCGCGAGGTCTTCTCGCTCGCACCATTATCAAGCGGCCATCGGACTTGACATAGAGAAGCCACCTGCGAGTTGTGCCTACCGTAGATCACATCCGGCCATATTGATGGTGCAGTCCGCCCAGGATCGGGCGGCAGACGATGTTTCCGGCCCACTCGACGCCGCGAGGGACCGGGGCATCCTGGTTCAATGACAAATGAGTACGCGTGGCGTTGTAGTAATCCTTGTACGCAATGTCGGGGGAACGCTCGAGCACACCCTCGTAGGCCAAGGTCGCGATTTCGAATCGTGTCGGGTGTACCAAAAAGCTAGCTATCTGCTCGGCCTAAGCCGCCAATTGGTAACACATCTTCGTCATGCATTTCTGCATCGTCGAGGGATCGCGTCGCCCGCAAAGTAGCGATTTCAATATCGCCCTCCCGGAAGCGAGCTGCAAATCGTCGCCGCGTTTTGAGGCGCAGATTCAGCGACCGACTTCGGTCGCCTGAAAGACAACTCCGTTGCCTACGAGTTTAGCGATCGCGTCTTGGTCCCATCCCCAGTCTCGCAGGACTTCGCGGGAGTGTTCGCCAATGCGAGGGGCGCTGCTCACCCCGACATTGGAGGCAAGGCTGAGGCGCGGCGCCGGTGACGGCTGCTGAACGCCGTTCAATTCGCGATAGATACCTCTGGCCTTGATATGCGGATGTTCCGGCGCCTCGTGCATGCTCAATACCGGCGCAAAGCAGGCGTCGGTTCCCTCGAGAAGACTGGACCATTCGTCCCGCGTTTTCGTTCTGAACACAGCCTCAAACGTTCTCCGCTGTTCGGACCAGAGGGCCCGATCGGTGTGCGGACGCATGTGCTGGAGCTGCGAAAGCCCTAGTTTTTCGAGCAGCAGCTCGTAGAACTTCTCTTCCATGGCGCCGATCGCAATGAACCGATCGTCAGCGGTTCGATATGTGCTGTAGTACGGCGAACCTCCGTCAACGACATTGTCACTTTTCCGGTCACTCCACTTGCCTGCCTTGCGCCAGCCGAGGACAAGGCTCATCATCAACGTTACGCCGTCAATCATTGCGGCATCCACGACCTGCCCCTGCCCGCTGCGATGCGCATGGAAAAGCGCGCTGACGACGCCGAACGCACAGTGCAGCGCGCCCCCACCAAAATCTCCCAATAGATTGAGCGGCGGCTGCGGACACCGATCTGGCGCTCCCATAGCATCGAGCGCGCCCGACAGCGCGATATAATTTATATCGTGCCCCGCCATGCCGGCATATGGCCCGGTCTGTCCCCAGCCAGTAAGGCGGGCATAGACCAGGCGCGGATTGACGCGAAGGCATACGTCGGGTCCAAGACCAATTCGCTCCATGACGCCTGGCCGAAAGCTTTCCAGGAGTGCATCGGCCCGAGCGATCATTTCAAAGACGACCTCGCGCCCTGTCGGCGACTTCAGATCGATGGCCAGGGAGCGGCGGCCGCGCATCAGGAAGTCGAATTTGGGTTCGACTTCGACGCCGAGCCCGGCCGGCTGCAACCGGTCGATACGAACGATTTCTGCACCCATATCGGCGAGCATCATTGCGCAATGCGGCCCGGCTCCGATGCCTGCGAATTCGACGACCTTCAGACCGGACAACGGTCCCATCATTGAAGTCCCTGATCCTTCGAGGGAGAGCGTTCAGCGCGGACCGTCGACAAGTCCCGCAACTCGCGCCGCAGGATCTTTCCAGTCGGCCCTTTCGGAAGCTCCGCGACAAATTCGATCTCGCTGGGCAGCTTGTATTCCGCGAGCGTGCGGCTGCAGTGGGAAAGAAGTTCCTGTTCGATCAACCGATCCGTCCGCCTGACGACAAACGCTTTCACGCGTTCGCCGAACACGGCATCCGGCAGACCAATGACGGCGCATTCGGCGACATCGGGATGGGTATAGAGAACTTCCTCGATCTCGACCGGATAAACATTCGCGCCACCCCGAATGATGAGGTCCTTCCTTCTGCCGACGAGGAACAAATGGCCGGCATCATCCCTGATGCCGAGGTCGCCGCTGCGGATCCAGCCGTCAATCATGGTCTCCGCAGTCGCCTTTGGATTCTTGTAATAGCCCGACATGATCATCGGCCCGGTCAGCATCACCTCGCCAACAACGCCGTTGGCAACCGGCCGCAAATTATCATCGACGATCCTGAAATCGCACCCCGGTAGCGCGCGACCGCAGGAATCCGGGACGCCGCGGTCATCTCGGGCGGGATCGTAGGATGTCACCGGCGTGCACTCGGTCATTCCCCAGAGATCGAAGATTTCGAAGCCGAGCGTATCCTTGGCGCGTCGACACAGCGCATCCGGAAGACTGGCGCCGCCGGAAATGGCAAGACGCATTGAGGAGAAGTCGTATTGCTCGAGTTCGCCGAAGTTCATGAGCATGACAAACATGGTTGGCACGCCCATCGTCACAGTGACGCGCCGCATCTCGACCGCCTCGCATACGAATTTTGGATGAAAGCGCTCCTGCAGGACCACAGTTGCGCCGCCTCTGAAGGAAGCGAGGCAATTGATTGCCAAGGGATAAATGAACGCCAACGACCCCATCACCAGTGAGGTATCGGCTCGTCCGATCCGCATATGTGTCGAGGTCATGGTGGCGATGTAGTTTACCGCGCCATGACTGATGATGACGCCTTTAGGCGCGCCGGTCGTTCCCGACGTGTAGAAGATCATGCTCGCGTCGGACGCGTTTACCTGGGTTGCCTCGCGGTCAGCTTCCGCCCCGACAACCACGGCCGTCCAGTCGCAAGGACCGGACCCAGCCCGAACAAGCATTGGAAATCGATCGGCCAATGGCTCTAAATATTCGACAAACTCGTCGTCGACGATCGCCATGCTTGGCTCGCAATGCGTCGCGATCGTGCACATCTCCGCCGACTTCAGGCCGGGATTGACGGGAACAACAATCGCGCCGACCCGCAGAATGGCAAACAAGCTAACGAGCCATTCGGCCGAATTGTTCATGACGAGCAGGACGCGGTCGCCCCTGGCGATTCCGCGCGATCTGAGCCAGCCTGTCAGCTTGCGCACATCCGCGTCGATGCGGGCATGCGAGATCGGCTCTCCACGCACATACAGCAAGGGCTTGCCGGCATAGTAGGAGGCGACGTCTCCGAGCAGGTCCGAGACGTTCATGTGCGTCTTCCTATCATCGGTGCAGCGTCCTGAATTGGCGTGGTCGCGAGCGGATGGTTATCTTTGCGGCTGCGCCACCGACGGACATCCTCCTTCGCTCATGGGCCGGTAGGCATCCGCGCCCGCCAGTTTGCTAAGCACCTTATAGTCATCGAAGCGATACTTCGACTCGGCAGGGCTTTTGACCTGGACGAGGTACATTTCGTGCAGCACCCGACCATCATCGCGCAGCTTGACCTGCTTGTTGTAGAAATCGTTGACCGGAAGTTCGCGCATCTTCTTCGACACGGCCTTCGCGTCCCTTGTACCGGCCGCCTCGACTGACTTGAGATAATGCAGGACACCCGAGTAGAGCCCCACCTGCAGCATGTTCGGCGGCCGCTGCCCGCCGGTGCGATCGAGAAACCGCTTGGTCCAGGCTCGCGTCTCGTCCGTCAGGTCCCAATAGAATGACGTCGTCAGCATCAGGCCCTGCGCGCCGTTCAAACCAAGTGCCTCGACGTCGTTGATATAGATCAGAAGTCCGCCAAGCCGCTGTCCGCCGCCCTGAATGCCGAACTCTGCCGATTGCTTGATGGCGGTGATGGTGTCGCCGCCGGCAGTTGCGAGGCCAATGATCTTGGCCTTCGACGCCTGCGCCTGCAGCAGGAACGATGAGTAGTCGCTCGTGCCAAGCGGGGCTCGGACCGAGCCAAGAACCTTACCGCCACCCTTCTCCACAAAAGCCGACGTGTCCCGCTCCAGCGCATGACCGAACGCATAATCGGCGGTGATGAAGAACCAGGTGTCGCCCCCCTGTTTGAGGATCTCGGTCGCCGTGCTCTTCGCCAACGAATAGGTATCGTAGGCGAACTGCACCGTTGTGGGCGAGCAGGCCTTGCCGGTCAGGTCCGAGGTCGCTGCGCTGGCGACAATCATTACTGTGTTGCGGTCGCGCAGCAGCTCGTTGACGGCCAGGGCCACGCCGGAGCCTGTCACGTCGGCGATGGCGTCAACGTGGTCCACATCGACCCACTTGCGTGCAATCGAAGTTGCGATGTCGGTCTTGTTCTGATGATTGGCGACCAGGACTTCTATCTTCTTGCCGAGAACCTTTCCGCCGAAATCCTCGACCGCCATCCTCGCCGCCTCGACGGCCTTTGCGCCCGTGATGTCTTCGTAGACGCCGGACTGATCGTTCATGATGCCGATCCTTATGACGTCATCGGAGGCCCGCGCCTGCGCCGCAGGTGTCGTCAGGACAGCGATGGCGAGCGCAACGTGCCCAATGAGCTTCATTCCCAGCCTCCCACATTTCCGCGCAACGATACGCGCCTGGCGGTTCGGCGCCGAGCAAGGCGTGTTCCCGCTTGCCCAACATCCCGTCATTTCTGGCCCCTCCATCGAAATCTCCGGTCAA